>NZ_JAUOET010000007.1:0-180239 GCF_031932075.1 Shewanella sp. SP1S2-4
CGCACAGCGATTTCACTTAAGAATAGTCATCGCCCAGTTTGGCTTACCAAAGTTGGCCACGAGTTATCTTTTGAGTTTAAGGCAAAAAATAACCCAGCCTAAACTGGGTTATTAACGTTAGATTGGCCAATGGCGGAATAATGACCTTGCAAGGTCGTTATCCTTTAACGGCGATAAACCAATTCTCAATTTATTAAACGCGGTTACTTCGCGGCTAAAAACTTCACTAAGGCTGCCAGCTCTTCTGGCGTGTGCGCGGTTGAGGTCAGCATATAACGGCCATTAACCAGTAATGAGGGTACGCCCTTGATCCCAGCAAGCTCAGCTTGAGAGTCATAATTCATTAGAGTGAATTTGGCATCGACGGAATTCATCGCGGCATCAACATCATCCACCTTAGCACCTTGAGCGACAAAGAAAGCTTTAACTTGTTCAGGCGCAGTAAATTGCTCACCTTTCTCATGGATTTGCTTGAAAATAGCGCCATGGGTTTGCTTGGTCATCTTTAATTTTTGCGCCACATAGTAGGCAAGTTGACTCAGTTCCCAAGCAGGACGGCCAGCGCCAACCGGGGTCCGCTCAAAAGCGACATCTTTGCCGAGCAGTTGCACTGTCAAGTCCATAAGCGGTTCTTGTTTATAGCAATGCGGGCAGTTATAGGAGAAAAACTCCCGCAGCACAGGCTTTTGTGCTTCGGTAATTCCCGCTACCGTAACATAATCTTTGCCTTCTTCGAAACTTGCGGCCTGCAGTGCAAAGCTAGCACTCAGGATTAATCCGCACGCCAATGCGGCTATAGGTCGAACTCGATTAAACACGCTCATTATATTGTCTCTTTTTATTCGTCATTGATTTAAATAAGGATGACACATTCGCTCAAGCAAAACTTGGAAGCCAAAGATAACCTAAAAGCTCGGCTTTTACCTTTAACAATAATTAACCTTTCTCAACATGCCGCTAGCATATCCAGCGGAGAAGCATACTGATATCGAAAGCCTAAATCTGTGACAATGGCGTTAGCTTGGATGACTTTACTCGGCATGGATTGTTGATTAAATTCGGGCGCGACTAAACCTAGGGACTCGGCAGCAGCCTGATAAAACTCAGCTTTGGTAGGATGCATTGGCGCGCAGAGGTTATAAATCGGAGCCACAGCTAGCCCTATGCTCGTTGCCGCGAGTATCCGACTTACCGCACTAACACAATCACTTAAGTGAACTAAATTCACTGCCACATTGGCGCCACTGACATCAGTTTTCCCTGCAAGGAAACGTCCAGGATGACGTTTGGGACCTACGAGCCCCGCAAAGCGGACAATACAGCTATGGTGCCGCGCTTGAAATAAAGCTTCTGCATCTAATAGCACTTGGCTGTCGCTGGATTCTGCCAAGGCATCGGCTTCGGTCATCACTTTATCTTGGGCCGGATACACACCTGTGGTGCTGATAAACACAATCCGCTGATATTGCCAGCCTTGGGTTAATGCGATGAGTTGTTGTAATTCATCAAGATACGTGGCGTTACCGCGCTTTAATCGGGGAGGAATATTGACCACTAGATAATCGGTTTGAAATAAACCGCTTAACGCCTGAGCATCGGGGGCAGAGGGTGCTTCGCTGCCCAATTGCAGCGGATAGGCTTCAATCCCAACCTCAGTTAATATCGATAATTCATCGGCGCTACGCTTACAGCCTGTGACTCTGTAACCCTCTTGGACAAGCTGCTTTGCTAAGGCAAAACCAAACCATCCACAACCGACCAAGGCAACACTGGATTTAACTGCGCCGTTTTCTGCTTTTACATTCGCCATATTTGCCCTAAGGGAATCATATCAGCGGATAGAATACGGAACTTAGTGCATAAGATTCAAGTTTGTAGCGAACTAAAATAAAAACTAACCCCTTTATCGACTTGCAAGGTACGAATAGCGCCCTCTGACAACTCTTCCGCTTTGATGGCTTTTTGCACTGTTACGCCTTCGTCACTTAAGAAACGCAGCGAAGCATCACTCCCGTCCACTTTGCAAGCCCAGACTTGGGGCTGACTCACTTCTTTGGTGGTCATGATCACTTTCGCAATACTGTCATCGGAGAGCTTTACTATAGTTCCAGGAGGATAAATGCCAAGAATTTTAACTAACACAGAAATCAGTGATTCCGAATGTTTACTCGAACGATTTTTAAACAGATAACCCAATGCCACTTGAGGAGACGTTGCTTGCTGGCCACTGAGCTGCTGATCATAATCATTTGCTAGGCTTACGATCTGCGTAACGATTGGGATCTTATGCCCCGTTAATCCGTCAGGAAATCCAGAACCATCAACAAACTCATGGTGGTGTAGAATGACATTTAACACCTCTTTAGGGAATAATCCTGACCGATTCAACATGTCAAAACCAAAATTAGGATGCATTTGTAAATAGCTGGCTTCGTGTGTCGTCAGTGCACCACGCTTTCGGCGGATCACATCGGGCACTTTAAGCTTACCGATATCATGCAGCAAACTGCCAAGGGCAATATCACGCAGATCTCTTGGAGTTAAATCCAGCGCGTGACCTATCATCATTGCCAACACCGCCACAGAGACGCCGTGTTGGGTCACACTCACCTCTTTCTCATCCATCCCAACCAAGGTCAGAAACGGTGTTTCAACTTCCTGCAAATGGCTTAGCATGTCTTCAACCAGTGCCGCCGAAAGTCGATAGGCGCCTTCTGGATCGCTGACTATTTTACCAAACACATTACGGGAATTATTCACATTCATTAAAAAACGCTTTTGACTTAAACGCATCGCCTTACGGGTATCGGCCTTGAGATCCCGTTCGGGTTCGACTGCTATCTCGTCTTCAATGTCTTCGTCTTCTTCAACAATATCCAGTTCTGCATTCGATTCCGACAACAAAAACACATAGGGAACCCCTAAGCCACGGATCATTTCGATTTGAGCGGCACTGCTTATATCAACGCGGTTAAATAAAAAGGGGTGATTCGTCCATGACAAGGGCAACTTGACTCTCATGCCAAGTTGAATTTCTGATAGTGATAATTTTTTTTGAGGTACTTTTGCCACGCAGTATGACTCCTTTCAAATGTGATGCGAGACATAAACAGATGACCTCATCTGCGTATCCCACAGGGCACATTCAAGCTAAGTACATATAACTATAGATGATTCAAAGCGTTCGATGCAGAGTACACATGAAAAATCCTTATCAAACTGAGGCATAAGACACATTAATTTGTGCCCTGCGCCTCAGTGTTAAATAAAGGGACTAAATAACAACAGGATAGGATCTTAAGGCTGAAGCTCTTTTTGTTCTATTTTTGGCTCTTCTTTGGGCCAGTCACGGAGATAATAACTGAGTCGCTTCGATTTAATGAGATAAATGCCCGACCAGAACAAGACTAACGCGTCTAAAGCGAGGCTCCAATGGAATAGGAATTGGCCATGGTTCAGCCGCTGCCCCAGCAAGACACCATCAATCATCAGCAGCAACCACAGACCCCATTTCAAATGCACAAAAATAGGTCTTAACCATTGAGGCGAACGGCGACGTTCGGCAATCACCACAAGATAAATCAAAACCGCGCCCAGTCCCGCCCCGAGTGCTAGCAAAAAATCTGACTTTTCAGGGTAAAAAATCCGCACTAACTCAGAACGGTCACCCATCTGGGTCAGCGAGGCGATAAAAATGCACCAACCGCGCGCAAGATAAGCCAAGAGTGCGTATAAAAAGATCGGCGGTTTAATATGGCCTTTATCATCGAGCCAAGTGATGTGACTGAAATTCAAATAGGTTTCCAATTAGCAAAAACTAAAACAGCATATTAAGGAGATGGTGCCAATCGCGGCTAATTCAATAGCCAAAGCAGACTATCTTTCCCCCATTTCTTTTTACGCGTGCAAATAAAAATAGCGCCATAGGTAAGGCGCTATTTAATACTTACGATTCAGTGGTTTTTAAACTGTAGATTCAAAACATCAGACCAGAGCCAGCGGCCTATTTCAGCCCACAGCAATCAAGCGTTCGCAGCGAGCAGTGCCAATAACTCATCCTCATCCATCACTTTAACGCCAAGCTCCTGCGCTTTCGCAAGTTTTGAACCTGCCGCCTCACCTGCCACTAAGCAATCGGTATTTTTCGACACACTGCCAGCGACTTTTGCCCCCAGCGCCTGCAACTGCGCTTTAGCATCATTACGATTGAGCTGATTTAAGGTACCGGTCAATACCCAAGTTTGGCCTTTAAGCGGCTGCGCCTCTGCACTTGGCGCTTCAATGGCGGGCCAATGCACACCAGCAGCGATTAAGGCATCGATAACCTCAAGGTTATGCGGCTGAGCAAAAAAGTGGGCCACATGCTGGGCCACCACGGCGCCAACATCTTCCACTTCAGTTAACTGCTCCACACTTGCCACCCGCAGCGCATCTAAACTGGCAAAGTGCGCCGCAAGGTTTGCCGCCGTCGCCTCGCCCACTTCGCGAATGCCCAAGGCATATAAGAAACGCGCAAGTGTTGTGGTTTTGGCCGCTTCAATCGCCGCTGCTAAATTGGTTGCCGACTTCATCCCCATGCGGTCGAGCATAGTCATCATAGAGGCGGTGAGCTTAAACAGATCCGCAGGACTTTGGACGAGTTCTTTATCAATCAATTGCTCGACGACTTTGTCGCCCATGCCATCGATATCCAAAGCCTTGCGGGATGCGAAATGCTTAATCGCTTCTTTACGCTGAGCTTCGCAGAATAAACCACCGCTACAGCGCGCCACTGCCTCACCTTCGAGACGCTCGACTAAACTGCCACACACAGGGCAATTATGCGGAAATACAATGCCAGTCGCCGTTTCAGGACGTCTTTCTGGCACTATGGCAACAATTTGTGGGATCACATCACCAGCGCGGCGGATGACCACAGTGTCACCGACTTTAATGCCTAAACGGGCAATTTCATCGGCATTGTGCAGCGTCGCATTCGATACCGTCACGCCGCCAACAAATACTGGCTTTAAGCGCGCCACAGGCGTCACCGCACCTGTGCGGCCCACTTGGAAATCGACGCCTTCAAGTAGAGTCATTTCTTCCTGTGCGGGGAATTTATAGGCAATCGCCCAGCGGGGAGATTTAGCCACAAAACCTAAACGTTGCTGCTGGGCAATATCGTTAACTTTCATCACGACGCCATCGATTTCAAAGGCTAAATCGCCGCGACGAGTGAGAATGTTTTTATAGTAGTCATAGACTTGGCTTAATTCAGCGCAGACTTTGATTTCGCTACTAACGGGTAAACCCCACGACTTAAGCTGCTGTAACTGCTCGAAATGGGTTTTAGCTAACGGATGGGAATCCGGCTCAACAACCCCTAGCGCATAGGCATAAAAAGCCAATGAGCGGGCGGCGGTAATTTTACTGTCAAGTTGACGCAAGCTACCGGCAGCAGCGTTACGCGGATTAACAAAGAGTTTTTCATCCTTGGCGCGCGCCCTGTCGTTCAGCGCTTCAAAGGCGGCTTTAGGCATAAAGGCTTCGCCGCGCACTTCAACGAGTTCAGGGAAATCATTACCGCGCAATTTAAGCGGTATCGATTTAATGGTTTTAACGTTTTCAGTGATGTCTTCACCCACTGAACCATCGCCGCGGGTCGCAGCGCGCTCAAGCACGCCATGGCGATACAAGATACTCACGGCAAGGCCATCGAGTTTAGGCTCGCAGCAAAAACTCACCTCACCCACTTTATCGGTGACACGTTTGTGGAAAGCACTGAAATCCGCTTCATCGAAGGCGTTATCTAAGCTCAACATAGGTTTAAGGTGAGTGATTTGATCAAATTTGGCGAGCGCCAATCCGCCCACCCTTTGAGTCGGTGAATCAGCCACAATCAAATGGGGATATAACGCCTCAAGCTTGAGTAAACACTGCATCAACCTGTCGTACTCAGAATCAGTAATGCTCGGCGCATCATCCACATAGTAACGAATGTTGTGCTCGTTCAGTGATTGGCTGAGCGCCTGCATCACCTGCGATGCGTTTTCAGGGTTAACGTCTTCTGACACTAGTGTATCGAGTTGAATGTCTTGCATATTCTTTATCCAGAATGCTTTAGATCACAAAAGTAGATCATAAAAAATGAGGCCGCAATCGCGGCCTCATCAATGTATTAACCGCCAAATTGCGGCGTCGGCTAAGCGTTAGCGCGAATACGGTGTAAATAATCTTGCTTAGTAAACTCGCCCCAAGGCAAACGTTGACCGTCGAGTACCACGGCATCGATCTCCTCAGCGAGTTGGCGCGCAGAGTTAAGCATAATCGAGAAGTTCATTAAAGCATCGCCGTAGCAAGGTAACGTCATGAAAAATACCACACCTTGAGTACTGAACTGCTCCATGTTGTCCGGATCAAACACGCCAGGTTTTAGCATGTTAGCAATAGAGAACAAGACTTTACCATTGCCCGCATTATCCACATGGCGATGGAAAATATTCATGTCGCCATATTTAAAGTTCAAAGTTAAGAAACAAGGCAGTAGTTCAGCGCCGTTCAGCTGTTGGCCATCTTTTGCGACCACATGTAAAACCAGCACGTCGCGTGGCTCACCTAATTCATCTTCAGCGGCTTGTTCAACATGCGCTACTTGTTGATGATCTGTTTCATATTCATTTTCTTCAAACAAAGCAGTTTGCTGCGGCGCGGCACGTAGCGCTTGTTCTTGCTCCGCGGCTTTTTGCGCCACAATAGCAGCATGGGATTGACCCATTTGCGGCACTTGCGTGCCCAAGACGGGCTCTTGGCGCGAGACTTTAGGACCGCGGTGTTGCTCTTTTGCAACAGGTGGCTGCAAGCTAAAATCAGGCTGAGCTAGAATAGGTTCGTGTTTCGTTTCTACCTTCAGCTCTGGCTTAAGCCCTGATTTAAGTTCTGCTTTAAATTCTGGTGATGTCAATTCTTGCGGCTTAGTCTCTAGCTTTACTTCCTGTTTCAAATAAGGATTGGCCGCGGGAGTCTCGTTATTAGGCGTCATTTCGCCAGCTTTACGCACTCGCACAGCACCAATACCGTCGGCATCAAATCCTTCGGCATCAATTCGCTTAGGGCTCGGCTCACCTTTCTCGGCCTGTTTTTTATAAAAATTGCCCATTGGACTATCTTTCAATGACTTAGGTTGTTGTCTTCTGATAGACCAAAATCCATGCACCAGCACAGCAACTATGGCTATGGCGCCTAAAACAAACAATACTAGTTGCAAATCTTCCATTGGTTACCCTGTCTTTGTTCTAGTTATCCAGCGTCAGCCATCGCCACCGCTTGCTCTATGTCTACCGCGACTATACGAGACACACCGGGCTCGTGCATAGTCACGCCTATAAGTTGATCAGCCATTTCCATGGTTATTTTGTTATGGCTGATATAAATAAACTGTACGCTCTGTGACATTTCTTTCAGTAATCGACAGAAACGTTCAACGTTGGCATCGTCTAATGGCGCATCCACTTCGTCTAACATACAGAAGGGAGCAGGATTCAGCCTAAAAATTGCGAATACCAATGATAAAGCGGTTAAGGCTTTTTCACCACCCGAAAGAAGATGGATTGTGCTGTTCTTCTTACCTGGCGGCTGCGCCATGATAGTGACGCCAGTTTCCAGTAAATCATCATCCGTTAACGCTAAGTAAGCTCGACCACCACCAAACACCTTAGGAAATAAGCGTCCGAGATCTTCATTGACTGAATCAAATGTCGTCTTAAAGCGGCTTCGGGTTTCTTTGTCTATCTTACGGATCGCTTCCTCTAAGGTCGCCAGTCCCTTATTTAAATCGTCATCTTGATGATCAAGATAGGATTTTCGCTCACTTTGCTGTTCAAATTCTTCGATGGCTGCAAGGTTAATGGCGCCTAAGCGAACAATTTTCTGCCGTATTTGATCTAAATCACTTTGCCACTTGTCAGGCATGCCCTCTGCGGGCAAGTTGCCGAGGATTTCAGACAGAACAATTTGCTGTTCCTGTAAGGCTTCCAGCTGACTATTGGCTTGGCCTTTTATTCCTTCACGACGTAACTTTAACGTGCTCAGGCTTTGAGTCAAGCCCTCAAGCTTACCAAGCTCTTGTTTTTGCTTTATTCCTATACTGTTTAATGTCTCAGTGAGCCCACTTTGCTGCTGACGGACATTTTTTAAGCCCTGTTGTTGCTCATGTTGTTGCTGTAATAGCTGCGTTAACTGTTCAGTCAGCTGCACACTATTTTTTACGCCACTTAATTGGGCGACTTTGGCAAGTTCGGCTAACACAGACTCACGGGTGTGGATAAGTTCATTGACACGTACTTGCTGTAATTCAATTTGTTCAGTACTGACAGCCATACGCATAGTTACAGCTTGTAAGGCCGAAGTCGTGGTCGATAACTGACGTTCAACCTCTGTAATTCGCGCTTTCAAAGCTTGATGGCGCACGCTATCGGCCTGCGTGTCTTGGGTGAGTTGCCGCTGAATATCAATACTCGCCTGCAACGCATCATCAAGTTCTGTTTCTTGCTCTGCCAATACTTCGCATTGCTCGCTCAAGCGTTCAAGGTCAATCAAGCTCGCGCTTAATGCCGCTTCAAGTTTGTTCTGCTGCTCAGCGCGCGCCTTCACTTGCTCAGTTAAGCCACTGAGCTGCATCGACTTTGTTGTTTTATCCAACTCTAATTGATGCGATTTTTGCGCGCCAGCAGTCAATTGTTGCCTTTGCTGCTGCAAGATAGCCGCAAGTTCCGCCATTTTATCTTGCTGAACGTGCAGAGATTGCTGTAAATCGAGGATGTTTTGCGCTAGCTGAGCTTGCTCTTTGCTGAGCTGCACCAGTGACTGAGCGCCCTCTGTCTTAGTGATTAAAAAACCTTGACCGAGGAGATATCCGTCGGCGGTGACAATCCGCTCATCGGTCTTTAACTGTGACAGTAGTTGTTTTGCCGCGTGAATATCTTTTGCCCACTTAAGCCCCGCTAACCAAGGGGCAAGATTCACCTCAGCCTGTAAATACTCACTCTGGGTAGATTGCGACGCTAACGCTTGAAACCCCATTTCGGTTTCAGTGACGCCAACGGGCAAGGTCAACAAACCATTTAGGGCGAGTTCAGCCGCAGTTTCCCAACCATTTTCAACGGTTAAACTCTGCCATAACTGCGGTTTATCACTTTGCTGTTCCTGCTTAGTCAACCACTGTTCGACCAGCTCATGGCGCGCTTTGGTCGCGGTTAATTGCTGCTGAATCTGCTCGGCGCTATGGCGGGCGTCATCTAAAGCTTGCGTGCTTTCACTAACAAGTTGTTCTTGCTGATGATTAATCTCAGCTTGTTGTCTGGTTGCATATTCAAGAGACGCAATTTCTTGTTGCAGTGGCGTGATGTTTGAGGCGAGATCGCTGTCCACTAAAGCGATGAGCTGCGCTTGCTGCTCACTGCTTTGCTGCTGTTTATGCTGCAATAATTGCTGCTGATGCGCCAACTGACTGCGGCGCAGCTCAAGCTGTAACTTGTGCTGCGAAACATCCACGGCCTGTTGGCGCGCCACTTCGGCCTGCTGCTGACTGCGCTCTATGCTCATTTCCCATTGGGATTGCAGCTCATCCATGATTTCTTGCTGTTCATCATGCTGCGGCCCAAGCTTGGCAAGCTCAAGCTCTAACGCGCTAAGACTCGCTTTATAGCCGTTGAGCTTATCGGTGTTTTGCAGGATCTGTTCTTTAACTTGCGCCAACTGGGTTTCAAGCTGGGCATCACGCTGCTTTTGATTCTGTAACTGTTGTTCTAACTTAGCGATGTCGGTGCCAGTCAGATAATAGGCCTCAACTGCGCGTTGTTCTTGCTCCGCTAATTGGGCGAGTTGCACTTGCAATTCAGTCGTTTGCAATTCATCGGTTTGCGCGAGCGACTGCGCCGCCGCTTGTTGCACTTCTATGGCGCGGATTTGCTCAGACAGACTCGCCATCTGATCTTGCAACTCTTGATAGCGCATCACGAGGAGTTCAGCATGGGTCTTGCGCTCGGCCTGTTTTAGCTCACGATATTGCTTCGCGGCCTTGGCCTGCTGCGCCAGTTTATCTAACTGTTTGCCGAGTTCACTGCGAATATCGCCTAAACGCTCGAGGTTTTCGCGGGTATGGCGGATACGATTTTCGGTTTCGCGGCGGCGTTCTTTATAGCGAGAAATCCCTGCGGCTTCTTCAATAAAAGTGCGCAAGTCTTGAGGTTTAGATTCGATAAGGCGAGAAATCGTGCCCTGCTCAATAATGGCGTAGCTGCGCGGACCAAGACCTGTGCCCATAAACAAGTCGGTAATGTCTTTACGGCGACACTTTTGGCCATTGAGAAAATACCAAGACTCACCGTCTCGGCTCACCTGACGCTTAACGGCGATTTCTTCGTAACTGGCATACTGACCCGCGAGGCGACCATCTTTATTTTCAAAAATAAGTTCAACACCCGCCACAGACACAGGTTTTCGTGCGCTTGAGCCGTTAAAGATCACGTCGGCCATCGAATCACCGCGCAGGTGTTTCGCCGAACTTTCACCCAATACCCAACGCACGGCATCGATCACATTCGATTTACCGCAGCCATTTGGACCAATAATGGCGGTTAATGCCTGTAAAAAAGGAATTTTAGTGGGATCGACGAACGACTTAAAGCCGGCAAGTTTTATCTGTTTTAATCTCATGGTGCCAGTTAGCGCGTCTCTGAAGTCTGGCCCGAAAATGAGCCCAGTGGTGCAAATGCATTCTGCTGGCAACTTTAACAAAGCAGGCAGCATTTTGTAACGCTTTTTATTGAATTCATGCGGCTTTTAGCTTGTCATCTGCCCATGAGTTGATCACAATCGCAGTTATCTTTATATCAGGCTGTCTCTCAAGCTGTAGCCCAACTTTTTGGAAAGACGATATGACACAGAAGAAAACCTTGCCCTTCCCAGCCAAAAGCGGCGTTAATTATTTTCTCGATGGCTTTGGTTTAATTACACGTAAAGGCCTGCGCACTTTCGTATTTATTCCCTTGATGATCAACCTGCTGCTGTTTGCAGGCGTCATTTATGTGGCCATAGGCCAGTTGGACGCCATGTTCACTTGGATGAACGCCCAGCTGCCTGACTACTTAAGCTGGTTAAACTTTTTACTTTGGCCGCTTGCTGTGACCACTATGCTGGTGATGCTCGCCTTTGTGTTTAGCTCGGTGATGAACTGGCTCGCCGCTCCCTTTAATGGTCTGTTGGCTGAAAAAGTCGAGCAGCTATTAACTGGCAAGCCGCTGAATACCGGTACTGGCATAGATTTAATCAAAGACTTACCGCGTATCCTTGGGCGTGAGTGGATCAAACTTAAGTACTATCTGCCCCGCGCATTGGTGTTTTTATTGCTGTTTTTAGTGCCTATGGTGGGCCAAACGCTGGCGCCAATCTTATGGTTCCTGTTCAGCGCTTGGATGATGGCAATTCAGTACTGCGATTATCCCTTCGATAACCATAAGGTCAGTTTTAAGGATATGCGCTTTGCCTTGAATCAAACCCGTGGCACGAGTTTTAGCTTTGGCGCTACAGTGACACTGTTTTCGATGATCCCCATCGTCAACTTTATCGTGATGCCTGTGGCGATTTGTGGCGCAACGGCGATGTGGGTCGACAAGTATCGTGAAGCCTACCGCAATCATGCAATCGCACCAGAATAATTAACGATACAAATACTTATCTAAAATGATGTGGGTTTGATATCAATTCCCGCAACATAAAAACAGCCTCAATTGAGGCTGTTTTTATTGATAAAGATCGCAGAACAATCTGCGATGCCAAGTTCAGCTTAGCACTTCTGCAAAATCACACTGCCGATGGAATATCCCGCGCCAAAAGAACTTAATAAGCCTAAATCACCCGCTTTAAAGTCGCTGGAATACTTATGAAATGCAATCACAGAGCCCGCAGATGCGGTATTGGCGTACTCGTCTAATAAGACAGGCGCTTGTTCCGCTGACACATCATCCCCAAGCAGCTTTCTCACCACAAACTGATTCATGTTGATGTTAGCTTGATGCAACCACAGACGCTTAAAAGACTGCGGCGTTAACGCTTGTTCGGCCAGATGTTCATCCAAATGTTGGTAAATCATCGGCAACAGCTCTTTAAACACTTTACGTCCTTGTTGGTGGAACAGTTTATCGGCCTGATGGGCAGCACTGGGATCGCAGCGATTCAAGAAACCAAAATTACTGCGAATATTATTCGAATAATCAGTAAAACAGCGGCTTGAGAGAATTTTAAACACATTGTCAGATTGAGCTAAGCTTTGCTCTTCCAGTACCAGTGCGGTCGCGACATCACCAAAGATAAAATGGCTGTCACGGTCGCGATAATTCACCTGCGCCGAACAAATCTCAGGGTTGATGACTAACACTCTTGAAGCTGAGCCCGTCGCAATCGCATTAGCAGCGGCAACAATTGCAAAGGTTGCCGATGAACAGGCCACTTGCATGTCGTAACCATAACCGCGCGTACCGAGTGCACGTTGAATTTCAATTGCCATCGCAGGATAGGCACGCTGAGTATAAGCACAGGCAACAATCACCAGATCAATCTGTTCGGCTTTGAGATTGGCATTGTTAAGTGCCATCAATGCGGCTTCAACCCCAATTTCAGCCTGCATAGATAACTCGTCGCTACTGCGCTCTGGAATTAACGGCATCATGACTTCGGGATCGAGAATGCCCTCTTTCACCATCACATATCTGTGCTTGATGCCCGAGGCCTTTTCAATAAATTCGCTCGAGGAATAGGACAAAGCCTCGACATGGCCTTGCTCGATTAAGCCTGCATTTTCAAGATTGTAAATATCCACATAGGCATTGAAGCTCTCAACTAAGGCTTCATTAGAAATACTGTGGGGCGGCGTAAATAAGCCACTCCCCGAAATCACGACCTGTTTCATAGGTGCTCCGAACGGGTGCTTGTTGTAAGGTGAGCAGAGGCGGCATCATCACTCGTAAGCGCGGGCGCTAACTCACTTTGCCCCTGTACTTGCTGCTCTAATCGTTGCTTTTTATGCATTTGTGCTAAGTCTATCACGACTGTTGAAGATATTTTATCTTGGATCCCCTGCCGATTGGCATCCCAAAATATTTGCATAAAGCCAAGTAAGCCAGTGGTGAAGCCTGCGGCGTAACCACCATAACGGCCAAAGGCGGCCCATAAACTGATTTTAGCGCCATCGAGCTGGATCACCCGAATGCCAAGCATCTTCTTGCCTAAGGTTTGACCATCAAACCGCGCGGTAAAAACGGTAAAGTAAAACGCCGCCCAACCAAAGCCCAGCCCCATATCACTCATAAAACCTTTGACCCAAGCGATAACACTGTGGGTTGTAGATTCCTCTTCATCATCGGCGCTTTTCACTCTTGTGCTTGGCGAAGGTACTGTTTTGGTTGTGTCTGTCGTTTCGGTTACTTTTGCTGCATTAGCCACAACACCTTGCGCGGGATCAGTTGGTTCACTGGTTCCAATGGCTTGTGTCGACTTGAGCGGCTCAGACTGAGTATCAGGCATTTGCAACTCAGCTTGGGGCGCGATAACTGGCCACAAGGTGCCATCAAGGACTTCCGTCTGGAGCTTTTCGCTGTCTGCGGCAGACAAACTACTGTTGGCGATGGCGCTAAGGACTATCTCCCGTCGCTCAATCTCTGTCATGCCCTTTGATGCTGAAGCGTTTTCTATCACCTCGCGCAGGGATTGAACTTGAGTTTTACCACAAGCGTAATTATCACAAAGGCTCAACGAAATGATGGCTGGAAGCGAGGTAATAATTTGTTTACCCAATGCAGCCCCCTCAACTGCCTGCTCATTATCGGTATTGTTTGAGCCATTAACATTAAGCAGGTTATCGGCGGTCGTGAGCAACATAAAAGCTAACATTGCGGCATAAAGTCCCCATTTGAGTAAACGACCCAATTGATGACTGCGTTTCTCAATATAAATGATACCGACCACCAGCAATACAAACATCCAATCCATCTGCTCCGCTAACACTGTGATCAGTAAACCATCAATCAACATGGCTAAAGCACGTTTTAAGGGCGCCGCCAATGGCGTATAAAGTACAGTGTCTGCAATGGTAAAAGCATGGGGAGTCACCATAGTTTTTGGGTCTTTGCCCAAATCCGTTTGCTGTTGTTTCATGTTTGCGTCTTGTCCGATACGAGTGATAGGCTTGTTTTACGATTGACACATCAAGAAGTTATCCTTGCGAATGCAACAATCTTTTTTATGTTAGCAAGAGGTTAACACAGTTAAACTGGCTGCCAATCAGGGTTTGCGAATAACAGCACATCCTTTAATAACCAAATCGAATAAAGAAGAACAAACAATCACTTCTAAAAGCGCCACAGCAGATTATGATTCAATAGTGCCAACATAGGAGCAAGCAATCCATGAGCAAAATTTTCGAAGACAATTCATATACTATTGGTAATACCCCGCTAGTACGTTTAAACCGTGTTAGCCAAGGTAAAGTGCTGGCCAAAGTCGAAGCGCGTAACCCAAGTTTCAGTGTTAAATGCCGTATCGGTGCCAATATGATTTGGGATGCCGAGAAAAAGGGTCTACTGACTAAAGACCACGAGCTGATTGAGCCGACGTCTGGCAACACAGGTATTGCGTTGGCGTATGTTGCCGCGGCCCGTGGTTATAAGCTTACCCTAACGATGCCAAATACCATGAGTTTAGAGCGTCGTAAGCTGCTCAAAGCCCTTGGCGCAAATCTCGTGCTGACAGAAGGCGCGAAAGGCATGAAAGGTGCAATTGATAAAGCGGAAGAAATCCGTCAATCGGCTCCTGAAAAATACATTTTATTACAGCAGTTTAATAACCCTGCTAACCCAGAAATCCATGAAAAAACCACAGGTCCAGAAATCTGGAATGATACCGATGGCGAAGTGGATGTGTTTGTTGCCGGTGTAGGTACGGGCGGTACGATTACAGGTGTCAGCCGTTACTTGAAAAAAGTAGCAGGCAAAACCATTACCTCAGTGGCGGTTGAGCCAGCAGATTCTCCTGTGATTGCGCAAACCTTGGCGGGTTTACCGGTACAACCTGGTCCACATAAAATCCAAGGTATTGGCGCAGGCTTTATCCCTGGTAACTTAGATTTAGAGTTGATTGACCGCGTAGAAGCTGTCACCAACGATGAGGCCATCGACATGGCCCGTCGCTTAATGCAAGAAGAAGGTATTTTAGTAGGTATTTCATCGGGTGCCGCCGTTGTTGCCGCAAACCGCATCGCTGAATTGCCAGAATTTGCGGGCAAAACCATTGTGGTGATTTTGCCATCGGCTGCCGAACGTTACTTATCTTCAGTTTTGTTCCAAGGCCAATTCGGCGACGAAGAAAACATTCAATAGTTGACGTTGGATTCCCCTTTAAAATACCCAGCCCTTTAAATACCCAGCCTCTGCTGGGTATTTTTTATTTGTGACATTGCATTAATTAGATCCCGACTGCAGAGCGCAAACAAGTTCCGGCTCAAGTTTGGATGCAGCTCATAGTTCTCAGTATCACCAGTAGCATTAGCGGCTCAGTGAGTTATAAAGAACGGATATTCTCGTCAATCCATTCCTTTTTATGCCTTTTCCCCCTCAACCTATACCAACGCCATTAACACCAATATTGATAAGAAAAAATTACTTTATGAATAAAATTAATCAAATTTATTTATTCTTAATACCCGCAGTACACTGAGGACATCAAAACAGCGCCCCAAAAAAGCGATGTTAAGCATTGTCAGTATTGAGAGGTATTCAACATGACTTCAAAACGCAAACGCTGGACATCCCACGCAGCTAAACTTCCCAGCCCTATGGCAGGACTGGCACTTGCCATTGCCAGCTTAGGTTGGACTTGGGAGAACATGACACCGTCACTTAATGGCGCAGGACAACTCACAGGTGCCATCATCGCCTCTGTGTTGCTGTTACTGCTCATGGGTAAGTTTATGCTGCATCCGACAATTCTAAAGGACGAACTCAGCCACCCAGTGATTGGTAGCGTGATCCCTACCTTCGCCATGGGGCTGATGGTCGTGTCTAAAACACTCGGCGATTATTTCCCCCAAGCTGGCTTAACCCTGTGGCTAGTGGCCATAGGTATACATGTGCTCTTCTTAAGCGCGTTTATCTACTACCGCGCCATCGATTTTAAACTCGAGCACATGGTACCAAGCTGGTTCGTGCCACCGATTGGCATCATAGTCGCGGCGGTGTCTTTCCCTGTATCTGACTACCAATGGCTAGCAAACGCCATTTTGGTTTTTGGGATGTTAGCTTACTTAGTCATGCTGCCTTTAATGCTCTATCGCCTCATTTTCTGTCAGGCAATACCTGATGCCGCTAAACCAACCATTGCGATTCTCGCGGCGCCCGCTAGTTTATCACTCGCAGGTTATCTAACCGTTTGCGAGCAGACGTCAATTCCCTTAGTTGCCCTACTACTGAGCATCGCCATTTTGATGACCAGCATCATCTACTTAGCCTTCTTTCACCTGTTAAAGCTGCCCTTTAGCCCGGGATACGCAGCCTTTACCTTCCCTATGGTGATCGGTGCTACCGCGCTCTTTAAAACCGCCGCTTGGTTAACCCAGTTCAACAACATGGGTGAGTTAGCGATATGGATAAAATACTTAGCAGAATTCGAGCTTGTGATCGCCACCTTAGTGGTTGCCTATGTTGCTCTACGCTATTTAGCACACTACTTTCCACTGCAATTTAAAGTGGAAGAGCTAATAAACAGAATAGAACCAAGTAAAAATTAATTCTCAATTTTATGCGCTCTGTACACATTAATTGGAATAACCTACCAAAACTCAAAGAAAGATGAATCGAGATTCATCTTTTTTTGAGTAACGAAGATATTAATAAAACCCTCAAAAATCAGTTCAATTTCAAACCGAACCTATCCTAGCCCTTCTAAAAAAGTGCATATTTAAGAGAATCAGCCATCTAACTTAAACAGCATGAAATTCTATATATAAAGTTAAGCTGCACAAGAAAACCTGAAGAGATACAGAATGACTAACTAAATAAGCAAAATTTGCTATTTTCCCTATAAAAATAATAAAAAAGTATGATTTAACCAAAAGCAAATTAAAACAAAATGAAAACAATTATAAAAAACAAATAAACATTTAATTAACATGCTTAACAAAAAAACATCAAAACCAGTACTAAGTAGCCATCATTAACGGCATTAATGATGCACAAACCCTTTGTAAAAAAACATTTAGAATAGAAATTTACAAATTTGAAACAATTTAAGCAACATTTATAATGTTGCACTTGTTATTTCCTTGTGGTTATATCTTGAACCTAATTAAAGGTGACACTTATTGGTTACAAAAGTGACTTTTAATAAAATAAGAATTAAACAAAAAAAACAAATGTTAAGGGAGAATAGAATGCGCGCAAAATCTACATTAGCCAAAGCAGTTCGCTTTGCGTTAATCAGCGGAGCTGCTACAGCAGCATTATCAACTTCAGCAGTATTTGCTGCTGAAGACGGTGCAAAAGTTGAACGTATTGAAGTAACAGGTTCTCGTATTCAAAGAACTGATATGGAATCAGCATTGCCTGTTACGGTTTTATCGGCTGAAGATATAGCTAAAACAGGCTTAAGCGACGTTTCTGCAGTATTAGCACAAATGCCATTTAACACTGCGGGAAGTTTTATTAGTGACGCTGGAAGTTCAGCAAGTAACCATGCAAGTTCAGGTATGCGCGGATTAGGCTCTAACCGTACGCTAACATTAATTAACGGACGTCGGATCGCTCCTTCCGCAACATTTGGTGGTGATTCAACCAACCTCAACTTAATCCCCATGGATGCAATTGAGCGTATCGAAATTTTACGTGATGGTGCATCAGCTATTTATGGTTCTGACGCTATCGGTGGTGTAATTAACATCATTCTTAAAAAGACATTCGATGGCTTAGCATTCGATGCAAAATTCGGTAGCCCAACACAAGGTGGCCGTGATGAAAAATCTGCTTCTATTACATTTGGTAAAACTGATGATAAAGGTAGTAGTTTAGTTGTTATCGAACATAAGGCATTTGACCCTCTGCAAGGTGGACAACGCCCTCACATAACAGCTAACTGGGACCAAAAATATGGTCGAAGTGGTTTGTATGCTCCAGAAGGAACATATCGTCCTGTAGCATCTCGCCCAGGAAAAGGCGCTGATGGAACATTTGATGACCCTGTTTACACAGGATTACAAGTTCCAGGTAAAGACTGTCCTGCTGATAGAGTTATTACCACTAAAGATGGCTCGGCCTGTGGATTCAGTCATTTTGATGGCACAGATTACTTACCTGAACAAACTAAAGACTCTATTTTTTCAAATATGACTCATCGCATTACTGATGAACTAGAGTGGTTTGGTCAAGCAATTGTAATGCGTGATAAATCAACCACATCTTCAACAGCATTATGGACTCCTAATCTATATATGGCTGCTGATAACAAGTTAAATCCAACATATGGCACAGCTCAAGCGTCAGAGGTTCAAGCCTATCACCGCTTAAAAGGTGTAGCTGATCGCAAAACAGAATTCGACTCAAATGTAGTCGATATCGTTACTGGCTTGAATCTTGAATTAGATGCTGGTTCATTAAGCTGGTATGTTCAATATTCTGATCAAGTCGTTAATATCGAAACGGACTCTTATGTCTTTGAAGATAAGTTACAAGAAGCTGTAGATAAAGAACTGTATAACCCTTTTGTGGAAGGTGGCAATGCAACACAGGCAACCTTAGATACATTTTTGCATACAGCAACACGTAAAGCGACATCGAACACAACTGGTACAGGTTTATCTTGGGCAGCTTTAGCACCAATAGCATTACCTGGTGGCGATTTAGGCTATGCCGTCGGTGTTGAATATCAAAAAATGGAGTACAAAGATACTCGTGATGCACAACAAGCGGCAGGCAATGTACTAGGTACTTATGGTGGTGATTCAGCTGGTGACCGAAGCTATAAAGCGGCATTTGTTGAATTAGAGCTTCCAGTTCTAGAAAATTTAAACGTTAAACTTGCTAGTCGTTATGACCAATACAGTCTTCCTGATGTTGGCCAATTATCAAGTTCAATTAACGTGCGTTATGAAGTGCTTGATAACTTAGTATTAAGAGCATCTTATGGACAAGGCTTTAGAGCACCGTCTTTAGACGACTTACTAGGCGAGCCAGCAACAAGTTATGATTCAATAACTGATACAACTCTGTGCCAAAGCTTACCTGATGATCAACAAGCAGGTAACAAAGCATGTGAAGATAACCAGTATTTACGTAAAAGTTCGGGTAATAAAGACTTAGATCCAGAGAAATCTGCTCAATACTCATTCGGTGCAGTATGGAACATCACCGAAAATATTGATTTGGTTGTTGATTACTACAATATTGAAATTACTGACCAAGTAAGTTATATCGATGCTCAAACTATTGTCGACTTAGAAGCGACAGCTGGTTTAGGTGCTTACGATCCAAACTATATTTATGTAAAACGTAAAGCTGATGGCACAATAGATGAAATTGGTGCTGGCAACATCAACATGGATGGCGTACAAACTTCAGGTCTAGATGTATCCTTTACGTCTAAATACGATCTAGGCAGTATGGGCGAATTAAAGTTTGCTGTTGAGGGTACATATGCACTTGAATATTCAGAGCAAGCAAGTCCAATCGCTAAACGCTATGATGTTTTAGGAACTAAAGGTTATCCACCACTACGTTTCAATACTACATTTAGCTATGCTATTGACGATTTCTCTGCGTCTTTAATCGCTAAATATATTGATTCCTATGATGGCGAAACACCACAACAACAAGAAGCAGGCACTAATAAGCAAGACTTCTCTTCGTTTACAACTTGGGATATGACGCTAAACTATGACTTTAACAATTATGGAAAAGTTACTGTAGGTGCGCGCAACCTATTTGATGCAATGCCAAATGTAAACTATAGTTTAGGTTACCCTGGGTACGATACAGATACACACAACATCTTAGGTCGTGTAGTATTTGCTGGTTACAAAGTTAAATTCTAACCTAATCAAAAATGGCATCTTTGGATGCCATTTTTATTTGCTGTATTTGCGAAACCCAGTAAATAAGCATAAAAAATGCCCAGCTATTTGCATAATGCCACTCGCTTAAGAGCGAGTGGCATTTTTACTTGGATATTTCACCGTTTTCTTTAGCACCACACGCGGGTAGCTGGGCCGCTTCCTCTTCGCGGGTAAAATCAACCTCTTGCCATTTTCCCTCAGTCGTTTTAAGTGCTGTGGGATCGCTCCTGGACTCCCTCTGTCGCTCCAACCAAACTCATCCTGGATTAAAAACAGGGCATTAATGAAACTTATCCTCTGTGGCTCAACTTTATGCTGTACTGCCATTGCGGCCATCTCTAGCCGAACAATATTGTAGGTCGTCAAGATCCCCCATAATTCTTGATACACCCCATCCTTCTTCTTACTGCGCAAGACGGGTTTATTTTCCAGTTGATATTGCTTCAGCTCGCCATAACCCCTCTCTATCTCCCATCGCTGCCAATACACCTTGAGCAAATCGTTCACTGGATAAGTGTTGGGGCATAGACATGACGTGATAAACCCTTTGATATCACCTTTGGGTGACGGAATAAGGATAAGGCGGGCTTGCCAGCTCTCCCCCAGATAAGGCGCTTGCTGTTTAGCTTGGGGTGATACCGGCATCTCAACCAGATGGTCATACTCTGAGAATGACTCGATAATTTGATAGCGGGTCTTAGACTTTATCGGGGTTAACCAATGGGTGTTTGCACCGCTTCCTTGCCAGCTGATGAGCAATTCGGCAGACATAAACCCACGGTCAAACAACGTGAGCGAATGCTCGGGAGCTGAGCCAACCAATTGCTGGGCATAGTGAATTTCACTGTGGGTAACAGGCCCTAAAGCCGCATCAGAAAGTAAGTGGCTACGCGTAGACATTAAGGTGACCGCCAGCACAGAGGGAAAAGAAGCCGTGCTTTGTGCAAAGCCAAAGTGATGGTTTTCTTCAGTGTTATGCGTCTTAAAATACGTCCCATCAACACTGAGCAATTTCAATCCCGCTATCTCATCAAATTCGCACTGTGTTTCCCACTGTGCAGCGGTTGTTTTGAACAGATAACGCATGGGCTCTGAACCCAACTTTTCTTTGGCTTTGATGATGCTACTGGTCGCCAGTGGCGGGAGCTCCCCCTTGGCGTCGGGAAACGCCAGTGAGAGCGTATCACAGACTTGCTGAATCGAGCGGTTACGCATCAAACCAATGCCTAGAACCAACCAAACAGCTTGCTCTGCAGGGAAACGGCGGGTTCGAAGTGATGCCCTGCCAGTTTGTTGCACAGCCTCAGCCACCCAATCCATGGGAACATGTTTGGCGAATACATCAATATCCTGCGATTGGCAAAATTCAGCAGTAACGAGTAGCTCTTTAGAAAATTCAGACATAAAAAAATCAGCCGCAACTTAGGTTGCGGCTGATTATGAAGCCCTTGAAAGATCGTTCAACTACTTAAAACGATCGGCATTAAGCTATTTGCTGGGCATTTTCTTATCGTTCAACGGGTCATTTAAAACATTCTAGGAATGCTTCGTCAGCTTAATTTCACTCGCATGTTGAGGTTTTTCGGTATGTGAATGGGGCGTTGAAAAGTGCTCATGGTGAGCTTTGTGTGGATCACTTGACGTCGTTTTCCCCTGCTCTATCCACCAATAACCTAAACCCACAATCACACCACCGCCGACAATATTGCCTAGGGTGACGGGGATTAAGTTGTTGAATATAAAGTTAGTCACGGTTAAATCGGCAAACTGCTCTTGAGTCACACCTAAAGATGCAAAGAATTCTGGGCTGGCGATAGATTGGATCATCATGCCCATAGGCACCATAAACAGGTTAGCGATACTGTGTTCAAAACCGCTGCTGACGAACATGGCCACGGGTAAGATCAACAGTAGGGATTTAGTCAACACATCACGGCTGGCGAAGGTCATCCACACGCCTAAACACACCAACATGTTACACAAAATGCCTAAGCTAAAAGCTTGGATCCAAGTGTGATGCAGTTTGTGTTGCGCCACTTTAAGGGCATTTAATCCCCAGTTACCACCATCGAGTTCATACATGCCCGCGGCGGTGATCAAACAAACCATCAGTATAGCGCCGACAAAATTGCCCGCATAAACCCGGCACCAACATTTGAGTAATTCAGCGCCAGAGACTTGTTTTTGTGCCCAGGCGACGGTACTGAGTACTGAACTGGTAAACAGCTCGCCGCCGCAAACTACCACTAAAATCAGGCCTAAACTAAAGGCTATCCCCCCAACGAAACGAACTAAACCCCAAGACGCATCGCCAGCACCTGTGGTCACTGTCAGATAAAATACAAAGGCTAAGGCGATGAAGGCGCCAGCAAACACAGCCAGGCCAAAGGATTGCCAAGGCGCTTTAACCACTTTGCTGGTACCGTAAATTTCCGCCTGATTATAACAACTAAAGTGCGCTGAAACCTGTGGTGCTTCGTGGGCAGTGTTTGTCACCGTTGGGGTTGATGATGGATTTGGGCTTTTCATTGCATGACTCCAACTTCAGATAAACAGACTTGAATGCGTAGCATATATCTCTCCTGCAGCGCCGTTGCGCAGATAGCACGAATCAAAACCGAGATGTTGATTTGCTGAAAATGATGATTCACTAAAGTCTCGCTTTGTACCATACAACGCGCTAATGCTGTGAAGTAGATATTGCTAAAGCGTGATGTTATTCACACCAAAAATGTGAAAACTTTGAAGCCAAAAACACAAAAGGTTAATTGGTCTTACCAATACAGGTCAATTCTAGCCATCAGAATGACATGCTATTTAGGTTGTCCATAACACCAAAATGGCTCGTATCCAGCTAATTCAACTCTCAAGTACACTCGTTATCAAACTCGCTATCAAACGGTTCACAAAATCAGCTTCAGTAAACTCAGATCTACTCAGTCGTGAAGCATTGATTTGGCAGTGAAACAAAGATGGGGCAATAGATTGACTCGCACGCTTCAATATCCACGGTATTGACTCCGCCAGCGCCCCACACATCAGTATTGACAGTTTAGCCCAGCAGCAAGCGACAGCATGCCTGATGAGTAGCAAAAGCCTTGCTCAGCCACTCTTTTATGATTTCTAGCGGAATTCAGGTATTACCGTTTGCCCAGAGGGAGAAACCCTATGCCATTCCCTAAGCATCAACGAGATTAGCGAATAAACTACAATTAATACAAATAGCTAACAAGGAGCTTGTTTCTAAGTCACGAACACAACAACCACTGTCATACCCTATTTATCCGGCCATCACGCCATCCCAGCAAAAATCAATCGATACGAGGATAGATTTCTCCCAAATAAAGGGGGACAGTAAATGGCAACAACCAAAGGCTTAGTGATTTAAGGAGTGACAAGTTTGAATGTCACACCAAGTAGAAAAGCGTGCTGTATTCCTAATAGTAGTAAAAAAATGCTACCTAGCTAGCAAATTTGGGATTAAGCGAGCACAAACCAATCCGTTTAAGATGCGATAGCGGCAGACCTATGTTAATATGCTTGTGGGCAATTGGTCTTACCAATTACAAAAGAGATTGATCGGTAGCCGATAATCAAAGTAAGCGAATATTTGTCATCTTATCGGGTATCAATAGACAGACTTTTGGAGTGACAGCACTTCAAAATCCAGTTCCCATCATAGGGCGTCATCATGAAGGGAGCTTTATTTCAGGAATTAGCTATTGGCTTATACTCAGCATCGCTTCACGCTGATCGCCAATAACCTTTATCTCAACCAGAAGGTATTAGTACGATGACCGAAAAAACTGAACTGTTTGCCAACGCATGGGAAGGCTTTACCCCTGGCGATTGGAAATCTGAAGTCAATGTACGTGACTTTATCCAACAAAACTACGCGCCTTTTGAAGGCGACGAATCATTCCTTGCCGGTGCCACCGAAGCGACCACAATCCTGTGGGATAAAGTCATGGAAGGCATCAAACAGGAAAACCGTACCCACGCGCCTGTTGATTTCGATACTAAGATGGTCTCTACCATCACTTCCCACGACGCTGGCTACATCAACAAAGAATTAGAAACTATCGTTGGCTTACAAACAGATGCGCCGCTAAAACGCGCTATGTTGCCTAATGGTGGTATTCGTATGGTGGAAAGCTCATGCGCTGCCTACGACCGCGTGCTAGATGAAGACGTTAAATACATCTATTCAGAACTGCGTAAAACCCATAACCAAGGTGTGTTCGATGTTTACACCCCAGAAATTATGGCTTGCCGTAAATCAGGTATTTTAACCGGTTTACCTGATGCTTATGGCCGTGGCCGTATCATTGGTGACTATCGCCGTGTGGCACTTTACGGTATCGATTACCTGATGAAAGATAAGTTTGCCCAATTCACTTCACTGCAAGCGCAGTTCGAAGCGGGTGAAGAATTATCAAATGTTATCCAATTACGTGAAGAAATCGCAGAGCAACACCGTGCACTAGGTCAAATGAAGAAAATGGCTGCCAAATATGGCTGCGATATTTCTCGCCCAGCGACCACTGCACAAGAAGCAATTCAATGGACTTACTTCGGTTACTTAGCCGCAGTGAAAAGCCAAAACGGCGCGGCGATGTCATTAGGCCGTACCTCTTCATTCCTCGACATCTATATTGAACGCGATCTGAAAAATGGCACCTTAACTGAGCAACAAGCTCAGGAAATGATTGACCATTTCGTGATGAAACTGCGTATGGTACGTTTCCTACGTACTCCAGAATACGATGAATTGTTCTCTGGCGACCCAATTTGGGCGACTGAGTCAATCGGCGGTATGGGCTTAGATGGCCGTACGTTAGTGACTAAATCAAGCTTCCGTTTCTTGAACACCCTTTACACTATGGGTCCAAGTCCAGAGCCAAACATCACAGTATTGTGGTCAGATAAACTGCCCATCGGCTTCAAAAAATATTGCGCCAAAGTGTCTATCGACACTAGCTCAATCCAATATGAAAACGATGACCTAATGCGTCCAGATTTCCAATCAGACGACTACGCTATTGCCTGTTGTGTAAGCCCAATGGTTGTTGGTAAACATATGCAGTTCTTCGGTGCCCGCGCCAACTTAGCTAAAACTATGTTGTATGCGATTAACGGCGGCGTTGACGAAAAGCTGAAAATCCAAGTTGCCCCTAAAGCCGACCCTATCACTGACGCCGTATTAAACTATGACGACGTGATGAATCGCTTAGACGGGTTAATGGATTGGTTAGCGACGCAATATGTCACAGCACTGAACTCAATCCACTTCATGCACGACAAGTACTCTTACGAAGCCGCGCTAATGGCACTGCACGACAGAGACGTACGTCGCACTATGGCTTGTGGTATTGCGGGTCTGTCTATCGCAGCCGACTCACTGTCTGCCATCAAATTCGCCACTGTAAAACCTGTTCGTGATGAAAACGGCATTGCAGTTGATTTCGAAATCAGCGGTGACTATCCAAAATTTGGTAACAACGACCCACGAGTTGATGATATCGCCTGTGATTTAGTTGAACGTTTTATGGCGAAAATTCGCGACCGTAAAATGTATCGCAATGCGATCCCAACTCAGTCAATTCTGACCATCACCTCAAACGTGGTTTATGGTAAGAAAACCGGTAACACACCAGATGGACGTCGTTCAGGTGCGCCATTTGCGCCGGGTGCAAACCCTATGCATGGCCGTGATGAAAAAGGCGCAATCGCTTCTTTAACCTCAGTGGCAAAACTCCCATTTGCCCACGCTCAAGATGGTATCTCTTATACCTTCTCAATCGTGCCAAATGCGCTGGGTAAAGATGATGATGCTCGCCGTACCAACTTAGCGGCATTGATGGACGGATACTTCGACCACAATGACAAAAAAGAAGGTGGCCAACACTTGAACGTCAACGTGATGAACCGCGAGATGCTCGAAGATGCTGTTAAGCATCCAGACAAGTATCCACAGCTGACCATCCGTGTTTCTGGCTACGCAGTGCGCTTCAATTCACTGACGCCAGAGCAGCAACAAGATGTGATCACGCGTACATTCACCAAAGGTCTGTAAGCTAAATTAGTCAAGGCTGTAGTACACTGTGCTACAGCCTCACTTATTTTAACAGGAGTCACAATGGCAGTTATCGGTCGGATCCACTCAGTGGAATCCTTTGGCACAGTAGATGGTCCCGGCATACGGTTTATCACCTTTATGCAGGGCTGTTTAATGCGCTGCCAATATTGCCACAACCGTGACACTTGGGATCTTGATGGCGGAAAAGAAGTTCTGGTCGATGAGTTAATGAGTCAAATCATCAGCTATCGGCCTTTTCTCGATGCCAGCAATGGTGGTGTTACGGCCAGTGGTGGTGAAGCAATTTTACAGGCAGAATTCGTCGCCGAATTATTCACAGCCTGTCAGCAAGAAGGTATTCATACCTGTTTAGATACCAATGGTTTTGTACGTAAGTACACGCCAGTGATTGATGAGTTACTCGACCACACTGACTTGGTCCTGCTCGACATCAAACACATGGATGATGAAAAACATATTGAGTTAACCAAAGTCAGCAACCATAGAACATTGCAATTTGCGCAGTATTTGGCAGAGCGTAATCAAGCAACTTGGATACGGTATGTGGTGGTGGGCGGATTTACCGACGATGAAGCATCGGCATTACAACTGGCCGAGTTTATCAAGCCCATGAAAAACATTGAAAAGGTAGAATTACTACCCTATCACGAATTAGGTAAACACAAGTGGGAAGCCATGGGCGAAAGCTATCAACTCGATGGCATATCACCACCGAGCCGAGAAACCATGGAAAAGATCAAAGCCGTATTTGTTGGGCAAGGGATTAACGCGATTTATTAATCCACAGTAATAGAAAAGCCAATACGGATAACAGCGGCAACGGCCTAAAGTTCTTCCCAATAACTGGCATCTAAACGCTCAAAGGCTATTTTTAAAATCAGTGCCATATCGAGATAACAGGCTTTAGCGCCTAAAGTTTGGCAATTGATACCCATGGACGACAACTTCGCACTCAACTGGTTACTCCAGTCGAACAGCGTTAACGGTAATGGATGGCGCGCTCGCCAACCTAACCACAGCAGCCCCTGCAACGGTAAGCTGATGAAAAATAAACCGAGAGTGACAGCTTGGGGCAGAAATGCCCAACCGTGAATATACAGCTGGCTCATACTCACAAAAAACGCCAACACTGGCATCACCAGTATGGCGAGCTGAGTAGCTCGGACGACCCGATACTCAGGGAAATAAAAACCCAGTTGTCTAACCATAGGCCAAGTCTTCATATATTGATGACCATCACCTAAGGTTTTGAGGATCTTAATGCTCAATTTTAGACACCAACTACAATGGAATACTGCTTTTACCATAGCACAATCTGGCGAATCGCCCCAAGACTGTTATGGTAAAAACACCGCAGATCCTCATTTTTTTGAATCGTTATATTAAACACAATGGCAAAGGGTTTACACATGTCAAATAATCTGGTTTTAGTTCTCAATTGCGGTAGCTCTTCTCTCAAATTTGCCGTCATTGACGCGCAAACAGGTGACGATCAAATTTCTGGCTTAGCCGAATGTTTTGGTTTAGAAGACTCGCGCATTAAATGGAAAATCAACGGCGAAAAACATGAAGCGGCCTTAGGCGCATTTACGGCTCACCGTGAAGCAGTTGAATACATAGTTAATAAAATTCTTGCGGAACAGCCTGAATTAGCAGCAAAAATTCAAGCCGTTGGCCACCGTATTGTTCACGGCGGAGAAAAGTTCACTCGCTCTGTGATCATCGACGAAAGCGTGATCAAAGGTATCGAAGATTGTGCTTCACTAGCCCCCCTGCACAATCCTGCTCACCTTATCGGCATCCGCGCAGCCATTGCCTCTTTCCCTAAATTGCCACAGGTTGCTGTATTTGATACCGCATTCCACCAAAGTATGCCAGACAGAGCTTATGTCTACGCCCTGCCTTACAAGTTATACCGTGAACACGGTATCCGCCGTTATGGCATGCATGGCACGAGTCATTTATTCGTTAGCCGTGAAGCAGCAAAGATGCTCAACAAGCACATTGAAGAAACTAACGTTATCTGTGCTCACCTGGGCAACGGCGCGTCAGTCACGGCAATCAAAGGCGGCAAAAGTGTCGACACGTCTATGGGCTTAACCCCATTAGAAGGTTTGGTCATGGGTACACGTTGTGGCGATATTGACCCTTCAATCATCTATCACTTAGTTCATCAACTGGGTTACACCTTAGAAGAAGTGAATAACCTGATGAACAAGCAAAGTGGTCTGCTGGGTATTTCCGAGCTGACTAACGATTGTCGCGGTATCGAAGAAGGTTACGCCGACGGTCATAAAGGCGCGACCTTAGCCTTAGAAATCTTCTGCTACCGTTTAGCCAAATACATCGCCTCTTACACTGTGCCACTGGGCCGTTTAGATGCAGTTGTGTTCACCGGCGGCATTGGTGAAAACTCAGACTTAATCCGTGAAAAAGTACTCAACATGCTGGAAATCTTCAATTTCCATGTCGATAGCGAACGCAACAAAGCGGCGCGTTTCGGTAAGAAAGGCATCATCACTCAAGATAAAGGCACGATTGCCATGGTGATCCCAACGAACGAAGAATGGGTTATCGCCGAAGATTCCATTAAACTGATCAACAAATAAAAATGACCTAAGCCGTTTGCTCACCCAAACGGCTTTACGCTTTACATAGCCATACTCACAAGCAAATTTGCAGAAACTCTTCTGCCAAAAACCATCGAAACTAGAGGTTTTTATGTCTCGTAATATTATGTTAATCCCCATAGGTACAGGAGTCGGCCTGACCTCCTTAAGCCTTGGGATGGTTCGCGCACTGGAGCGCCACGGAGTTAAAGTTCAGTTCTTTAAGCCGATTTCCCAACTTAGACCTAATGATAACGGCCCAGAACGCTCAACCACTATTCTGAGTAAATCGCCGACGGTGAATCCGTTAGAGCCCTTCGACATGGCCCATGCCGAAGCCTTAATTCGTGCCGATCAAACCGACGTATTAATGGAGCAAATCATTGCCCGTGCGTCCGATTGCGCCAGCAACACTGAGACCTTAATTGTTGAAGGTTTAGTGCCAACCCGTAACCATCCCTTTGCCGACGATGTGAACTATGCCATCGCTAAAGCCATGGATGCAGACGTGATTTTTATTGCCACGCCGGGTAGCGATACTTCAACTGGGTTAATGAATCGCCTTGAAATCGCCTACAACTCTTGGGGCGGAAAAAAGAACAAACGCCTGATTGGCGCTGTGATCAACAAGATTGGTGCCCCCGTTGACGACGAAGGTCGCGCGCGCCCTGATCTCTCTGAAGTCTTTGATCACCAAGGTGTTCAACGCTCAGATGCGGCCAGCATGTTCCAAATGCCAGGTAAAAGCCCACTGCGTATTTTAGGCAGCGTGCCATACAACCTTGATCTTGTTGCACCACGTGCCTCGGATCTGGCGAAGCATTTAAGCGCACGCATTCTTAATGCCGGCGAAATGCATACTCGTCGTCTGCGTAAAGTGACGTTCTGTGCCCGCAGTATCCCTAATATGGTGACCCATATTAAGACTGATTCACTACTTGTGACCTCAGGCGATCGCTCAGATGTCATCGTTTCAGCCTGTCTTGCGGCCATGAACGGCGTGAAAATTGGTGCCCTGCTGTTGACGGGTAGCTACGAGCCAGAGCCAGAAATTCTTAAGCTGTGTGAACAGGCCTTTGAAACCGGTTTACCTGTGTTCTTAATCGACAGCAACACTTGGCAAACCTCGCTCAACATTCAACGTTTCGACCATGAAGTACCCGTAGATGACGCGGTTCGTATCGATCTTGTGCAGGATTATGTGGCCAGCCACATCGACCAAACTTGGATTGAAAGCGTCACTAAAAACTCGCCCCGTGAGCATCGCCTGTCACCACCCGCTTTCCGTTACAAACTCACGGAATTGGCGCGCGCCGCACACAAGACTGTGGTGCTGCCAGAAGGTGATGAGCCACGTACCATTAAAGCGGCGGCCATTTGTGCCGAACGCGGTATCGCTCGCTGTGTACTTTTAGGTAAAAAAGATGAAATCCTGCGTATCGCCGCACAGCAAGATGTGGTGCTTGGCGAAGGCGTGATCATTATCGATCCAGAAGAGGTGCGCGACCGTTACGTTGAACCTATGTTGGAACTGCGTCGCAGCAAAGGCTTAACGGAAGTCGTTGCCCGTGAACAGTTAGAAGACAACATGGTGCTTGGCACTATGATGCTGGCGCAAAATGAAGTTGACGGTATCGTATCTGGCGCGGTTAACACCACAGCTAATACCATCCGCCCACCACTGCAATTGATCAAAACGGCACCGGGCTCAAGCTTAGTGTCGTCCATCTTCTTTATGTTGATGCCAGATCAAGTGCTTGTTTACGGTGACTGCGCAATTAACCCAGATCCCAATGCAGAGCAATTAGCCGATATCGCCATCCAATCAGCGGAATCAGCAAAAGCCTTCGGTATTGAGCCAAGAGTGGCAATGATCAGCTACTCAACCGGTAACTCAGGCACAGGTTCAGATGTGGATAAAGTGCGTGAAGCGACCCGTATCGCCAAAGAAAAACGCCCAGATCTGATTATTGATGGTCCATTGCAATACGATGCGGCGGTTATGCCAAATGTTGCTCGCTCTAAGGCACCTGATAGTCCTGTCGCTGGCCAAGCCACCGTTTTCGTGTTCCCAGACCTCAATACAGGCAACACGACTTACAAGGCTGTACAGCGAAGCGCGGACCTGATCAGTATCGGTCCTATGCTGCAAGGTATGCGCAAACCTGTGAACGACTTATCTCGCGGCGCGTTAGTCGATGATATCGTCTACACTATCGCCCTAACGGCAATTCAAGCAGCACAAAACGACGCGGCTAAAGGCTAACACAGCGAAATCTGCATAGCGTTACGCGCAAAAAGCACTGGTACTTACCGGTGCTTTTTTTATGCTCAAATTTAACTTAAGCAAGGCTATCGCGCTGCGACAATGGCTCAATAGCAAAGTCAATATGGCAAAAATACGCAAACTAAATACGAGGAAAAAGAATTAAGCGGTGTGAATAAGGTGAGTAAACGGCGAAAAATATCCACAAGTGAAAGTGGGACATGGCGGAAAACTGAAAAGCGTCACTTTTTAACCAGCAGATAAAGCAAGACAATATCAGTGACTTACAAAGTATCACTGAAGTCTTCAACATAGTTTTCCACAGTTTCTGTGGATAACCTTTTTATATGCCTCCTAACTATATGCCACACTCAATAGGCTTGAGTCAACGCATTTCCCAATCGATCGCAAATAACGACAAAACTTGTGCATTAAGTCTAAAATCGCGATACTCAGAACAAATTCCAATAACTAAAACCTATGCGAACTCTATTTTTTATCTCCCTGCTGTTCCTCTTTGGTTGTGGCGATCCCTCGACGGAAGATCAACGCCAGTTATCGCCCGAAGAAGTGAGCTTAGGCTTTTTTAAAGCGATTTATGTTGATCGTAATGTTGAACAAGCCAAGCAATTTGTCGACGATCCCATTAAACAAGTGCTCACCCATTACCATATTGCCGCAGCCGTACAGCGTAATATGCTCGGCCTGTCGATGACCAATGTTGAAATGGAAATTGATGATATCGATATCGACTTTTTCCGTAAATTTACCAAAGACGTCATTGTTGTGGTCAAAATGAAAGGGCTTAAAGGCGGCCAGCCGTGGATTGATGACAGGACCATACGCCTCCACAAGATTGGCAGTAAATGGACTATCGTCGAGCTGATGCCAGAAAAGCGCAAAGTAAACGGTTAATTTCCCTTCTCGCTCGCCTCTTTTATTGCGCATGCCTTGTCATGCGCTCAATCCAAGTACCGATTTCAACCAAAAAAATAGCAACCCTAAGGTTGCTATTTCAATGTGCTTGTTTTGTTACGTCGGACTCATAAGTACCGTCAGTTAATCGCTATCGATTAAGCTTGGATCACTTCTTCTTCGCTTTCAGCAGGTAAAGACGTCAGTACATCGTCTTTCACTTGATAATAAGCATTTTCGTATTCATGAACTTCCATAACAACTCCTGCTTGATTGGGTAAGGTCGCAGAGGCATGTCATTCTATGCTGACATTTTGCCTATGAGGAAAGGGATATATTCCGTGGGCAGGAGTATAACAAAGCCAAAATCATAATTACAGAAAACTTTCAGTTTTGTTCGAGCGCCGGTGCCACCTAAGGCGTATTATCACTTTTAAGGCTCAAAATCTGTCCTAAAAACTGAAAGCCTTTCATTTATGGCAATGATGATTCGCCGCCCATGACGCCATTTAATGCAGCCCTATATGCACAAACGCTATTAACAGAAATCGCTTACAAACAATGAATCTAGGGAAGTGTGACGCTAGCTGCTATCAATTAAGTAATGACGCGAGTAGGAGGTAAGATATGAACGCACTTATTGAGCTTGAAGCCACTACACTAACGACATTATTTAGCCACGGCGATGTATTAGGGATCCGCATGTTTATGGAACACATGAATATGCCATTAGATGTTCAGGACAGGCTTTATGATGAAATTTCCGCCCTCAAACACTTAAACCATCATCAAGTGAGCAAAGTGATTGAAACCTTTGGAGAATCGCAGCTCTCTGAACGATTAAGCTACTGACGAAACGTTTAAGCTATTGAGTAACCATTTACTCATCAACAAGTGACTGCGTAAAAAGCTCAACACTCAAGCTAGTCTGACTGCAAGCTTGGCTTGAGTTTGCACATCCATATTTGTTGCACTTTTAGAATCAGCAATTAAATTTTCCATTTAGCTTCATTAAAAACCGACAAAAAAGGCCAGTTAATACTGGCCTGTTAAGCTAAATCAAGACTAGGTTTGAGTCGATAAACGATAACGCAGCACCTTAAGTGACTTCTCTTCAGACACATCCATAAACGCTGGCGGATTGGCTAAGCGCTCTATGTATTCGAGTGCTGGCGCCGCATCTGCGACCTGCTGGCGTAGGAAAGTGGTATCGAGCTCGGGTGCATTGAGGCAGAGTAACACTTCACCATTATCGGCAAGTAACTCAGGTAAGCGCCTGATTAAACGTACATAATCCTTAGTCGCGACAAAACTGCCCTTTTGATTGCTCGGTGGATCGGCCACAATAATGTCGTAGGGACCGAGCTTTTTCAGTTTGCCCCAAGATTTAAAAATATCATGGCCTAAAAAACGTGCTCCCGCACTAAAGCCATTCAGCAAATGATTCTGTTTACCTATGCCTAATGCGCCTTTGCTCATGTCCATATTGACCACTTCATCGGCGCCGCCTTGCAATGCCGCTACCGAGAAACCACAGGTATAGGCAAACAAATTAAGCACTTTTTTATAGTGCACATTTGCTCTCACCCACTCACGGCCGTTGGCCATATCGAGGAATAAACCGTGGTTTTGTCCGCGCATTAAATGCACCTGAAAGCGTGCGCCATTTTCACTAACAATATGCGGCTCAGGCACTTCGCCTTGCAGCACTTGAGTAAAGGTCTCGCCCACACTGCGGTATTGGTAGACTAAATTCAGTTGGCTATCAGGACGAATGGCCTGCCAACGCGCCGCAATGGCCTGCTGGCATGTGGCTAAATCGTCATCGGCTAAGGGAGTGAAACTGGTCAGCAATAGCACTGGCGCAAACCAATCTAAACATAGGTGTTCACAACCCACGTAGTGTCCACCGCGGCCGTGAAATAACCGCACTGCATCATCACCCAATTCAATTGTCGCTAGCGCTTGTATAAAACTTTGCATCTTCTATTACTTACTCTCTGTTGTACTTGTATCGGCTTCATCGGCATCGGAACTTGAGTTTTCCGTGTTGTTGGCCACGAACTTATCTTCAACATCGTCCGATAATAATATGGCTAACCAGTTACCACTTTTACTCGATTCGAGGGCAATTTTAACCACCATAGTCAGCGGCACCGACAGCAACATGCCGACAGAACCTAGCAACCAGCCCCAAAAAATTAACGATAAAAACACCACTAAGGTCGATAAGCCCAAGCCGCGGCCCATAAATCTAGGTTCAATCATATTGCCCATCACCATGTTGGCACCGACATACAAAAGCGCAGTACCGCCCGCTGCCGCAGGGCCAAGCTGAATGAAGGCTAATAACACCGCTGGAATGGCAGCGATGATAGAACCGATATTGGGAATGTAATTAAATAGGAAGGCGATCACCGCCCACAGCATGGCGTAATCCACACCAATAATGGTTAAACCGACACCGACGATAACCCCGGTCGCTAAACTCACTAGCGTCTTGATCACCATGTACTGATTAACCGATTGCAAAAAGCGGTCAATCTGCTTGAGGCGCATATCGGGATCGTCCAGCGCCAGATGCAATTTCTTTGGCAACGATTGTGCTTCAAACAGCATAAAGACGATGGTTAAGATGATCAAAAATAAATTCGCCATCACATTGCCAACACCCGACAGCATATTAGTGGTCATAGACAAGGCCATGCCAGGGTCAAAATACGCTAATACTTGATCCTTCGAAATCTGAATATTAAAGGAATGTAACTTATTTAATATCCAAGCAAATTGCTCGACTAACTGCACCCGATATTGGGGCAATTGTTTGGAGAACTCATTGACTGAACTGCCGACAACCGAGGCTAACCAGAGGCCCATCAATACAATAAAGCCCATCAAGAGGATCACCGCAAGCCATTTAGGCACACGGAATTTTGTCATTAAACCAATCGCGGGATTACAAATCACCGCCAGAAAACTGGACAGCACAAACGGCACCACAATCGGGCTCGCCGCCTTAATCCCTGCCAAAATAATCACTACAAAGGCCATAACCGCAAAGCCACGGTAAGCAGCGGAGGGCGCATTAGGTCGCGTCATTTATTAAAAATCCTTCTTGATCTTAGATAAAATTGTTAGGCTAACCCGAGAACACACTTAACCTCAGAAACCTTAGCTTAAGATAGCCATTTGCCATTATGAAACCAGAAACCGCGATTATACGCATTAAAAACTTAAGACTTCGTACTTTTATCGGCATTAAAGAAGATGAAATTCAAAATCGCCAAGACGTGATCATCAATGTCGTGATCCATTATTGTGCCGAGCGTGCCCGTAACAGTGATAATGTTGAGGATGCACTCAATTACCGCACTATCACCAAAAAGATCATTGAGCTGATTGAGAATAACCGTTTCTCATTACTCGAAAATCTTACCAGCCAAACGCTGGCCATCGCCAGTGAGCATCCTTGGGTTGAATTTGCCAGTGTTGAAATCGACAAACCCCATGCCCTGCGCTTTGCCGATTCAGTCTCTATGGAGTTGTGTTATCAGAAATAATCTCGCTAGAAATACCCAGACTAAGTGATCGTTGCACACCGTATTTCGGTATATATCCTCAGAGCTCAACCGATAAGAGAGGTTCCATGAATATACTGATCACTGGCGCAAGCGGCTTTATTGGCCGCCAATTAGTCGAACGATTGGCGCCCCATCATCAACTGACGTTATTAACGCGTTCAGTGCAACAAACGCAGAGAATTCTCGGTAATCAGCACCATTACCTTGAGAGCCTCGATGCGCTGAGCGACTTAAATCATATCGACGCCATAGTGAATCTTGCGGGCGAGCCGATCGTCGCTAAGCGCTGGAGCAAAAACCAGAAGCAGCGGATTTGTGATAGCCGTTGGGATATAACGGCAAGATTAACTCAGCTCATACAGCAGAGTAGTAATCCGCCTAAGATCATGGTGAGTGGTTCGGCAGTGGGTTATTACGGTCGACATGATGATAAATTGCTCGATGAATCCAGTGGTGCCCATGTTGAGTTTAGCCATGACATCTGCCGAAAATGGGAGCAAGAAGCGCTTAATGCAAATACTGAGCAAACCCGCGTCTGCATTATCCGTATCGGGATTGTGTTAGGAAAAGGCGGCGCATTAGAGAAAATGCTACCGCCCTTTAAGCTCGGACTCGGTGGCCCAATTGGTCATGGACGTCAAGGCATGAGCTGGATCCATGTGCAAGATCTCATCTCCCTTATCGACTTTTTACTCACCCAAGAACATTGCAAAGGCGTATTCAACGCCACAGCCCCCAACCCAGTCAGTAACGCTGTGTTTACTAAAGCGCTTGGAAAAGCACTCAATCGCCCCGCCCTCATCACGACCCCACCACTTGCGTTACGCTTAGCTATGGGTGAAATGTCTGAGCTGTTGACCGAAGGACAGTTTGTTTATCCTAAACGCGCCCTCGAAGCTGGTTTTCAGTTTCAATTCAGTGACCTCGACATTGCCTTAACCGACGTGTTAGCCAAATAGGCTAGCACGCTGATGCTAACAATCTTGCGGAATCTTGCATAAAACATCGACTATTCGGGCGCTAATGCGCACGAATTTCGGTGCTAAGGCTTGCTAGATGTTGACGTAAGCACAAGCGCAACTTTAGCAACACTAGAAAAACAATATCGTAACATCATGATTTGTAATGTGATTTAGCGACAGCGCGGCACTTTTCTGCTAAACTCGCCTCCATTCGGTCATAGGAGGCACGCATTAATCGCCTCAACCTTGACCACAGATAGACTCAGCAACATCCCATAAATAGACAGTTATTTATGCTCAAGAACAGGCTATTTAATCTGCTGTTCTTGGCCTGTAAACCATAAAACGAAACACACTCGCGCTCACTCATCCTTTAAATTTTTATCGGATTGACACTGATCTGTCCTCGACATCAAGCGCTTAACATCCAGCATTAGCAGGTACTTAATAACAAGATGGGTGACTCCTCAATGGGCATTGTGCTCACTGAAATGCCCACACTAAGACAGTTTGTAAGGAATTTTCATGCACACGACCTATACGATTGGCGAGCTAGAATCATTTTTAATTGCCATTTTCGTGCTGTTTATCGGCCACTCCATCAATCGCCATGTACGTGTCTTTAGGCAATATAATATCCCCGAACCCATAGTGGGTGGCCTCGTTGTCGCCGCGGGTGTCGCATTTCTTCACTTTCAAAATATCAGTCTCGACTTCAGCTTATCGCTGCAAAATACCTTAATGCTGATGTTTTTCAGCACGATTGGCCTCTCGGCAAACTACAAGCTGTTACTCAGCGGTGGTAAAAAAGTATTTATCTTTCTGGGTGTTGCCTCGATTTATATTGTTATCCAAAACGCCGTCGGCGTCAGTTTAGCCAATCTGTTAGGGCTAGACCCGATTATGGGCCTTATCGCAGGGTCAATTACCCTGTCGGGTGGCCATGGAACGGGCGTCGCTTGGTCACAAACCTTTGCGGAAAACTACGGTATCAATACTTTAGAGTTTGCCATGGCCGCGGCGACTTTTGGCTTAATCATGGGCGGGATTATAGGTGGCCCCGTCGCGCAGCGATTAATCGGTAAACATAATCTCGTTTCTCGCTATGGGATTGGTCGTAAGCATCACAGTGAACATCCGCATTTAGTGACTTACGATCAGTTAGAAGAAGATCAAGTTACAGCCAAAACCATATTAGAAACCCTGTTTGTACTGCTGCTGTGTGTTGCAGGCTCAAAATGGCTCACGCTGTGGATCAGCCAATCGGGCATAGCTTGGCTCAAAATGCCCGACTTTGTTTATGCTCTCTTCCTTGGCGTTATCATCGCCAATATCACTGAACTCACCCGCGGCTATAAGCCCCATACTGAAAGTATCGATGTCATAGGCACAGTCGCCCTGTCACTGTTCCTTTCTATGGCTTTGATGACCTTAAAGCTATGGGAGATTTTTGATTTAGCCATCCCGCTGCTCGTCATCTTACTGGTGCAAACCGCAGTACTGGCGGTGTTCGCCTATTTCGTGACATTCAAAGTGATGGGCAGTAATTACGATGCGGCGGTGATCACCGGTGGCCACTGCGGCTTTGGTATGGGCGCAACGCCAACGGCGGTAATGAACATGGGCGCGCTCGTCTCGCGCACAGGGCCGTCACCCCAAGCCTTTATGGTTGTGCCTATCGTCGGCGCTTTCTTTATCGACATCGTTAACTTGATTGTCTTGCAGGGCTATCTGAGCTTTATGAAGTAGTTGCTTTGAAGTAAAGCATTTTGAATCAACCAGCTAACAAAAGGGCGCCTCATTCGGCGCCCTTCTTTATGGAGCAACATCACGAATACTAGAATCCGCGCATGCTAAAACTCGCGCATGAGACGCTCAGGTCGAGGCAAGTAATGATCATCATAGTCAAGGGAGAAAACCACTGAGCTTGAACGGCCAACAATCTCATTGCGTGGCACAAAGCCAATGACCCGAGAATCAGCGCTGTTATCTCGATTATCACCCAGCGCTAGGTAATGCGCGTCTGGCACAGTGACAGGTCCAAAATTGGCAAGCCTTGAGGGAACAGGATTAAGGCGAATACTGTGGGCCATACCGAGTAAGTTCTCCTGCATTTCTGTGACATCAGCGGGAGCATAAGGACTCAATGCTTGGGATGCGTAGCCAAGAGGTTCGCCATTCAAATACAAACGATTATCCCGCATCATCACAGTATCGCCTGGCACAGCAATCACCCGCTTAATGAGTTTTTTATCGGCCTTTTTCGAATCGAACACCACGATATCACCGCGGGCGGGATCCGCCAGTTTGACTAAGGCGATATGGGTAAATGGCACCCTAAGATCGTAGGCCATCTTGTTCACCAGAATGCGATCGCCCTCGACGATAGTCGGCAGCATAGAACCCGATGGCACTGTATTCCAATCAGCCACAGCGCTCCTGAACACTAACATTAAACTGATAAACAGAAAAAAGGAGCGGTTATCCTTAAGTAGTTTTGTTATTCCTTTGAACATATATTCCCTCTCTATGGCATGTATAAGCTAGTCGCTGTTCTCAGTTAGATAGACCCATTGCGTTGCACTAAGTTCTGTTGCTACCAGCTTAAGCACAGATCAATTTGTAAGCCAATGTAAAAACGCATGTCCATGTTCAAGTTCAAACTCAGCAGATTCAGCCAGACAATAAAAAAGCACTGAGCTTATGCGGCATCAGTGCTTTAATTGTTAACGCTGTCTATTTTAAGTCATAAACTCAAGTGTTAGCCCATGCAAGCAACCACTAGCTGCCCGCCTTTAATAGCTCAGAGCAAGATTGGCTGAGCAATTGTCGGCAACGCCACACCCCAAGTAAGGCCACGATTAAAGCGCCAGAAACAGGGGCGATTCCCCACCAAGGCCAGTGCATATACACATTAAGCTCAAACACTTGCGTCTTAAGTAGATATAACGCAAATTCGGCCACTATGACGGCTAACACGCCTGCAATACCGCCAAGCAAGGCAAACTCTAAACCCGTTGCACTGCGCAATAGCCATCCCGAAGCGCCAAAGGTACGCAGCACCGCCAGTTCGCGCTGCCGAGTTGCCATGCCGGCTTCAGTCTGTGCAATCAAGACTAACGCACTGGCCAGTAAAACTAAGGCCAGCACTAAGGTGAGCGACAGCGACACTTGCTCTATGATCTGCCGTAACTGCCCCACCATAGCGCCCACATCGATGATCGATATGGTCGGGAATTGCTGAATAAGCGCAAGGATCACCGCATCCTTAGGCGTACCATCGGCACTCAGCGCTTGGCCGTTTGTTGACTGGTCATTTGTTGACTGGTCATTCGTAGCTTGCTGATCATTCAGATAAAAACTCGCCATCGAGGTATAAGCAAAGGGCGCGAGAGCTTCTTGGGTGAAAATCATAAAGAAGTTCGGCTGCAGCGTTTCCCAGTGCACGGCACGAATACTGGCAACTTTAACTGTGAGCTCTTGATTATCAATCACATAAGTCAAATTATCGCCAATGGCAATACCCAAACGGTCCGCCACGCCAGATTCCACCGACACTTCATCGGTCGCTTGATTAAAATGCCCCTCTAACAGTTCGTTATTGGCTGGCAGCGTATTGCGCCACGTTAGGTTTAACTCGCGGGAAATACCCACTCTGCCCTTTTCACCAGATTCAGACTGTTCATTCGAAATCAGCGCTTCACCGTTAATTTGAGTTAAACGGCCACGGATCACAGGATAAATGTCCGTCGCGACTATCCCCTTAGCCGTCATAAAATCATTTAAAGGTTTAGCATCGTCGGGGGCGATATTAACGAGGAAGTAGTTAGGTGCATTTTCGGGCAACTGCTTTTGCCACTCGTTGAGCAAGTCTTGTCTTAACGCAAGAATCGTCAATAACAATACCAGTGCAGCGCTAAATCCCACCAATTGCACCGCATTTTGCCGCGCACGACGTCTGAGCCCTGCCAGGGCCAACTGTAAGGGATTGGTGGTCTTCATACCAACACTGTGGCCTAAACGTATCATCACAAAGCCAAGCACGCTTAACAGCACACCGAGCAGCAGCACCGCCGCGACCACAGTCAGGGTCAAAGCCCAACTTTGGGAATACAAATAGCCCAGTAACGCCATCGCCCCTAAGCTCAAAAGTAGATGCAGCCACATCCCTAGCTGTAAGCCTTCTAACTGACGCTGTAGCACTCGTAGTGGCGGAATAGCCAGCAAGCGCATCAGAGGATAAGCCGAAAACATAAAGGCGCTGATAAGCCCTGTGCTTACGCCGAGCAATAAGGGCCGTGTGAGTGGCGGCGAATAGGCGGCAATTTCGGGCGGCAATAGATAACTGATCCCAAAATCGAGTAACACACCACCGATAAGGCCAAGCACAATCCCCATTAACGTCACTAACAATAAGTGAGTGCCGAACAACAACCGAATTTGCTTTGCTGAGGCGCCAAAGGTTTTCAGCATGGCCACCACATCGTAATGGCGCTGACAATAACGCTGGGCGGCAATGCCTATCGCGGCGCAGGCCAGTGCAATGCCCATCAAACTTGCTAGTAGTAGGAAGCGCTCAGCTCGCTTAACTGCTCCCGCTATCGGCGAATCACCGGATTGCACATCGACCCAGCGCTGGGTGCTATTGAGAAGCGGTTTAACACTTTGCTCAAAGGCCGTAAGCGAGGCTTCATCGCCAGCAAATTGATACAGATAGGTCACGCGGCTGCCCGGTTGAATCACTCCCGTTTTGGCGACATCTTCCATGCGCATCAATACCACGGGCGATGAAGCAAAAGGATTAAAGCCCGCGTCGGGTAAGCGGCTTATTTCATTGCTGAGCACAAATTCGCTGTTACCTAGTTCGATGGATTTGGGATAACCGAGGAGTCCACCTAAGCGAGTCTCAAACCAGATTTCACCCGCTTGAGGTAAAGCCTTGGTTTTACCGCTGGTGAGTTCAATGTCGCCCTTGAGTGGATAACCCGTTTCAGCGGCGCGAACTGTGACTAACTGAAACTTATCACCCGAATAGACCATGGAATTAAATTGCATGTTCGTCACATGCTTAAGCCCAAGATCCTCGGCTTTGGTTAAAATCGCCGCATCAATTTTAACCGGCGAATCGATAATCCGATCGGCGGCAATAAACTGCGAAGCTTGCCCAGTGATCGCCACTTGCAGGCGCTCACTCACCCGCGCCAACCCACTCACAGACAGTACCGCGAGCGTAATAGCGAGGATAATCAATAACAATTGCCCTTGCTGTAACTCGCGCTTAAATAGGCGCCATGCCAGACTTAACTCCATTGTTAAGCCTCCTTAGCATCGGCGAGCGGTGCTGTATGCGCCGTATCTTCCTGTAAATGGCCGTTATCCATCACCAGCTGCCGCTCACAACGCTTGGCTAATAGTAAATCGTGGGTGACGAGGATAAGAGTGGTGTGGCTTTCTTGATTCAGCTCAAACAACATATCGGCAATTTTATGGCCGTTAACGCTGTCCAAGTTACCCGTGGGTTCATCGGCAAACAGCACTGTGGGCTCACAAATAAAAGCACGGGCAATCGCCACCCTTTGCTGTTCTCCGCCCGATAATTGTTTGGGTAAATGGGTCAAACGATGGGATAAACCGACCCGCACCAGCATGGCTTGGGCTTTTTCCTTAGCATTACTCACGCCCGCAAGCTCGGCGGGTAACATAACGTTCTCCAGCGCGGTTAAGGTATCCACTAACATAAAGGATTGAAAAATAAAGCTGACCTTCTGTTTACGCAGCGCGGCTTTTTGCTCTTCATTCAATGGGGATAACGCCACACCATCGAGCCAAATTTCGCCTGAGGTAGGCGTATCAAGTGCCGCAAGCAGCCCGAGCAGGGTAGACTTGCCCGAACCCGACGGGCCAAGAATAGCCACACTCTCACCTTGCTTGACATCTAAGTTAATGCCCTTGAGGATAGTGAGCGTTCCTTCCTGAGTAGTCACTGATTTTTCGAGGTTAACAACATTGATGGCACTGTTTTTTAAGATGACGTTAGACATAGGATCCTTCTTATATAAATCATTCTGGTATCAATCGCTAAGATTAAAATCAATGGCGAAGACCCTGGGGGCATTCATCCTACTGAGTGTACTCACGGTCACGCCCGCTCACGCAGCAAAGGTGTTGATACTCGGCGACAGCTTAGGCGCTAGCTATGGTATGGCAGAGCAGTCAGGCTGGGTGGCGCTGCTGCAAAAAAATCTGCCCGAACATCAATTTACTAATGGCTCAGTGAGCGGCGAAACCACAGCGGGCGGCTTACGCCGATTACCCGCCTTACTCGATTCCGTCGCCCCCGACCTTGTGGTCGTTGAACTGGGTGGTAATGATGGTTTACGTGGATTCCCCCCAACGCAACTTGAAAATAATCTAATCCAAATCATTACCCTAGCCAAAGATAGCGGCGCAAAAGTGCTGCTGACCGAGATCATGGTACCGCCTAACTATGGCCCTCGCTACACCCAAAAGTTCACCCAAGTGTATCAAGACATATCCAAAACACAGGATATCGTGTTGATCCCCTTCTTTATGCAGGATATCGCGCCCCATCCAGAATTAATGCAGCGGGATGGCATTCACCCCAACGAAAAGGCGCAGGCGCAGATAGCAACTTGGATGCAACCATGGATAGAAGATGCGTTAACCCAATAAAATAGCTGCTATTTTAAGCTGTCGAACCGCTTACTTAGCTAAACTCATGCTCAACGGATAAAAACGTGTTCTAACGCAAGATTAACCCTATAGATAAACAGTAAAATTCGTGTTAGCAAATGGTTAACTCAAACAAGGAGTCAATATGTCCCTTAGCCATCAGCAAAAAGTGTACATACCCAAGGAAGCCCGTACCAATCAATACATCACAGCCGAAATCAAGGTGACGGATGAACTACTGAGTCAATATCCTGATTATCAAAGCTGTTATCAAACCTTAAGCCGTTTGATATTTAATTTGGCAGAACAACACGATCTGCGTAATGTCCACGTGATCACTAACGATAAACTGCCTGTTGTCCGTTACCACACCGAAGCCTATTGCTTCCAAACCACTGAACAAATTCTATTTTTTTATAATCCAGCCTACCACGAAGCCCAAAATTTATTCTCGCAAGAAAACTATCGCGCCCGTAAACTGCGCATTGTCTTCCTTGCCACGGGTGAAGATATCCGCAGTAATTCCGCCAGTTTCCACATTAGAGTGCGCGAATTACTGACAGAATTGATGCCTTTAATGCCGATAAGCGATCTTAAAGTTAAGGTCCGCGACCATCAGCATTTATCCTATGATCTGTTCGCAAAAGCCAAGGGCTATAAAGAAACCTATGGCTATAAACTGCGTGCCATCGGCCCAAGATATAAAGCCAGAAAGTGCGAATTACCAGAGAACGTCAGCTCTCTCACTTATGTAACAGTAAGCTTGCCACTGAGTCGTAAACTTAAGCAGGGTTTATTACCTGACTCAGCAACCGACTTTACGCCGTTATATCAACATCTTGAAGATTGCTTCCTCAAAGCGGCAGCCAACAGACAATTGACGCGTCTTGCCATGATAGCAAACGGCTTAACCCCGCTGGTGCGTAACAGTAAGTTTGAAAAACTCGACAGCAAAGCCGAAGTACAAATGATAGGGTTCGATCCTAATGCGACTGAGCAACAAGTGATCCGTCGCTGGAATGCCGATAACTTAGTCGAAGCCGCGCACTTCACCATAGTCGCGGGCACCAAAGACTGTGATGATTCAGGCTTCGGACGCTTTATGAACAATGTCGAAACAGCCCTGAAGGCCTTCGCCGCAGATATCGGTGTAGACCCAGAGCGTGAAGATCTCGTCGTACGCTTCCATCAACATATCAGCTATCAAATCTGATTAACGCGACATTCGATTCGCTAAAACCCAAAGGGCGCATTAAGCGCCCTTTTCTTTCTGAATGTATTCAAGCTGATATCGGGTGATAACCTAGCTTTTCAACCAATGCTTTATGATAGTCACCACTTTATCGTAATCATCATCAAAGCTATGACCACCGTCTAACTCCATCACAGTCACATTCGGCTGTTTTACTACTGGGCACAAATGCTTAGGGGCATCATCGTCTTTGCCGTATAAGCACAGCATAGGCACTGTCGTCTGCTTATTCACCTCGGGCAACGTCAGATAGCTCGCGGACTCATTGCTAGAAGTAACGATTTCACTCATATGCACTTCAAAATCCGACGTCTGCGACGGTGACAATAACACCCCGCCGAGGATCTTATGTCGATACTTAAGTGGCAGCTCATTAAGCACAAAAGGAATGATTTCGGCGCCAAAGGAATAGCCAACCAATACCACCTTTTGTGTGCCAAATTCGGCCTCGAACTTATCAATAATGGCCATAGTATCTTGAGTCACGTCCTTGGGATCTTTTTGTTTCCAGTAGTATTTTAGCGAACTCCACCCCACCACTGGCCAGCCCTGCTGTTGCAATAACTGGCTCACACCTTGATCTAAATTAGCCCAGCCACCATCGCCACTCATAAAGATGACTAAGGGCGGCTTTTTCGCACTCGCTTTGTCATTTGCGCTGCTAACGACCGGCAGAAGTGTCAGACCGAGTGAGTCAGCAAAGTCATCAGCTAAGACACTAAAGCTACTGCAAAACATCATCATAAGGCTTAGTATTTTCACAAAGGATTTATTCATCGTTCACCTACTTTTTAAATACACCGGTTGCACCACGACTCGTTAATGTCACTAAACTGCCCACCACAATTGGCAGAGATAATCCGCCATAACAAATCAAATACTTGGCCTCCCACGTTGGATTAAACTTATCCTTGTATCTTCTAAGCCCCTGAAAGTTATAAAACTTATTACCCTTCTTATACACAACCTTCGCTAGCTTAGTCCAAAATGGCACTAACGCTCTGTCGGTCAAGCCTGACATCGGCGCCATCCCGAGATTAAACCTCTGATAGCCTTGCTGTTTTCCCCATAGCAATAGTTCAGTAAACAGAAAATCCATGATGTTACTGCTCGATAATTTAGGCTCGTAACGCATTAGATCGACAGAAAATTCAACCTGAGCAGCACTAGCCCAAATATTTGAAAACGCCACGAGCTCACCGTTTGCATACACTAATGCCATAGGTGTCGAGCACAGATAAGCGGCAGAGAAATAGCCGACCGAAAACCCCTTTTCGCGCCCTTGCTTCGCCTTTAACCAAGTCGATGATATGGCTTCTAATTGCGGCAGTATGGCCCTCACTTGACTCGCCTCAATCACAGCAAAACTCAAGCCTTCACGCTGCGCCTTGGCATGACTCTGGCGCAAACTCCGATAGCGACTCGACGGTAAGTCAAATTGGTCGAGCTGAACAATCGCCTCCTCGCCTAATTTATATAAACCTAATCCTTGCTCTAAAAAGCTCGGCAGGTATTTTTGCGTCACTTGATAAAATACCGGCCAACCATCGTAGGCATCGCATAACTCCCTAAACTGCCACAATAAATCATCAAATTTATGTTGATTACCAATTGGATCGCCCATTACCACCCAGCAATGTCCAGCCCTTGCATACATAAGAAAGGCGTCTTTATCCTCGTTAAATAGGATTGATTTATCTTGCACTAAGGCTAAATAGCCATGACTGCTCGGCGACTGCGCGACAATCTCCATCGCTTGCTTTAATGAAGGCGTGTCCAGTTGTGGTGATTTAAGCTGAGTACGAGACGAGAAATAGCGCACGGCAAAGGTAAGCACGATAAAGATAGCAATCGCTCCTCCTCGCAATGCTCGTGATACATGGCTATCGGGGGAGAAGGTAAACCAGAGTGAATGATCATAATCAACATCTTGATAGGAGAAAAATAATACCCAAATCATCAAGAATAAGGCGGCAGAAAGTGATAACAGCCAACCCAAAGAGTATTTAATCCCGACGACTGAACCCTTTCGATAAAACAAATTCTCACATGGCAACATCAATGCGTACATTAATCCTATCGCGAGTGATATTTCCCATTCCGCGCCCTTAAGCATAATAAATAACATGCCCACCAACAGCAGTTTTTTCGTTAATTCAAAGGCATTATGGTAGCGTTTAAATAATCCATGGGATAACAACAATAGCAAGACACCACTCACACTCAAAATGATGCTCGATATTTCGATGATCGGCAGCGGTACTAACTCACCTAACCAGTGATACTTATGAATAATTGAAGGGTTAACCACTGACAAGAGTAATAATAAACCTGAGCTAAATACACTGATACTCAGTAGCGGTGGTAACAGTTGGCGGATAAATGCAACTCGAGTATTTAATTTTACAATTTTATCTTTATTTGACAGTGCGATCGTAATAACAAAGTATGCCAAAGAAATTAAAAATGGAATAATGTAATAAATGATCCGATAGATAATAATGGCGCCGAGGATTTGCTCAACCGGTAAATATTGCGATAAGGCCACAGTCACTACGGACTCGAGCACCCCAATACCACCCGGCACATGGGCAAGCACCCCAAGCGCATTCGCAACAAAGAAAATACTTAAGACCTGTATATAGCCCAAATTTTCTACCGCAGGCAGTAAGCTATAAAACAAGGTTCCTACGACAATCCAATCAAGTGAAGACACCAACAACTGTCTTAAAGATACAGATAACAGAGGTGGCGTAATTTCAAAGCCACGAAAGTTAAATGGCTTTTTCCGCAGCACACTCATCAGTAAATAGCCCAATACACTGAGCAGCATGCCAATACCGATTACTGTGGTTAATGAAAATAGCCATGTTGGCAAAGGTAAGGCTGATAATTGTTCAGCAGGAAAGCATACCAATGCAATACCACAAATAAAAAAGAGTCCGAGGAAGAATGTCACTGAACATGAAATGACTATTTGAGTGATTTTATTACCACTTAAGCCGAGTTCGGAATAAAAATTATATCTTATCGACGTCCCTGTTAACAGCGAGAACCCTATAGTATTGGAGAAGGTAAAACCCAGAAAAGAAATAGGCACTATTTTACGATAAGGTATCTCCTTATCGACATTTCGAACGGCAACAAAATCGTACAAGGTTAATAAAGAGTAACTTCCCACGGTAAGTAGTGCTGCACATAACAACTCAAAAAATGAAAAACCTTTAACCTCTTTAATAATGTCACTTAATTGATATTCTTGCTCTAAATTATAGAGCAAGAGTAATGAGACAGTGAATATTATAAGGCTAATAAACACCCGCACTCGTCTCCCCATGTTAATCTCCAGCACCTAAGACTGATTCAGCTAAGGTTATTTAACGTCAACATTGAAACAGCATTAAAAATTAATTAACTTTAGTTTAATACCAGTCACATTAAATATCTAATCAGTTCAGAGCCTCACAGGCATCTCAATCCAAGGCGCATTGACGCGGAAATGGTTATTCCCTTTTAAGTCAATGCAACACCGGAGTGGGATGCCTGTGAGGCTCCCGAAGGGCGGGTTTCAACGCGCTTTATACTGCGTTTAAGGCTTTCGACAGAGCACCACTATGCCTTCAAGCCTTCGCCTTGTCTAAAGCGCGTTGAACTCCCGCTGAATGAACAGATATTTAATACGATTGGTATTATTTGTAACACCACTTTATCGACGGGATTTTTAACATAGGGATTTTTCATTCGCAATGGATTTACGCATTTGCTGCATGACGTTTTATTAATGTGCTTAACAAGCTGATAGCAATAGTGAGTGAATGATTTTAAATTGAGGGGGGAATAAAATAAAAGCCAAAAAAAATCTGCAATAGATACGCAGCTTTGGGCGTTAAGCCAAACAAAAAAGTGTGAATACTCAAAAAGTATTCACACTAGATTCCGTTACATTGGACGGTTTTTCTCGATAAGACGATTAAAAATGGCATTCACAGATAAAGAGGCGCCATGGGCAATTTTAGCGGCAAGTTTCTTTCTCACCTGATAACGCATCTTATACACAGTGCGCTCTGCGGCAAGTGACATAATCACATCATCACTGGTCGAAATCGCATCAACCAACCCTAATTCAATGGCTTGCTGGCCGTACCAATGCTCGCCAGTAGCCACTTTCACTAAATCCAACTCAGGGCGATATTTACCGACAAACGCTTTGAATAAGACGTGGGTTTCTTCGAGTTCTTCTTGAAACTTCTGTCTTCCCTCATCGGAGTTTTCACCAAACACTGTCAAGGTGCGTTTAAAATTCCCGGCGGTATGTTGCTCATAATCGATTTCATGCTTTTTCAGCAAACGATTAAAATTCGGCAGTTGAGCAACAACACCAATTGAACCAACAATTGCAAAAGGCGCCGCATAAATTTTATTCGCAACACAGGCCATCATATAACCGCCACTAGCAGCCACTTTATCAACGCATACTGTTAGCGGAATATCGGCTTGGCGTAAACGGTCAAGCTGGCTGGAGGCTAAACCATAGCCATGCACCATACCGCCGCCACTTTCGACATTAACAACCACTTCATCGCCTTTTTCCGCGATAGCTAAAATGGCACTGATTTCTTCACGCAGTGACGCAACCTCAGCAGCATCGATACTGCCCTTGAAATCGATCACGAACACTTTGCCCGTGCTGGCATCATCAGCAGCTTTGTCTTTCGCCTTTTCTTCTGCCTTTAATTGCTTCTCATAGGCTTTGAATTGCTTCTTTGAAAGGAGTTCTTCTTTTAAGCCATGCTTCAGTTCTTCTAACTCTTCAGACAGGTTAGTGATCCTCAGCTCGCCCTTATCTGACTTATGTTTAACAGTGGAAGCCAACACCACAATAATAACCGCAACGATTGCGACCACTATCGTGACGGCTTTCGCCAAAAACATTCCATACTCGTATAAAAATTCCAAAGTGCTCTCCGTTAGGGCGTTACATCAATCAGTCAATTGCGCGCTATTCTAACAGCCTAAAGGCCCATAAAAAAACCCAGCATTCGCTGGGTTTTTCCGATTAAGCGCAGATTAGTTAGGACAAGTCGCAATGACATCGCTGTTTGTCACTAAAATCGTCGCATCACCTTTACCTGCAGTCGCAGCATAGTTTGCCACTTGAGTCTGCATTTCAACGGTAGCAGCAGCAGCCATACCATCTGTAGCGTCCGTTTCACCTGGGCTCACAATCGAACTATGGTGACCTTTAGAGAAACGCACAACGCCATGACCTTTACTGGTACTATCGACACAAGGTAGGCCAATAGCAGATATCAACGGCTCAGTGCCCGATAACGGAAAGTTATCTACCCGGTTCGGTAACACTTGATCAGGTAAGTTACCATTGCCATCACCGGCGATTTCAATCAAATGAACAGGTAAGTCCGTCGCCTTTAACATAGCGGCATGGTTAATTGGATCAGCAGAATCCACAGCCGTTTGAACCGCAAAGGCAAACGTAGGAATAAACTGGGCATATACTGCCTGCACCAGTGCCTCATATTCAGGACTCCCCACCTCATATCCTGCAGTATTAGCCTTATCGACCAGCGCTTGGAAAGTCGCAGATGCCTTGATATTGCTAAACAGCACTGGACCAAAGGTTGCAGAACCCGCAAATGATCCTGCTAATCCCCCTGCAGGCGCTGCTAGGGATAAGGCATTGATGACATAGGCATTTGGCAAGGCATCGCCGGTTGCAGGGTTCTTCATGCCAGTGCTGGCATAGGTCGCAAAATCGGTGCCGACAATCGCGCCTAAACTCAGACCTTGAGCACTGATTTTAGACACGTCAAATACTTGTGGCTGACCTGCTTGTGCTAAGCCCTGTGCTAATCCTGTTAGAGCAAGACGAACACCTAAATGGTCCATCGTCGCTTGACGGAAATTATCACGCACCGACAAAGTGCTAGAGATATTCACGAACACCAGCGGATTACCATTTTTAAAGGCGTCTGGTGTACCGACTACAGCCCCAAAAGAAGGATCGGTCGCAGAGACTTCATAAACCCCATCGCCGTTAGCATCGAATGAACGCGCCCCATGCAGTGGCATATCGATAGCAATAGTTGCAACGCCCATGGCTGCGTAAGAGCCCGCATAGGCCAGTGACATTTCTTTGCCGCCACCTAAACCGTGCAGTGCGATTGTGGTTGGCCAACCGGATGTAGGAGGAATAAACTCACGACCTTGCTGTTGATAAAAAGCAGCCAATTTCGTTGCATTGGGCATAGAAATCAGTACAGGTACGGTTTCATATCCTTTAATCGCTGGAATTGGGTTGAACTTAGTCAAATGCTTAGTTTTATCTACCGCTGTACCATCGTCTAACAACCAAGTTTTTCCCGCCATTAGAGACGGATTGGCTAACGCATCGGCAGGGTTCGCAATACCATTGGCTACGGCTTGCATACCAAAATTATTCTGGCTGAGTGTGCCTGCTTGCAAAGCTAATAGTACAGAGACAGGGCTATCGCCTTGTGCTTTCCAATGACCATTAATTAATGGTTTTCCTTCTGCTGACAAACAACTGACCGAAGAGCAGTCACCGTAAATCGGCAGTTTAATTTTGGCGGTATACACATCGGCTAAACTTGATACCACGTAGGCAGCTCCAGCAGCCGGTGTTAAGCCCGCAGCTTGTGCAACGGTATAACCGGCAGGCGTTGGCATCTGAGCAAAGCTGGGGGCATAAGGCGCGCCCTTTGCCATCAGCAATTTAGTCGTTTCATAGACGTTAGCGACAGACTGAGTCGTAAACAGCCCAGAGTAGCTTATGGTCGAAGGATCGACATTATGGGCCGCAGCAATGCCTTTCTCGTAGCTGTTTACTAAGGTTTGCAGCATCAATTGATCTGGCGTTTCTAATGGCAATGTCGTGATGTCTAACTTCAACAAACCATAGGTGGTTGAAGGTGCAATGCCACGACCTTCAGAATCTTGAATAAGATTGGTTGTCGCATAAATATAAGACTGCCCAGCTTTGAGTGGCTTAAGCGGCACTATTACCACTTTATTACCTGATGCGGTGGATACAAAGTCAACGCCAAACTGCAGTTCTGCTCCGACTTTACACGCTGAAACTGACGGTTTAGCAGTACATTCAGCATCAGAAGACAATGGACCACCGACAGTGGCCTCAAACATTCTGACTGCACCAGGTTGTGCAACCGATGCCGCCATTAGGGTCAGTGGTGTGCCGTCGTGTTTTTTCGCTAAATCAATATCAATGGAAATCGGCGATGTTGTCGACCAGCCATCTAACGCCCCAAGCGCGATTTGTGGATCAACATAATTGCCTGAGCTTTCACCCGGAATCGATAATGTGCCATCCTTGGTACCACTGAATAGTAAATCATTCGGTAATGGTACTTTTGAATTAGCAGGGTCGAACACCATGTGCGATTCAGGGACGAGCGGTTCAGTCTTATCCTTGAGTTCGTTAAAACTGTCCTCACCACATCCTGTGAGGCCCAGTGCAGATGCAATCGCAACACCCAAAATGAGTCTTTTCATCTTTTTTCCCCAAATCTTGTTGTAATAGTTTTGTTTTCCCCAAGAAATTAGTCACAATAGCTTTTAAATCTGTGACCAATAGGGCTTATGTTAGCCCCTAACTCATTTCAAGTTAACGTAAAAATATTGAGTTAGCCACAAGTTTGTCACAAACATTTTAGCTATTTATAACTAAGTTTCATTCATTTGTTTGAAACATGCGTTTATCACTTCAGCGACTCTAGAAGTGGCGGGCATTCCCGCCAAGAGGAAAAAGAGACTCATGTTGGAATATCAAGCAGCAAAAGATTTACTCAAAGGCAAAACAATTTTAGTGACAGGCGCTGGCGCTGGTATAGGTCGCACCGCTGCCGTTGAGTTTGCAAAGCACGGCGCCACTGTGATTTTACTCGGTAAAACAGTGAAAAAACTAGAAGCGGTTTACGATGTAATCGAACAAGCCGGTTATCCAAAACCTGCCATAGTGCCATTAGATCTTAAGGGCGCGACGGAGCAAAATTATCGCGATATGGCCGATACCATAGCCGAACAATTCGATCATTTAGACGGCTTATTACATAACGCGAGCCTGCTCGGTGCCCTAGGCCCGTTTGAACACATAGATATTCCATCACTCGAAGACGTACTCAAAGTGAACGTCACGGCCCAAGTTATGCTAACTAAAGCATTACTACCTGTGATGCGCCAAGCGCCCAGTGCATCGATTATCTTTACGTCGAGCAGTGTGGGTCGTCAAGGCCGCGCCTACTGGGGACCTTATGCCTTCTCTAAGTTTGCCACCGAAGGCATGATGCAAGTCCTCGCCCATGAGTGCGATGGCACCTCGGTTCGCGTCAACAGTATCAATCCAGGTGCAACCCGCACTGAGATGCGCGCTAAAGCCTACCCAGCTGAGAATCCACTGGATCTCAAAACCGCAGAAGAGATCATGCCGACCTATTTATATTTAATGGGTCAAGATGCTAGCGCAGTGAACGGTCAGCAGTTCAACGCTCAGTAATCGCATCGCTTATCGGTTTAGCAGTATGATTCAGCAATAATAAAGGGCCTATTGATGGCCCTTTATTATTTTAGATATTCGCAAGATGGATCTCTGTATTAATCCATGGGAATAAACAGCATAAAAACGCTGCACCACCAATCTTAACTTAACTGAATTTTTGCAAAATAAATCATCGTTTTAGCTTTAGCGGCTCTGCTTGATTCATCAAGCAAATTCTGCGTATCTAGCGGTGAGTCAGCTAACTCATGGCTTGAGTAATAACTTACCCACAACTCATTTCCGTCAATCACAACGCCCGCATAACTGGTATCGCCCTTCGATGGCAGTGTCAGTAGTTCTTGAACCACGCCAGTATCAGGATGAATTTCAACTAAAGCCGTTCGAACTTGTTCATCGTATAAGCGCACCACTGCCAACAGGCGGGATTGATACATCAACATCACTGGCCCACCAATGCGCTTATCGAGTTCTTGCCATTGCCAATCGGTGAATGGCGCGCGACTGTGACCGAGTAAACCAACAAATTCAGGCCCCCAAACGGGATCGCGCCTCAAGAGACAAAAGCCGCTGTCTTGATCAAAAACAATGGCTGTTTCGTTGACATAACCTTGATTATTAAACACCTTTAGCCAAGTCTTGAACTGCACGCCATCATCACTCTTATACAACCGAGTGTCACCATCAGGTCCTGGGCGATAGCCCACACCATAGAGCGTATTTTGATGCTCGGTTAAACGCCATAACCAATAGCCCTTATCAGCTATCTTTAGCGCATCCGACCACACTAGCCCATCGGCTGAGCGCCAAAGATGTGATTGAAGACCCGACTTATCATGTAAGGTCCCGCCACCGAGTAAAAGCAATTCCCCTTGATATTCAATCAGTTTACCGTCGCGTAAATCAGCCTCTTCCGAACGAATAAGTGCCACGCTCTGCCACGTCTCGCCGCCATCCACTGAACGTAGAATACGCAAAGCGCCATCGGGTGACACATGGGCAGTCCCTTCACGGAAAACACAAAAAAGTGCTTCCTGAAACGCGATTAAATCGGTAAACGCATTATGGGCAGCTTGCTCCCAAATCCGTCGCACTGAAATTAGCTTCATCCATTCACTCCTCAATCCAGCTGACTCTTGTTATAACATAGCTGCAAATAACAGAAAGCAAAAAGGCCGCTAAGCGGCCTTTTTCATTGGGATAAAACAACTTAGCTGCGCTGACGCGATGGCTTAGGTTTTCCCGAACCGGTTACTTTATGCTTACGTACGGCGCGGCGAATTTTAGCACTCTTCACCTGAGCACGGGCTACGCTGTGTTTATCGGCAGCAAGCATAGTGCGGGTTTCAGGCTCTAAACCTGCCAGTTTACGCAAGTAGTTAACTTGCTCCATTGGCAATTCAACCCAGCCACCCCGTGGCAGTGATTTTGGCAATTCAACCATACCGTAACGGATACGGATCAAACGGCTCACTTGCACTTCTTGGGATTCCCACAGACGGCGTACTTCGCGGTTACGACCTTCGCGTAAACATACATGCCACCACTGGTTCATGCCTTCGCCGCCCGCTGGCTTGATGCTATCAAACTGCGCAGGGCCGTCTTCTAACATTACGCCTGTACGCAAACGTTGCACTGTCGCTTCTGGGATTTCACCGAAGGTACGCACTGCGTATTCGCGGTCGACTTCGTTCGATGGATGCATTAAGCGGTTCGCTAATTCACCATCTGATGTAAACAACAATAAACCTGAGGTGTTGATGTCTAAACGACCTACCGCAACCCAGCGTGAATCACGCACTTTAGGTAAGCGATCGAATACCGTTGGACGGCCTTCAGGATCTTTACGACTACAAATTTCGCCTTCGGGTTTATGGTATGCCAATACTCGACAGATCACGTCTTCGGCAGACTTTAACGAAATCGATCTCCCATCGATACGCACTTTGGCATCGGCTTCAATCCGATCCCCAAGGCTAGCAATTTCACCATCAATACTAACTCGGCCTGCAGCAATCCATGCCTCCATCTCACGACGGGAGCCATGGCCTGCACGGGCCAAGACTTTCTGCAATTTTTCACTCATTAGTATTTTGCTCTTCTGACTGTTCCGGCGTTAATTTCACACTTGAAAAAACCGCCTGCAATGACTCAGTATCCGACAGCGGCGGTAAATCCGCTAAGGTGTCTAAGCCAAAATATGCTAAAAATTCTAAGGTAGTGGCATACAACGCGGGTCGCCCCGGTACTTCTTTATGGCCAACTACTTTAATCCAATGTCTATCTGACAAACTTTTTATGATGTGACTACTAATGGCCACACCGCGCACCTGTTCAATATCGCCGCGAGTCACAGGTTGACGATAAGCAATCACCGCCAAGGTTTCTAATGTCGCACGCGAATATTTAGGCGCCTTTTCTTGCCACAGGGGCTGCAAAAAAGGACTCAAGACTTCTAAGGTCTGGAAGCGATAACCTCCAGCGACTTTCACAAGTTGCACACCTCTGTCTTGATAATCCTGCTGCAGCTCATCCAATGCAGCTTTTATTTTGTCTCTGGAAACCGTGAAATCCACCAATACAGTGTCTTTCAACATTTTCGCCGACAAGGGTTTCCCCAATACAAACAAACTCGCTTCAATAAGCTGTTTTAATTGAGTCGGATTTATCTGCATCAATTAATAGGCCTTAACGTAAATAGTTGAAAACGGTTCTGTTTGGTACAATTCAACCAATAATTCTTTGACTAATTCCATCAGTGCTAAGAAGGTGACGACCACGCCTGCACGGCCTTCTGCTACGGTAAATAAACGTTCAAATGCCGTAAAATCTTCCGAGTTCAGCATGGCTAAAATCTGGCTCATGCGCTCACGCGTCGATAACTGTTCACGCTTAACGTGATGATCTTCATTGGCATCGATACGTTTGAGCACATCGCCAAAGGCGCGGGCAATTTCAAACAACGAGACTTCTGGCGGGATCATTAACGGCTTAATGTCAGGTGCTGCCACTGCTTTGGCTTGAAACACATCCCGCTCGAGCCGCGGCAAATCATCGAGTTTTTGCGACGCTTCTTTAATCACTTCATAGGCTTTCAACTGACGGATCAATTGCGCCCGAGGATCTTCCTCAACCTCATCTTCAGCCACCATACGCGGCAGCAGCAAACGGGATTTAATCTCGGCAAGCGTTGCCGCCATCACTAAGTAATCGGCGGCAAGTTCAATTCGAGCCTGAGTCAGCAACGTAATATATTCTAAATACTGCGCGGTGATTTGCTGAATGGGTAAATCGACAACGTCTAATTTTTGCTTACGGATCAAATATAACAGTAAATCCAATGGCCCTTCAAAGGACTCAAGGAACACTTCTAACGCCTCCGGCGGAATAAACAAATCCAGCGGCATTTCGGTCATTGCCTGACCACGAATAACGGCTAAGGGTAAACTCTGTTGCGTGCCCTGCATCCGCTATCTTGCTCCGTTAACGCTGCGCTACCCAACTTAGGCTAACGCCAAACGCGCGATTATACCTGTAAACCTGCGGCGATAAAACTGCCAAATGTTCACTGCCACTCGCCGCATCGCTCACTCGTATCTATTAGCGATAAATCTATTGCGCTGGATTTAGAGGAAAGGCGTGATATCACCCGCGCCTTCACGCAAAATTTCGGCGCCATCTTCAGACATATCAATCACTGTCGTCGGTTTTTCACCTAAATAACCGCCATGGATAATCACATCCACTTGATGCTCGAGCAAATCGCGAATTTGTTCAGGATCAGACTCGGCAAATTCTGCATTTGGCATCACTAAACTGGTCGACATCAGCGGCGCATCTAAGGCTTCAAGCAACGCCAGTGCGATCACATTGTCGGGCACGCGAATACCTATGGTCTTTTTCTTGTCATTTTGCAGACGACGCGGCACTTCTTTGGTCGCTTTAAAAATGAACGTATAAGGCCCAGGCGTGCAACTTTTTAGGATGCGATACGCCTGATTATCCACTTTGGCGTAGGTCGCAAGCTCGGATAAATCACGGCACATCAATGAAAAGTTATGATCGTTCTCGATTTGACGAATTCTCGCCATCCGCGTCATCGCGTCTTTCTCACCAATCAAGCAGCCTAAGGCATAGCCCGAATCGGTGGGATAAACAATCACACCGCCCGCTTTTAAGGCGGCAACAGCTTGACTGATAAGGCGTGTTTGCGGATTTACTTCATGTACATAAAAAAACTGACTCATGGTCGTTCCACCCAAGATTCCGATTGCCAGACCCAATCAATACCTTGGGGCTGATACAGATTTTTTCCTAATTCAATCCAATTACTTGGAAAGTGAAAATCACTCCCTATCGATGCAAGCAATTGATTTTGTAAGCTCAAGGCCACAAGGTTGGCCCTGTCGTCTAATGTTTGCTGGCCAAGTACCACTTCCATGGCATCTCCACCCGCTTCTTTATATTCGCGCACTAAGCGCTTAAGCCACTTTGCCGATAACTTATAACCACTGGGATGCGCCAACACAGCTAATCCACCCGCGTTATGAATGATATCGATGGCGCTGGCCATATCACCCCAATTATTGGGGACATAACCGGTTTTACCGCGGGCAAGGTAGCGTTTAAACACGCTCGGCATATCCACAGCATGACCATTTTCAGCCATCCAGCGGGCGTAATGTCCACGGCTCAATGCAGCTTCACCCGCCAACGCCTTGGCACCTTCGTAAGCGCCTTCAATACCGGCCTTGGCTAATCTATGGCCAATTTCTTGAGCGCGTAATTCACGTAACTCACGCTGATTTTCTAAAAATGCTAATAACGCAGGATTATCCGCATCGAAGTTAAGCGCAACTATGTGGATATCATAACTGTTCCAGCGAGTAGAGATTTCTACGCCAGAGATCAATTTCAATGGTTCTGCTTGCGATAGATTAAAGGCACGGGCTTCGGGTAAACCTGCTACCGTGTCGTGGTCAGTAATCGCAAATAACTGCACGCCCTTTTCAAGGGCTCTAGCCACCAATTCAGACGGAGTTAACTGACCGTCGGATGCGGTCGTGTGGCTGTGCAGATCAGCCAATATGCTTTGAGTATTCATGGGCCTATTGTACGTGAATTTGTTAATAAATGCGCTGCTATCTCGCATTTTGTGGCTGTGTGACTTAAATTTTCTACGTCATTAAAGTGAATAAATCGCAGAAAATGAAAAATATTCAATTGACATTCGACCCCAGCTAAGGTTTTCTATACACCAATTACTGAATTAGCGAGACCCTTTTGAATGACACACATTAACGCTTCATTAAACATCATTTGGTGGTGGCACTTCCCAACTTAGCGGGTGGTGTGAAGCTCTGTGCTCATTTGAAAGTGACCAGAATCAACAAGAAGCCCGCAGAAATGCGGGCTTTTTTGTTAGGTGCGAAAAATGTCGGCAGACTCGGGTAACAAGATTAAGAAAGCGAGATAACTCATGATGTTAAAGACATTTTATAAGGTAGCTGGAGTATGAACATGCCCAAACAGACATTCGCACGCTCAAGCACACTCAAGTCGGCATTAACCTATCACAGCGATCCACTGCGCTTGTATCAGCACATTACCCAAGATGCGCCCCATACTATGTTGCTGGAATCGGCCGAAATCGACAGTAAAGATCACTTAAAAAGCATGGTGATGACCCATGCCGCCATGATGATCCGCTGCGACGGTTATCAACTGACCTTTACCGCACTGACCGACAATGGCGCGAGCTTACTTGCTCCCATCGCACTTTTTTTCAGTACTGCTGTCAATGTAGCCCGAGATAACTTGACTTTAGTGGTGACGCTGCAAAAAGACACTAAGTTGCAGGATGAAGATGCACGCTTAAAATCGACCTCGCCACTCGATGGCCTGCGGATGTTTATCCAGCAGATTGATTGTGGCGCTCATACTGACAGCCAAAGTAAACCCGCCTTTGAGGATCTGTTTTTAGGTGGCGTACTGGCCTACGACTTGATTGATACCGTCGAACCGCTGCCAGCCGTACCGAACCGCGATAATGATTGCCCTGACTACTTATTCTACCTCGCTGAAACCTTAATCCTGATTGACCATAAACTGAAACAAGCCGACATCATTACCCATAATTTCAGTAGCGATTCTGGCCAGAATGCCGCCATCACTGCAGCGCTGAGCGAACGAGTACAGCAGTTAAGTACACAATGTAAAACCCTCGGTAATTCACCTGCCGATGTGCCGACACTGGTCGCCATCGACGCAACTGAGCAAGTCAATATTTCCGATGAGGTGTTTAAACAAACCGTTATCGATTTGAAAGAACACATCATTGCGGGCGATATTTTCCAAGTGGTGCCATCGCGTAGCTTTAGTTTGCCTTGCCCGAATACCTTAGGAGCTTATCGTGCCCTGCGTCTAACGAACCCAAGCCCTTACATGTTTTATTTCAGGGGCCCAGATTTCACCCTTTTTGGCGCCTCACCCGAAAGCGCACTCAAATACGAAGCCAGCAGTAATCAAGTCGAAGTCTACCCGATTGCAGGCACCCGTAAACGCGGCAAAACCGCCACGGGCGAGATTGATTTTGACTTAGACAGCCGCATTGAACTTGAACTGCGTTTAGATAAAAAAGAACTGTCAGAACACTTAATGTTGGTCGATTTAGCTCGCAACGATATCGCGCGCATCAGCCAAAGCGGCAGCCGTAAAGTCGCCGAACTATTGAAAGTTGATCGCTATTCCCACGTGATGCACCTCGTCAGTCGCGTAACGGGTCAATTGCGCCAAGATTTAGATGCGCTGCATGCTTATCAGGCCTGTATGAATATGGGCACTTTAGTCGGCGCGCCCAAAGTAAGCGCATCACAACTGGTTCGCCAAGCGGAAAAAGCCCGCCGCGGCAGCTACGGCGGCGCTGTGGGTTACCTTAATGCTCTTGGTGATATGGACACCTGTATTGTGATCCGCTCGGCCTTTGTCAAAAATGGCACCGCCTTTATTCAAGCGGGCGCGGGCGTCGTGTTTGATTCGGATCCCCAAAGTGAGGCTGACGAAACCCGTCAAAAAGCCCAAGCCGTGATTTCGGCCATCAAAATGGGCGCTGGACTGCGAGTCAATGAATCGCCAGCGAATGACGCGTCAGCTCAATCGACTTTTGTGCCATCCACTTCAGTACCATCTAAATAGGAGCCAAACATGAAACTCTATCTACTCGATAACTTTGACTCCTTTACCTACAACTTAGTGGATCAATTTCGCAGCCTAGGCTGTGAAGTGGTGATTTACCGCAACGATGTTGCCGCCGACTTTATCGCTGAAAAACTGCTTAACGAACAAGAACCCGCAGCCCTAGTGTTATCGCCAGGTCCTGGTGCGCCCCATGAAGCAGGCTCTATGATGGCGCTTATCGCCAAAGTCGCCGGTAAAGTGCCTATGCTGGGTATCTGCCTTGGGCATCAAGCTATGGTGGAATATTACGGCGGCACAGTGGCGCGCGCGCCTTTTGTGGTGCATGGCAAGGCAAGCCCGACTTTCCATGATGGCACTGGCGTATTTGCCGGTTTGCCCTCTCCCCTGCCCGTTGCCCGTTATCACAGTCTAGTCGCCACTCACGTGCCTGATTGCTTGCAAGTGATTGCAACGACTGACGCTATGCCGATGGCAATTCTGCACCCTGAGCACAGAGCCGTTGGCTTTCAGTTCCACCCTGAATCGATTCTCACCACCTTAGGTAGCACACTGCTCATTCAAACCTTGGCCTTTCTTACCCAAGAGATGACATTTCTACCCCAAGACATGACAACAGGAGTAACCGCATGAGTACCAACCCTATTCAGCCTTTACTCGACGTTTTATACCAAGGTAAAAGTTTAAGCCGCGAGCAAACCGCCGAACTTTTTGGCGCGTTAATTCGCGGAGAGATGAGTGAAGCGGCAATGGCGGGAATGTTAGTTGCGCTGAAAATGCGCGGTGAGACCATTGATGAGATCAGCGGCGCCGCCGATGCTATGCGCGCCGCTGCCAAACCTTTTCCTTGCCCTGAGCGAAACAACAATCCGCTTCATAATGGCATAGTTGATATTGTTGGCACGGGTGGCGATGGCTTTAATACCATTAATATTTCCACCACTGCGGCCTTTGTTGCCGCGGCGGCAGGCGCTAAGGTCGCCAAACACGGCAATCGTAGCGTGTCGAGTAAATCGGGTTCATCGGACCTCTTGGCGCAATTTGGCATCGACTTAACTATGTCGCCAGAGACTGCCAGTCGTTGCCTCGACGCATTGAATCTGTGCTTTTTATTTGCGCCACACTACCATGGCGGGGTAAAACATGCGGTGCCCGTAAGACAAGCACTGAAAACGCGCACTTTATTCAATGTGTTAGGGCCGCTAATTAACCCCGCAAGGCCTGAGTTTATGCTACTTGGCGTGTATAGCCCTGAGTTAGTCTTACCGATAGCGAAAGTATTAAAGGCGCTTGGCACAAAACGCGCTATGGTAGTGCACGGCAGCGGTTTAGATGAAGTCGCGCTGCACGGCAACACCCAAGTTGCTGAGTTAAAAGACGGCGACATCATAGAGTATCAACTCACGCCCGCCGATTTAGGCGTGCCTTTAGCGCAAATATCAGACTTAGAAGGGGGCGAGCCCGCGCAGAATGCCTTGATTACCGAGGCGATTTTAAAAGGCCGTGGCACTGAAGCACACGCCAATGCGGTCGCCATCAATGCCGGCTGTGCTTTATATGTCTGTGGAATTACTGATTCAGTCAAAGCCGGAACCTTACTTGCGCTCGCTACCATTCAAAGCGGCAAAGCCTTTGAATTGTTAAGCCAGCTCGCAAAAGTCAGCGGTGAAGCCCTAGTCAACGGTCAAGAAAGAGGAAGATAAGCGAATGTCTCAAGTAGAAGTGACTCCAACAGCAATGACTCAAGACCTGCGTACTCAGCCAGAGGCAGCCACAAACGCTATGCCAAAAAGTAATGTGTTAACCCGTATCGTCGATACCAAAACGGCCCATATTGCCGCCCTAAAACTGCGTTTCCCTGAGGCGAGTCTGTCGCCAAAAATCTCTGACCGCAGTTTATTTTCCGCACTCAAGGCACCCAAGGCGGGTTACATTTTAGAATGCAAAAAAGCCAGTCCGTCCAAAGGGCTTATCCGCGATGTGTTTGATGTAGAAGCCATCGCCGATATTTACGGTAAATATGCGGCGGGCATTTCGGTATTAACCGACGAGCAATTTTTCCAAGGGGATATGGACTATATTCCTAAGGTGCGCGCTCGGGTGAACCAACCGATTCTGTGCAAAGATTTTTTTGTGGATGAATACCAAATCAAACTCGCCGCTCACCAAGGCGCCGATGCGATTCTGTTGATGCTGTCCGTGCTTGATGATGAACAATATCAAGGTCTAGCGAAAGAAGCCGCTAAGTATCAACTCGATGTACTGACCGAAGTCAGTAACGAAGAAGAACTTAAGCGCGCCATCGCATTAGATGCGCCGATTATTGGCATCAACAACCGTAACTTAAGGGATTTAAGTACCGATCTCGCCACCACAGAAGCCTTAGCGCCACACATTGGCAGCGACCGCGTGGTGATCAGCGAATCTGGCATCTACAACAATGAGCAAGTACGTCGCCTAAGTCCGCTGGTTGATGGCTTCCTTGTCGGCAGCTCGATTATGGCTGAGGCTGATATCGACTTGGCCTGCCGTAAATTGATCTTCGGTCACAATAAAGTCTGCGGCCTCACCCGTGTGGAAGATATTCGCGCCGCGGCAACAGCAGGCGCTGTCTATGGCGGACTGATTTTTGCTGAAAAATCCCCACGCGCGTTAACCCTTAATGCCGCAGAACAACTACTCAAGGAGTACCGTGCATCTGATGCCCCCGCCATTGAATTTGTCGGCGTGTTTGTTAATGCCGCGCCAAGCACCATCACCGATATCGCTGCCAGTTTGCAGTTATCTGCCGTACAGCTGCATGGCACTGAGACTGAGCTTGAAATAACACAGCTCGCTGAGCGACTTGAACAAGCGGGACTCACCACCCAAATTTGGAAAGCCGTCAGCGTCGATGCGCAAACGGGTGAGCTTGGCAACTTACCTCAGGGAGCACAGCGTTATCTGTTTGATAGTAAAACGGCAGGTCAATTTGGCGGCTCAGGCCAAGCCTTTAATTGGCAAAATATTGATGTGAAGTCCTTAGGCCAGCAAAAGGCCCATGCCATGTTGGCGGGCGGACTCAACGCCGAAAATGCGGCCAGTGCCAATGCCCAAGGATTTTACGGTTTAGATTTTAATTCTGGCCTAGAAACCGCCACAGGAATTAAGTCGGCGCAACTGATCCAAACGGCTTTTACCCATTTACGTCTCTAGCCTATCGCGCTAAGCAAGAAGCCCTAGATGCAGTTGGTGCTCGACAAGCGTGATGCTCGACAAAAAATATGAACCTATTAATGCCAGTGGCCAAAATAGATAACGGCTCAGTTAACATTATTTATACGATTAACACCAAGACGCTGTTAGCACAATCGAAGCCACTGACAAACTGATTGATAAGATAAGGAAAAAGGTATGTCAAAGTTAAAGCTTAACCCTTATTTCGGCGAATACGGCGGCATGTATGTGCCACAGATTTTAGTGCCAGCCCTTAAGCAATTAGAAACTGCCTTTGTGGAAGCGCAGGAAGATGACGACTTTAAAGCCGAATTTACCGATTTACTGAAAAACTACGCGGGTCGCCCTACAGCACTGACCTTAACCCGCAATTTAAGCCCCAACCCTATGGTGAAAATCTACCTCAAACGAGAAGATTTACTCCACGGCGGCGCCCATAAAACTAACCAAGTGTTAGGCCAAGCTCTGCTTGCTAAACGCATGGGCAAAAAGGAAATTATTGCAGAAACCGGTGCTGGACAACACGGCGTTGCCACCGCCCTTGCCTGCGCGCTATTAGGCTTGAAATGTAAAGTCTATATGGGCGCGAAAGACGTTGCGCGCCAATCACCGAACGTATTTAGAATGCGGTTGATGGGCGCGGAAGTCATTCCTGTCACCTCTGGTTCTGCCACCTTAAAAGATGCCTGTAACGAAGCGATGCGCGACTGGTCTGGCAGCTACGAAAAGGCTCACTATTTGCTCGGCACGGCCGCGGGGCCACATCCGTTCCCAACCATAGTGCGTGAATTTCAACGCATTATTGGCGAAGAAACCAAAAAGCAAATGCTAGAGCGTGAAGGTCGCCTGCCCGATGCGGTTATCGCCTGTGTGGGCGGCGGTTCCAACGCCATCGGCATGTTTGCTGACTTTATCGACGAGCCAAGTGTCGAACTGATTGGCGTCGAACCTGCGGGTAAAGGCATCGACACGCCAATGCACGGCGCGCCGCTTAAACACGGTAAGACAGGGATTTTCTTCGGTATGAAAGCGCCTTTGATGCAAGATAGCGAAGGCCAAATCGAAGAATCCTACTCGATTTCAGCTGGATTGGACTTCCCCTCCGTTGGCCCGCAGCACGCGCATCTTAATGCCACAGGCCGCGCCCGTTATGAATCCGCCACCGACGATGAAGCCTTGGAAGCCTTCCAACAACTGGCTCGCTGTGAAGGGATTATCCCCGCATTGGAATCGGCACATGCTATCGCCTATGCCGTGAAAATGGCGCGCGAGTGCACCAAAGAAACCATTTTAGTGGTCAATCTTTCCGGTCGTGGTGACAAAGATATTTTCACCGTTTCTGACATTTTGAATGGTAAAGAGGTATAACGAACATGAGTGATACATTGACTAACACTGGCCGTTACCAAGCCACCTTTGCCAAACTCAAAGCCGAAGGCCGTGGTGCTTTTGTCCCCTTCGTCACTCTTGGTGATCCTAGCCCTGAGTTATCGCTGAAAATTATCGATACCTTAGTGCAAAACGGTGCCGATGCCTTAGAACTGGGCTTTCCGTTTTCCGATCCCTTGGCCGATGGCCCTGTGATCCAAGGTGCTAACCTGCGTTCTTTAGCCGCTGGCACGACTCCAACGGCGTGTTTTGAATTACTGGCGCAAGTGCGTGCTAAATATCCTGAACTGCCAATCGGTTTGCTGCTGTATGCGAACTTGGTGTTTGCTAATGGCATAGATGCGTTTTACGCCAAAGCGCAGCAAGCGGGTGTGGATTCAGTGCTTATTGCCGACGTACCAGTAGAAGAATCGGCGCCCTTTAGCGAAGCCGCTAAAGCCCATGGTATCGCACCCATTTTTATCGCGCCGCCCAATGCCGACAGTGAAACCCTTGCACTGGTTAGCGCCAGCGGCGAAGGTTACACCTATCTCTTATCCCGCGCAGGGGTGACAGGCACAGACACTAAAGCTGGCGTTCCGGTGGAAGAAATTCTATCCAAATTGAAAACTTTTAATGCGCCGCCACCGCTACTCGGCTTTGGCATTGCCGAACCAGCTCAAGTGAGCGCCGCAATCAAAGCAGGCGCTGCAGGGGCAATTTCTGGCTCTGCCGTTGTGAAGATCATCGAAACCCACCAGCACGATGAAGCTAAGCTACTGGCGACACTTGGGGATTTTACTCGCGCCATGAAAGCGGCGACCTAAGTTAATCAAGATTTCAATCTCTGAGATAAATTACTGATTGAAATTGATAAACTAAGTCACTGATTTAAATTGATAGCCTAAATCGCTAGTGCTTAAGACGCGATGAAAGAGAAAAATCAACAGAATAAGTGGGGCACATTCGCAGCCTCACTTATTTTTCTTTAGATTGACCGACTCCTATGTTTACCCTGCCTTGCTCACCTCATTGTTGGTGTTCTCTTACGGCTCTTATCTTTCTCAACAATCACGCCTCAAACACCACCCCTACTGTGACAAGAAATCAAACTGATAGCTTAGCGGTTATTTAGTCGCAGTTATTTAGTCGCAGTTATTTAGTCACAGTTCCTCGATAGCATGTCTGTATCGAAATGAAATGGACTTTATATGCAGTATCGGATCTATATACTCGAGCTAACTCCATGTGGCAATGGTGTTGAAGGTGAAGTCGCAGGCAAATGCGACAATGGCGCACCGATTTGGTTTTATTACCAAGGCAGCGCTCAACAGGCAAGAATGCGCTTTCCGGTTAACCAATGGGTGACGGTTGAATTACTCGGCCAACTAGCAAGTGTTCAAGTTGACATCATTGAGCAAGCTCCACGCCTACCAATTCAATTGAACTTTGAAACTTCAGGACAAATCGTCGACATCAGCCAAACACCCGAAGATACGATTTACCTGTCGCAATCAAACCTTGCACTCCTCTTTGATACTGAACTGGGTAAATCCCCTATTTCGCTCGGTCACTGGGTCAATGTGACGGGCGAGCTTTGGGTAACAAATGGAATGAATTGAGTCTTGATCCCTGCGCTAACTGTGAACGTACAGATAGGCTAGCTTGGGCTTTAATGATTGCGCTTTATCGGTGCAATACCTAGAATGTCGCCGCGCAGACTAAACTTCATCAATCGCTTAAATACCTTGCTTCCGCTATTGAACCCAATGGGGAGAGCAAATGAAGTCGATAGCGGAATTGACAGTGCTAGCCTGTGACAAATCATTCGCCTGATGAATTCCCAATAGAGGATCCGATGACTATTTCTAAATCTTTGCCCGATGACAAACCTCGTACTTTTTTGGGCACGCCTAAATTACCAGCCAAGTATGCCACGGTTGTAATGCCATTTTTTCTTTCTATTCTAATGAGTTGTATCGTTTCTGGGATCAGTACTTTCAATGGCGTCGGCGCTTCACCGCAGTTTATCGAACTCTGGCTCGGTGCTTGGCTGATCTCATGGGTGGTTGCCTTCCCGACACTGCTGATGGTGTTGCCATTAGTGCGTAAAATTACCGGACACTTTGTCGATTTACGCTAGCTTTACGATTTAGCCTTTCGAACTTGCATTCTGAGTTAACAGCCACATTTCAAAGCCGTCTTAGGACGGTTTTAGCTTAAGTTCATGCCCTTAATAAACGCGCACTGCCGCTATCCATGCCGAGATAACCGTCCTATTTACAGCTCCAGCCAATAGCAGTTTTAAGCGAATGGTAGTTTTAAGCGAATAGCTCTGTGAGAAAATGCCAAGCTAAGCGAATAAATCTGGGGGTAATGCCTCTGAACTCATTCATCAGAGCCAATCCATTTAAACTTAACCCACACCCAACTCATTTTACCCAGTGCCTTGAGCGAGGCTCCAGCCTGCGCTTTACAATGGATTTACACTGACTGTTTAGCGGCACCTATCCCCATTGGACTCAGCCGACATTACCGCAATCTAAATCAATTCCCCTCGATTAATAAACCAACACAAATATCGATATAACCAACTGTATTTATAGCCTTAAAAGTCAAGATGCTCGTAATCCCCTCGATTATACGCCCCTTAATTTTAGCCTTTTTGCCAGCCAATTATCTTGCCGTCACATACGTTATTAACCGTACTTAGCCCGCTTATCCGTAAGTTAAAAGTATTAACACTCACCACCACCCAAATGAGAATGGTTTGCATTTGAATATTTTCACGTGCTAATTTACTCGCCGTTGTCGGGACAGAGGCAGCAGGAAAAATGGCCTAAGGACTGCGCTAAACATAGCTAATTAACCACAGCAAGATAGATAGCCAAACAGGCTATTTTGACTGCCACATTTACTTGGTTTGCGTCCTTAGGTAACTGATTACTGGATCGGCAACACGCAACAGCATGCTGCCAAAGGAGGCGTAAGTGACTACTCAACAAAGGGAAATGGATCGCGAAATCTTTGATCTACTCGGCATCGGCATTGGCCCATTCAATCTTGGCCTCGCCGCCTTATCAGAACCTATCGACGGCTTTAACTGCTTATTTTTAGATGCTAAAACCAGCTTTGATTGGCATCCAGGCATGCTACTCAAATCCTCAAGACTGCAAACCCCCTTTATGTCAGATCTGGTGACTATGGCCGATCCTACCAGCCGTTACAGTTACCTTAATTTTGCCAAAAAGACGGGCAGACTTTATCCCTTTTACATTCGTGAGAATTTCTTTTTACCTCGCCACGAATACAACTTGTACTGCCAATGGGTAAGCCAGCAACTCAGCAATCTAAAATTTGGCTTTAAAGTCACTCAAGTGGATTACAACGCAGGTGAAAGTATTTATCGAGTCACAGGTTTTGATAGACGCAGTGGCAAAACCCATACCTATCAATGCCGAAAGCTAGTGTTAGGCACAGGAACAGAGCCATATCTGCCAAAGGATTGCCCCATTCAAGATGCGCGGGTCATGCATACCGCCAGCTATATGCAGCAAAAAACCTACCTGCAGAGTCAGAGTGCCATCACAGTAATTGGTAGTGGCCAGAGTGCGGCGGAAGTGTTTTACGATCTACTGCAAGAGATTGATACCTATGGTTATCAACTCAATTGGATGACACGATCAGCGCGTTTTTATCCCTTGGAATATACCAAGCTTACTTTAGAGATGACCTCACCAGATTATGTCGATTACTTCCACGAGTTGACCCCTAATCAAAGATGCTCACTGATCGCCAGCCAGAAACAACTCTACAAAGGAATAAATTCTGAGCTGATAAACGACATTTACGATTTGTTATATCAAAAGCGCCTATTGGCCGATTTTCAATGCCGACTGATGACGAATGCGGCGCTGACTCATATCGAGCCCCAAGCCAATATGCTCAAGTTGCATTTCCACCACAATGAAAAAAATCACACCTTTGAGCAAGAAACGGGCGCAGTCATTTTAGGCACAGGTTACCACTATCGTTTACCCGAGTTTATCAGTGGTATTAAACAACAAGTCGAATTCGATGACGCCGGACAACTTAGTGTGCAGCGTGATTACAGCATAGATATTCGAGGGGATATTTTTGTCCAGAATGTCGGTTTGCATACCCATGGGATAAGCTCTCCAGATCTGGGTATGGGCTGTTATCGCAACGGCACCATCTTAAAAGCCGTGCTCGGTTATGCGCCCTACCACATTGAGGAACATATCGCGTTTCAAACCTTCGATCCGGCCAAACTTGCCAGTCATCAGCCCTGCGGCGCCAATGCAATTAACACGCTGGATCTTAATCCAAGACATTTTCCTAAGGCGCCGCACAGAAAAACTCAAGTTGATGCGCCACAAACTATCCCTCCAACCAAGATTCCAAATTCTGGCGCAAGTTCAACCGTGAGTTCAGGCGCGGGAACCAATATGCCGGTCTTAATGGCGCCGAACCAGGAGGCATAATAATGGCAAGCCAATTTAGCAACCATTGTTTAACGCGGCTATGTTTAACACAGCTATCGGCTATTACAAGCATCAATGGTTTCCAGTTCAGAGCGTTAGATCTTACACAAGACATTCCAACACTACAGTCTTGGTTTAACCAAGATTACGCCAAGTTTTGGGGTATGCAGGGCTTGAACCTTGATGCCATAAAAAATCTGTTAGCAACTACAGAGCACAAGTTTGCCTTGATAGGTGAATGGCAGGCCAAAGCGCTATTTATGGTGGAACTCTACGATCCCGTCCACGATGAAGTCGGTCAGCACTATCGTGTTGCGCCGGGTGATTGTGGTATGCATCTGATTATCGCGCCGCCAGATGGCAAACCCGTCAGCGGCTTATCCTTAAAGGTGATAGATGCGATAGCGCAGCTCGTGCTTGAAAAACTGGCCTTTAATCGCCTCGTGGTTGAACCCGATCAACTCAATAGCAAAATTCATCGCTTAAATAGCCTGATAGGCATTCGCTATCAAAAAGCGATTCAATTAAGCACTAAAACTGCTTTCCTCGGATTTTGCACTGCGGCCCAGCGCCTTCAACCATCGAGCACGCCCTCTTTGACGAGCCTAGCCCAAACAACCTCAGCCCTGCCAAGCTCAGATCAGTCAACGCCTGCTCTGCCAAACTTAGCAGAACAATACTTAGCAAGCCCAACCCTAGCAAAGCCAAGCTCGCTCGCGGCATCTGCAACCTCTCCCATGACATTATCGACTCTTTAGGTGAATTAGATGAACTTACCCACAAAAGCCTTGTTAATAAATCCATTGCCAACGCAAGATCATCATGATCAAGCAGTACATGCTCAGCAAAGCTCGGCGCTGTCGACAACATCGACTTCTATGCCAGAGCATTTAACCCCCGCCTATTGGCAAGCGGCTAATCGTCATTTAGTGAAGAAAATCCTCTGCGAATTCACCCACGAGAAGCTCATTACGCCGACCCTATACGGGCAAAAAGCGGGGCTCAATCACTATGAACTCAGGCTCAAAGACAGCACTTATTATTTTAGTGCGCGGTACTATCAGCTCGATCATCTTGCTATCGATGCAGATTCCATCCGCGTTTCAGTCGCAGGACAAGAGCAAATCCTCGATGCGATGTCGCTGATTATTTCCCTTAAAAATGACTTAGGGATCAGCGAAACCTTACTACCAACTTATTTAGAAGAAATCACCAGCACCCTTTACAGTAAGGCATACAAGTTAGCGCATCAGGCGATTCCCGCAGCCACACTGGCGCGAGCCGATTATCAAAGCATAGAAGCGGGTATGACAGAAGGTCATCCGGTGTTTATTGCCAATAATGGCCGGATTGGTTTTGATATGCAGGATTACCGTCAATTTGCCCCTGAAAGCGCGATGCCGATGCAGTTAGTCTGGCTTGGAGTCCGCAAAAACAAAACCACGTTTGCCGCCCTCGAAAACTTGAGTCACGACGCGTTACTCAAGGAGGAGCTTGGCCAGCAGTTCGATGATTTTCAGCAGCATCTTAAAACCCAGCAGCATGATCCACAGGACTTCTACTTTATGCCTGTGCATCCTTGGCAGTGGCGCGAAAAAATCGCCCGCGTCTTTGCCGGCGACATAGCCCGCGGCGATCTGGTTTACCTTGGTGAAGGCAGCGAACAATACCAAGTGCAGCAATCGATACGCACTTTCTTCAATCTTGCATCACCGCAAAAGTGCTATGTCAAAACCGCGCTTTCTATCCTAAATATGGGCTTTATGCGTGGTCTATCGCCCCTTTACATGAGCTGCACACCGCAAATCAATGCTTGGGTGGCGAACTTGGTTGAGAGCGACCCTTACTTTACTCAGCAAGGGTTTGTGATCCTTAAAGAAATTGCAGCCATAGGTTACCACCACCATTATTACGAGCAGGCACTCACCCAAGATAGTGCCTACAAAAAAATGCTTTCTGCCCTTTGGCGCGAAAGCCCACTGCCACACATTGAGCCTAAGCAAAATCTGATGACCATGGCTGCGCTACTACATACTGATCATGAAGATAAGGCCCTTATTGCAGCCTTGATAGCCGCCTCAGGCTTGCCAGCAAAGGATTGGGTCAGTCGCTACTTAAACCTGTATTTATCGCCGCTGTTACATGCCTTTTTTGCCTACGATCTGGTCTTTATGCCCCATGGTGAAAACCTGATCTTAGTGCTCGATGAATATGTGCCAGTCAAGATTTTGATGAAAGACATAGGCGAAGAAGTCGCGGTACTCAATGGCGCGAAGCCGCTACCTGATGATGTAAAACGCCTTGCGGTGAGCCTTGAAGAAGAGATGAAGCTTAACTACATCTTACTGGATATTTTTGACTGTATTTTCCGCTATTTAGCACCGCTGCTCGATGAGCAAATCAGTGTCAGTGAAAGCCAATTCTGGGAGTTAGTGGCGGACAATGTACGTGATTACCAAGCCCAGCATCCACATTTGGCCGACAAGTTTGCCCAATACGATCTGTTTAAGGACAGCTTTGTACGCACGTGCCTCAATCGTATCCAATTGAATAATAACCAGCAAATGATAGACCTCGCCGACAGGGAGAAAAACCTGCGTTTCGCCGGCGGCATCGACAATCCCTTGGCGGCCTTTAGACAAAGCCATGCCTTTAAGCGCCCTATGCTTAGCAGCGCTGAGCCGAAAACACGTTAACACGCAGCTCAGACCTGAAACTTTACGAAATGTTTGTGTGGGCTACTAATTGGCCCACTTTATTTAACCCCAACCTAAATGGAATTAAAGATCACCATTATGAAGACTTTTCCTCTCTCCAGCATCGCACTCGTCTGTCGGCAAGCCCTCGTTAACCCGAAGCTATTGCTGTGCTCTGCCATGTTAGCCAGTGTGCCCCATGCCGTAGCAGACACTGTCGATGCGGATGGTAAAACCAAGAAGCACCAAAAAGAGATTGAAATCATCAATGTCATTGGCGCTAAGGATTTACACGACAATCGCTATAAAACCCAAGCGATGAACACAGCGACAGGGCTCGATTTATCCTATTTAGAAACGCCGCAGTCGGTCACGTCCATCACCCGCCAAATGATGAACGATCAACAGCTTAATAGCGTGATTGATGCCATGACCAGCGTTGCCGGGATCAATGCTCGCCCTATGGATAACGATAGATACAGCATTAGTGCCCGCGGCATTGCCGTGACCAGCATACTGTACGATGGCGTGCCCACCACCTACGACACCCGCTTCAACTATGGCGATAATCTCATCGACACCGCCATCTACGAGCGAGTTGAAGTGGTACGCGGCGCGACGGGACTCATGACGGGAGCCGGTAATCCCTCGGCGGCGATTAACCTTATCCGTAAACGCCCGACTCAAGAGTTTATGGGCAGCACATCGTTAAGTGTGGGCTCATGGAATAATGTGCGCGGTATGGTCGATCTTTCGAGCGGCTTAAATGATTCGGGTTCTGTGCGCGGTCGCGTGGTGGCCGCCTATCAGGATAAGGATTCGTTCCAAGACAGATACGAGCAACAGCGCACCACGTTATACGGCATAGTCGAAACCGATATTGGCGACAGCACCTTGTTCACCCTAGGGGTTGATTATCAAGATGCCACACCGAGCGGCACTATGTCGGGTGGTTTACCGCTATTTTACAGTGACGGCAGCCGCACTAACTATGATCGCGCCACTTCAACGGCGCCCGATTGGGGCTCGGCGCATACCCAAGGCCTCAACACCTTTGCAAGTCTCGAGCACAGATTTGATAATGGCTGGAACCTAAAAGGGACTTACACCTATGGCGACAACTCATTGGAGTTCGATGTGCTATGGGCCATGGGTTATCCCGATCCTGTAACCAATATAGGCGCAACAGCAGGCTCTATCGCCTATGTCGACGGCAGTCGCACCCAACACAATGTAGATTTACGCGCCGAAGGACAATTCCAACTCTTTGGTCAAGAACATCAATTGATGTTTGGCTGGAATGGTCAGCGACAAGAGTTCGCCAATCCCTATTATTACCCCACTGCTGCAGTACCACCACTGGGGGATTTTCGCGATCCGAACTTCCAATATCCTAAACCTCAATGGAAGGAGGCTTATACCACTGGCTCATTTGGCGAAACCAAACAGAGTGCAGCCTATGTGGCGACTCAGCTTAATCTCAGCGATGCCTTAGCTGTCCTCGTTGGATTGCGCCTCAATGAGTGGAAAACCGATCAAGATAACTTTAAAAGCCTTTACAATTTCAACATCAGCAACGAACTCACTACTTACTTCGGCCTCACTTACGCTTTGACCGAACAATATTCGCTCTACGCCAGTTATACTGACATTTTTGCACCGCAAACTAAGCAAAAAATCGATAAAAGCTACCTAGAACCGGTCAAAGGGAAAAACTACGAAGGCGGGATTAAGGCGAGTCTATTCGATGAGGCCTTAGATATGTCGCTGTCGGTGTTTGAGATCAAGCAAGACAACATAGGCGTAGACACTCGCACACGCATTCCTGGCACCACCATCCCAGTGTACAGAGAAGTCGATGGTACGAACACTCGAGGTTTCGAGTTCGAAGCGACGGGTAAAATCACTGATGACTGGAATGTTTACTTAGGCTACACCCAGTTCACCACCGAAGATCCTAAGGGCAAGCGCATCAATACCACGTCACCACGTCAGCAGTTAAAACTCTTCACCACTTATACCTTTGGTGGTGATTGGCATAAATTGCAAATTGGTGCAGGGGTTAACTGGCAGAGCCGCGTCTACCAAGATGCCGATAAACCTGTAGGCAATGGTATAGACACGATTAGAGTCGAAGTCGAGCAAGGCTCCTATGCACTAGCGAGTCTGATGGCAAGTTACGCCTTCACCGAGCAACTTAAGCTTAGCGCCAACCTGCACAACGCCTTAGATAAAACCTACTACAGCCAAGTAGGTCAATACAGCCAATTCCAATACGGTACGCCGCGCAGTGCCAGCTTAACCTTGGACTATCGCTTCTAAGTCAGACTTTTATTGAGATAGTTCGAAAAACCTTGTGAGCCTAAATCCTGGGCTCACAAGGTCCTCATCTATCGGACTTATCAATAATAGCGGCAATCAATCACAGCCATTAAGGAGTCACTATGGCAAGCCAACGAGGAGATACCAGACTGCAACGATTGCGTGAGACCTCGCTCAGCCAAGACGGTTTGAATCAAACCATTTTGACACTCAATCAGCTGTTACATGAACGCGCGCCCTTCTATGGCGAGCACCTTAGCGCAACGTCCTCACCCACGGGACTCAGTTTCGATGAATGGAGCTGTGCCGATACCTACCAAACACTGCTCGCGCGTTTTGCCATAGCGCACCCTAGCGCCGAAACTCAGACTGAAACTAAAACCGAAAACGAAACCGAGACGGATAAAACAGCTGCAACCAGCCAAACGCCAGCTTTCGCCAGTAAAAGCGTTTTGGTCAGTAAAAACGCTGGGCCCAGTAGAAAAGACACTCGCAAAGCACTGCATTCACTTTGGGGCCAATGGTATTTCGGCCTCTTAGTTCCGCCTATGATGGAGTGGATTTTCAATGCCCCACAAACTGACTTTGAATCCATCCACTGGCAGCCACAGTCCATTTTTATGCAGCTACACCCCAGTGGCCGAGTGGCCAAATTTGAATTTAACATCGCAAAACACCAACCAAATACCGCTTTGACCTTTAAAAAACACCACGGCATCGAGCCACTTTGCCAAATAAACACTAAGCCAAGTTTCAAGATAGACACCAAGGTACACTCGCCATTAAACCCATATAAACCGCCAGTTGATAAAGAACTTGTCCTACAAGGTTTTATCTTAAACTTACTGCAGCCGAGTGTGGAGCGCCTGCTCACTCTGAGCCCTGTACCCGCCAAGTTATATTGGAGCCACTTAGGCTATCTTATCCACTGGTATCTTGGGGAGTTGGGACTCTCTGAGCAGTACAGCCAGCAACTAAAACAAGCCCTGTTTCGCCGCACGACCTTTTTAGATGGCAGCACAAATCCGCTGTATAACAGCATTAACTTACTCATCGAACCAGAGCAAGACAGCGCAACACCGAACACTGTTGCGAGAATAGTAACGAGTACAGCATCGCGCTCAAAACCGAGCCCAAAAATCCACTGCATTCGCCGTACTTGCTGCTTAAGGTATCAACTCGCCAACACTGGCCAATGCCACGATTGCCCGCTGTTAAGTCGTGCAAAGGTTAACGTCAACGCCGCCAAGCCAACGTGAGGCGAGCTTATAAGATTAAATCGGTTTAATGGGCAAGATCGCAATCCTAGGCCCATGATGCTTTTGCCCTTATGTTGCACATGCTACACTCAAGCCCATGTCTCTTTAACACGATTAATTATGAAACAACTGCTTGATTTCCTGCCCCTCGTCATCTTTTTTGCTGTCTATAAATTTTTCGATATTTATATCGCCAGCGGCGCATTGATCGCAGCCACCGCGCTTCAATTAATCGTGACCTATGCGCTATATAAGAAACTTGAAAAGATGCACTTAATCACCTTTGCTATGGTGACAGTGTTTGGCACACTCACTTTAGTGTTCCACGATGATTCTTTTATCAAGTGGAAAGTAACCATCATCTACAGCTTGTTTGCCATCGCCTTAGGTGTCAGCCAATTGCTCAATAAATCGATATTAAAGTCGATGTTAGGCAAAGAAATGCAAGTAGAAGACAAGATTTGGGCCCGCGTAACATGGTATTGGGTCGTCTTCTTCGCCAGCTGCGGCCTAGTCAATATCTATGTCGCCTTTAGTTTGCCATTAGAAACGTGGGTCAATTTTAAAGTGTTTGGTTTAACCGCTTTAACCTTAATTAATACTGTCCTGACCGTATTTTATCTTTATAAACACCTTCCCGAAGATCAACGCAAGGAACTCAAATAATGTGGTATATGATTTCAGCTCAAGATTTTGAGAACAGTTTAGAAAAACGTTTAGCCGCTCGCCCTGCCCATTTAGCTCGGCTGCAAGCCCTCGCCGATGAAGGTCGTTTACTGATCGCTGGCCCACATCCAGCCATTGACAGCGAAAACCCAGGTGATGCTGGCTTTAGTGGTTCACTGGTTGTCGCCGATTTTGAATCCTTAGTGGCAGCAAAACACTGGGCCGATGCCGATCCTTATATCGAAGCGGGCGTGTATAAAAGCGTGGTCGTTAAACCTTTCAAACGAGTCCTGCCCTAATGAAAATAGTGTCCTTTAACATCAATGGTCTGCGCGCGCGCTTGCATCAATTACAAGCCTTGATCGACAGCCACCAGCCCGATATTATCGGCCTGCAAGAAACCAAAGTACACGACGAAGCGTTTCCATTAGCCGACGTCGAAGCCATGGGATATCAAGTGCATTACCACGGCGGCAAGGCCCACTATGGCGTTGCTATGTTGTCTAAAGTCGCGCCAGAAAAGCTGCAAAAAGGTTTTCCAACCGATGACGAAGATGCCCAGCGCCGGATGATTATCGGCACATTTACCCAAGCGAATGGTCGTCCGTTAACCGTATTCAACGGCTATTTCCCCCAGGGCGAAAGCATAGAACACCCAACAAAATATCCTGCTAAACGTAAGTTTTATCAGGATTTAATGCACTACTTGCAGACAAATCACAGCAACGATGAAGATATCGCCATCATAGGTGACATCAATATTTCACCGACCGATTTAGACATAGGCATAGGTGAAGTCAATCGTAAGCGTTGGCTAAAAACCGGCAAATGTAGCTTCCAACCGGAAGAACGTGAGTGGTTGAAAACCTTGCAAGACTGGGGTTTAGTCGACACTTTCCGTCAATTACACCCAGAGCGCATCGAACGTTATTCTTGGTTCGATTACCGCAGCAAAGGGTTCGATGACAACCGCGGCCTTCGTATTGATGTGATTTTAGCAACACCTTCACTGGCAGCACGTTTAGTCGAATCCGATGTCGATTACGATCTGCGCGGCATAGATAAACCCTCAGATCACGCGCCCATTTGGAGCACGTTCAAAGAGGCTTAATCAGCTAACGTTCGACCATCTTAGTAGATATAAAACATCGGCTTAGGCCGATGTTTTTGTTTGAGAGTGACTTAAGCAGAATGAGATTGGCACAAGTAAGTTAAAAATGAACAGCATACATCGCAAAAAAGTTGTGAGCTTAGCTTCAGCCACAGATTAATCGTGAGCCATGGCATTCACTCTACGATACACAGCGAGTCCATATGTGGATGTTCGACCGCCCCATCTGATGTGAAAGGATTCACAAATGCCGCGATGGCATGAACGCCAAAGAGCGGCCATGGGGCGGACGGTCGTCTCGCAAATCACCAACGGCGAAGCCTGTTTGTTTTAAAGAAATACATAGCAAGCTGTTGGACAGAAATGCGTTGGAAAGTAGTGTTTTGGGAGCAGTAATTTCAGTTGTTAGAAGTTTAGCGTTTACGGGTATCCACTCGCACAGGCTTGCCATGGCATTCGCTCGTCGACTCGCAGCAAGTCCATATATGGACCCATCCGGTTTGCAAGACATTCGATATCAATTTTGAGAAGAGTTCATTGCACCCATATATTCGGCCTGTTGCAGAGGTATCCCTCTGGCCCTGATGGATATGTGCTTCTACTGTCCTTATCATCCGTGCGGCTTCTTTAGAGCCTATGGACTTGTAAGGTTTTCAGTAGATCAGTCTGACTGTCTCATCATCAAATCAAGTGTCTTAGCAACTTACTGATAGGATTTTTTAACTGTTACGGTCTTTCTTAATATATTCCTTTACACGGTTTACTTCGAGGGCTGATATTCTTCTCCTCGAGCCGCAATAACCCAAGCGATCCTAGCAAGTTTGTTAGCCATTGCGATACAGGCTCGATTAAAACCTCGGCGTTCTATGAGTGCTTTAGCCCACAGACTGAGCTTATCGGTTTTAGTTTCACAGTGCCGCAGAATAGCCCTGGCACCATGAATGAACAGTGTACGAAGATAGGCATTGCCACGCTTACTGATCCCCAGCAGGTTATCTTTACCACCACTGCTGTGCTGCTTAGGCACCAGACCACACCACGCTGAAAAATGCCGCCCATTATAAAACTCTTTGCCCTCTCCGACAGCGGCATAGTACGCCGTCGCTGTGACTGGACCTATCCCCAAGACTTTACCTAGTCGTTGGCAAGTAGGATTTATTTTGTGTTCTTGCAAAACCTGCTTTTCGCAGTCTACGAGCTTCTGCTCTAGAGCCATAAATTCATTGTATAGCTCATGAAAAATCCCCCGTCCTTTTACAGTCAGCGGGTTGTTATAGTCAGTCAAAATATCGGGTAATCGATTTCGGAATGCCGCTTTACTCTTGGCTATCACGATCCCATATTCAGTCAACATACCTCTGACTTGATTTACCAAGGCGGTGGTTTGTTTAGTGAGTCGTTCACGCATTCTGTGTAACATCTGTACATCTTGCTGCTCGACAGATTTGAGCGATACAAAGCGCATATTTGGCCTTTGGGCTGCCTCAGCAATAGCTTGTGCATCGTTGTAGTCATTTTTATTGCCCTGACGATATGGAACAACAAACTGAGGCGCGATTAATTTCACTTCGTGCCCAAGTTGAGTGAACTCTCTTGCCCAATAGTTAGCACCACCACAAGCTTCCATTACAATCAGGCAAGGCTCAAGCCTAGCAATGGCGCTTAACAACTCACAACGCTTAAGCATTTTCTTACGCACTAACTTGCCTGCTTTATTGACCCCGACAAAATGAAACACAGACTTTGCGATATCTAAACCAACTGTAGTAATCTTCATGGTGGACCCGTCCTCTTTCTTGATGAGTTTTAGCAACTACATCGTGGCCCATTGTGAGGCCGATTTAAAGTGGATGGGTCCATTCCATTATCCTTGGATGCTCGATCGCCCCGTCCATGGGGCGGACGGTCGTCTCGCCAATCACCATGGCACACCTTTCGAGCATTCGCGTAATCTGTAGATTTAAAAGCGTTACGCAGCACGCTTTTGGACATAAATGGACTAGATTATTTACTCTAATGTGGATAAGTCAGATGAGAAAAGTATCTTAGTTTTATTCGAAATCTCAAATTAGTTCCGACCCATTTATCTCCCCGATATCCTTTTTTTCATGCAAAACGCTTTAAAAATAATGCATTATGTTCAAAAGTAATACCAACAGTGATATATTCAAAGAAATCAATATGTTTGGATATACATCATGTCGTCAATCGCATCTAACTCTTATCTCAAAACAGCCATAACAACTGGCAAACTGATCCCTTTAGTTGGTGCTGGTGTATCGATGTCGATTAAAGATGACAATAGAAACAGAGTTTTCCCGAGCTGGGTAGAGTTGCTACAAAATGCAGCAAGTGAATTAGAACCTGATGTTGCAGTACTGATTAATCGTCTGATTGATGCTGGCTATTTATTAAAAGCGGCTGAAAAAGCAAAAGAGCATCTTAAAGGTGAGCGTTGGTTTACTTTTCTCGAATCGCAATTTGATCCTAATTTAGAAAGTCTTGATCAAAGCAGCTTTGAGTTGCCAGTGGCATTATGGCAACTCAGCAGCCGATTAATTACATTGAATTATGACCGAGTACTAGAACATACTTCAGGGTCTTCAAATACTAAAACTATTACGAATTATTCAGATGCAACGCTAAATAAATTCCTTTTGCCTACAGATAAAAAAATGATTTGGCACCTGCATGGTTATATTGATAAACCTGAAAAATTGATCCTGACACTCGACAGCTATAAAGATTTTTACGAACAAGAAACAGACTACACCGCTGCAATGCAGGTTCTTAAATCTGTTCTAGCAACACAAAGCCTATTTTTTGTTGGTTGTAGCCTAAGGGACGCCGAGTTACTGGCTGAATTAAGCAAACAGTTTAAGCTCTTTGCTGGTAATACTGCGGTACATTTTGCGCTAGTGCTGCAAAGTGATAAAGAACTCATTCAAACGATGCTTGAAGACATTAAAAACATAGAAATACTGACGTTTTCTGATTTCGGGCAGCCTTTAGTGGATACCATCAACGAAATCGCATCGTTAAAATCCGTCATACCTCAGCTTGAAAATACCCCAATATCTAAACCGACAGCCAAAATAGCAAACCAACCCCAAATAGCCTATTTAAGTGCTAAACCTTTTGGCGAAACGGTAGGTGATTTTACCGCAGTTGAAAAAGCACTTAAAAATAAGCCACCTTATAATATTTCAAGCTGTGCACTTTCATTAACAAACTTACAATCCTTAAGTGACGTGAACTATCTGGTGCTGGCGTGCCAGTTTAAAAATGACAAACTTATTATTGAAAATGACTACTGTGGTAGTGAGCGCATTACGCTAAACGAGTTAGAAAACAACCTAGCACTCGATGCACTTCATGGTATTGTCGTTATTTGTGATCACCCTCCCTCATACGAGGCTTTAAGTGGTATCACACTGCCCATCATTTTTATTCCTGAACTTTTGGCAGTAAAAAATATCAACAGCCTATGGTTCCAGTTGTTTAAAAAGCAGTCTTTTTTATTTTTTGAACAACATGGTTTGTTATGGAATACCAGCCAATTTATTTTGGGCAACACACTTACATCACTTAACGGCCAATGGCTGTCAGCAACAAGCAAACTGCCTGCAGAATTATCCAAAGATGAAATAGCAAAGTTCATTGGCCGAGCACAAGACCTTGAAGAAGTTAGCCGAAAGTTATTTCAAGCCCAGCTACATCATGAATGCCTCACCATTTTGGGTACAGGCGGTTTGGGGAAAACCTCTTTAGTAAAAAAACTGGCCTACGAGTATAACGAACGAAAACTGTTTGCTGGTGGTGTCTTTTTTATCGATTGTGAACATGCAACCAGTTATCAGCAGTTTCACCGCCATATTGCCGAGGCATTTGACTTAGCTGATGCGGTTGATGTGATTGCACATATCAATCAAAACCCAGAATTAGGCCAAGGTCAACGCCTGATTATTATCGATAACGCCGAAAGCTTGTTGTTACTGGCAGATAAAAACAAAATCCTTGCATTGGTAGGGAAAACCAATCAACTCGCTACTTTGCTCATTACCAGCAGAGAAAACCTCAATGTAGCGTCGGAGGTAACCTATCAGTTGCGTGATTTTGTAGCGGATGAAGCGTTGCAGTTGTTTGCTAGTAAAGCGAAAAGGGAATTCTCAGCTGAGGAAAAAGTATTTTTAAAAGAGCATATTTTAAAAGAGTATTTAGATCATAACCCACTGGCTATTGCCTTGGTGGCCAGTACCATGGTTACTGGTAAAAAACTTGAAACCTTAAAAGATGATTTAAAAGCAAATTTTTTTGAATTAGCACGACAAAACCCGAGTTATGAAATAGACGCAACTGAGCGCAATATTGACCGCCGAAAGTCGATTTATAACAGCATTGATTATTCTTATCGGCAGCTAACGGATTCAGCAAAAGAAGCGTTGATTAAACTTTCGTACTTTCCCGATGGTATTAATTTAGAAGCATTTAAAAAACTTACCGAGCAAGATGCAAAAGCTCGGGGCAAAACCCCAATTAAAGATTTCACCATTAAAGAGTTACAAGATAAATCCTTAATCCAAACAAACCAGCAGCATATTCGCCTACATCCATTAGTGACACGTTTTGCAAAAAATAAAGTCAACCCAACTGAAGAATTCTCTTACTTACAGGCTATTTTTGACTTTCAGCTTAGTTTTGTAAGAGCGTTGCGCGAGCTAAGTTGTGATTATGATTTAACGAGGCGAATGCTCGCCATTAAGCTATGCCATACGCAAATAAATAACTTTTGTTTTATGTTAGAAAAGCTGAATCCCGCGTTTAATCATCAAGATATTATTAGTTTTGTCGATGGCTTAGATCAATTACTGTCGATACTTGAGATATATCGAATACCTCATGACGCACTGAAATTCTCGATAAATTTATTTACAAACAATGCTGAATTATATAGATACCTAAAAATTGCCCTCTTACGTTGGCAATACTATTTAGGCGACTTTTCTGCCGCGTATACCGAGTTACAACATGTATTACCAGTGGAACAATGGTTAACGCTCGACAGTAACAAGCAGATTGAACAAGTTACTTTTAACTTTGCCGCACTGATATACAGCAATGAAGGCATGGCTTACGAGGAGGCTGTTTATGAAAACAATCGGTCCTCTACTTCTACTTGGCTATTCTATCGATATTCACTATCAAATATGGGCATCTTTAATCTAAAACTGGTACAGGTTTGTTTAGAAGCTAGTACTTCACTGTATGTAAAATGGGCAACAAATACGTTGGAACTACAAGAGTTGAACCGGTTTTTAGCCAGTTTACCACCTAAAGCACATATCGAAATCGCAAAGATACTGAGCTTAAAAGCCAAATTAACACGCCTTGAACCAGACGAAATTAATAACCTTGTGGTGGTCAATCCTTATACGCAAGGCGTAAAATATTTATTACATGCCTTGCATAGCGCAAATATCACAGATACAAAATCGCTTTTTCAACAGGCATTATCGGAGCTTAAACACATCAAATTTGCTTATACTGAAGCGCTGCTCGATTATGCCACTTGGTTAAATACGCAAGGTGATGCTGATTTTGTGGCTATTTATCAGCAAGGTTTAACCTTAGCCAAACAATACCACTATCGTTTTTTACAACACGGTTTTTTACAACTCAAATCGGTAATAAAAAAGCCCTATAACGAAATAGACTACCCACTGCCCAACGGTGAGGATTTTAGTGCTTCTATTGAGTTATCTATAAAGTATTGTAAAAAAGAAAATAAGCTTAAGTAACTAACTTGTCGTGATAAATCACAACCTACAATACAAGCTCCATCAAACCACTTTGCTTAAGAAAACCCATGGCAGGTCGTCGTTAACGGCGACCTGCCATGATACACAAAAGATAGGACAGGTATAACTTTTTAGCTTATTAAACTCTTTCACATTAGATGTTCTATGGACAAACCTATAATCAATCTATTTACCTTTTGAACTTTGAAACTCATTTTGGGGCAATAGCTTTTTTAGCTGAACTAACTGCTAGAGGGTTGGGGAGGATTGGCATTGTTGCACCTGTGACCTTCTAAAACAGGATGTTTTAGTTGAGCCCTCAGGGACGAGTTTATGGCGAGTCACAGGGGAAACAATGACAATGAATGCTACACAACTGACGATACAATTATCTTGCTTTGGGGCAATATCTTTTTAGCTAAACGAACAGCGAAAGGGTTAGTTAAGATTGGCATTGTTGCACCAGTGCCCCTCTAAAATAGGGACATTTAAGTAATAAAAGGAGGTAGTGATATTGAGGAAATAGTGACAATTAATGCTAAGCAACTCAGTTATCTGCTTTGAGGTATTTAGAGAATGAAATGGCGGAAATCTACGATTTCCGCCATTTTCAGATGATACGCGAATACTTAACATGAGACTCAGTATCGGGCGTTATTACTCAACAACCCATGCCGACGACTCACATTAAAGGTGAAACTAGCTAGTGCGATACTGCTTTAAAATGCCATCTAGCTCGACCGAGGCATGGTGCAGATCATTGGCTAAGGTCACACTGCGCTGAGCCGTTTGTTTGATGGTTTCCGACTGATGGCGGATTTCATTCAATTGTCCGGCAATGTCGCGCGCGGCGACACTCTGCTCTTCCGCCGAGGCGGCAATTTGGCTGCTCATATCAAATACCGCATTCACCGATTGCGCCATACCTTGAACATCGTCACCGACGGCGATAATCGCGCTGCGGCCTTCATCGGCCTGATCGACTATCTCCATGGTAATGCTAGATAAACGACTCGTGCCAGACTGTAAGCCTTCAATCATAGACTGAATTTCTACCGTGGCCTGTTGAGTTCGACCCGCTAAGGTACGTACTTCATCGGCGACCACGGCAAAACCACGCCCCTGCTCACCGGCACGTGCCGCTTCAATGGCCGCATTTAGGGCTAACAAGTTGGTTTGCTGCGAAATACTGTTAATCGTCGTAACCACGGCATCGATACTCGCCGCATCCTTAGACAATTGTTCAACCGATGAAAACGCTGCGCCAATCTTAGTTGAAAGTAAACCAATACTATCCACTGTGTGGCTAATTCGCCCACGACTGGCCGACATTTGGGTTGAGTTTTCTTTAGTCTGCAGCGAAGTGTTGCTCGCGTTGATAGAAACTTCTTCAATCGCTGAAGTCATTTGCGCCATCGCCACGGCAACGGAATCGAGGAATTGATGTTGGAAACCAATCAGCTCATCACTGGTGGCCGCCTGTTGATTAAATTCATCGGATGCTAATGACAAGGTTTGTGCATTTTTACCAATGGCCGACACCATTTCACTCATGTTATCGGCGCAGCGGTCAATTTCGCGGGCAATCAAACTGAAATCGTCAGTGCCAAAGAAGTTTAATCTAAAGCTCAAATCACCATCAGCTAAGCGTTTGATGGCTAAGTACATATCCCACAAGCCACCGCCGAGTGAGGTCGAAATCCAGTAACTCAGTTGGAATAAGGGCAACAAGCCCACTAATGCTAACCAGAACATAAAGTTAGCATCGCTGCGCGCATCGACTTCCCACTCATGGACATTCTGCGTCAGTTGTAAGGCTTGCATGCCTGACACGCTGGCGCTGGCCGTCACTTTATCCCCTTGACGCTGCGCTTCACTTTGCCTTGAAGTCACGGTTAAACCGTATTGACTGGCAAATTGTGATAAGGCATCAGCCTCTAGCTTTTGCGCCGTGGCAACTTGCGCTAAGGTATCGACGCTTGCTTGAACACGGGCAATAGAAGCTTGCTCGACGTTTCGGTGCGCGTGTTGATAGTTGACGAGTGCCACGGCGGCCGTGATCAACGCCACCATAGAACACACTACCCAAAACTTTCCGTTGAGACTGAACTTGATCAATATGGCATCAATGGTGCGAAACTGGATTTGTTTCATCTTGATAATTCCTAAGAACAAAATGCTATTTGGCACTAAATCAGCATTATAGCCCAGATCGCTTCGACAGCTATGTCAGTAATAAGATCTGAGCAGGTATTATGCTAATCCGCGCTAGCCACTTGACTACGCGTGGCGGCAGACCACTTTTGTGTCAAGCTAACCAACTGCCCCGTTAACAGGCTCATACTTAAACCTAATAAGCCACCAATGATCAACGACGGCACGACATTGGCCACATCACCCGCCATGGCAAAGGTAGTGCAACAGCCAATAAATGCGCCGGGAATAAAGCTAAGCTTTTGATAACTAGCCTGTAAACACATGGCCGAAGTGGCTATGCCGGTAAAAATATACCCAAATACGGGCGAAATAAAAAAGCTGCTACCCGAGATAATGAGCCAAGCCCAAAACACACCGGACAGATTCGTGCACCACGCCATCATCACGCCTTGAAAACCAGCCTTGGGTTGAGCGAAAAAAGTGCTGCAACCTAAAAAGCCAATCCAAGTGACCAGATGAAAGGCATCTGCAACGCCACACCAAATAGCCGCCAATAGGCCGGCAGAAATAGCGACTTGCCAACGATTTTCCATGGATGACCCCTTTATAATTCTATTCACGGAAGTTTATCTGTTAGTTAAATTACCTCTATTCTGGTAACAAAAACCTGATCTATTGCTAATTTTCGGCATTAATGCCCGTAAAATAGCTAACAAGCAAATTTTTTGTGGTAAAAAAACGAAAAAAGCGCTTATTAGGCGCTTTTTTGTTCAAACGGCTTTCAGTTAACCCTCTTGCCGACACTTACACTCGCAATAGTTTATTCACGGGAAGATCGCGGATCCTCAGCCCCGTCGCCGCAAAAATCGCATTGGTTAAACTCGGGGCAACGGGCGGCACACCCGGCTCACCCACGCCCGCTGGCGCAGCATCAGACTCAATAATGATGATCTCCATATCGGGAGTTTGGGGAAGTCGCAGCAAAGGATAATCGTGGAAATTCGATTGCTGCACCTTGCCCTCTTTGTAAGTGATTTCCCCCATCAAGGCTAAACTCAAGCCAAATACAATCGCACCTTCTGTCTGTGCTTTTACCCTATCAGGGTTAACTATCGTGCCCGCATCTATGGCTGCGATGGCATTAAGCACTTTAAGCTGTTTATCCTCACTCACTTCCACCAGCATAGCCACAGCAACGTAACTCACAAAACTGCGGTGCACGGCAAAACCCCAGCCCTGATTTTTGCCCGCCTTGGGCGCCTTAGTTTGGGCTTTTTCGACCGCGTCGATTACCCCAAAATAGCGACTGACGTCCACGGGATGACGATCAAGATCTTCGCCATAGTTGCCATATTTAAACTGTTGGTCGGTAAAGGTCTCACGCCTTGCTTCACCTAACAGGCTACGCCACATTGCAGGGCAAGAAACCTGAGAACGATGAGCCATTTCATCGACAAAACTGCCGACACTAAAACCGTGCTGAATGTTACACACAGAGCGCATCCAACCAATACGGCTATGCGCCTGCGCTTTTACCGCTTCGTATCTTAAATTTGGCAAAGCAAAGGGCACATCCACAAAGCCTAAATCCAACTCACCGCCAGAGGGATATTCCACCCCTTCAGCAAAGGTTGAACTGATCGATGGGAATCCCGTACGGGCTAAAAGCGCGGTCGGTTTGTTGCTGGCATCAAACAGCGCCTTATAGGACTGGGCGCTGATAGCATGGTAATAACCGTTTTGGATCTCATCCTCGCGGCTCCAACTCACTTTAATTGGACGCTTGAATTGCTTCGATAACAGCGCGGCTTCAACACTAAAATCAGGTTTGGATTTACGCCCAAAACCACCACCCAATAGGGTGACATTCACTTTAATCGCATCTTCTTCCATACCCAGTGCAGCGGCCACATTTTGCTGGGTACTTTGCGGCGTTTGGGTCGATGCCCAGATTTCACAGCCCTTTTCAGTCACATGGGCAGTAGCAACGGGCGGCTCGATAGAAGAATGAATTAAATAAGGCACGGTATAAACCGCCTTTAACGTATTCGCCTCGGGCCAGTTTTTGATTTCATCACCAGCTTGACGCACAACGTTACCGCTTTGCTGTACCCGCTCGACAAGCTCCTTTAAATAAAGACTTGAATCATGCTGACTGTTGTCGGCCTGAGTCCAAGTGACTTTTAAGGCTTTGCGGCCTTCGAGGGCACTCCAAGTGTTTGTGGCGATAACAGCAACGCCGCCCAAAGCCTGAAACGCGGGTGCGCCCTTAGCGGCGGGCAAACGATACACATCTAATACACCGGCCACCTTGCGCGCCGCAGTATCGTCCAAGCTTGCCACATCGCTCCCAAGCACGGGCGGGCGCATGATGCTGGCGTAGAGCATACCGTCGAGTTTGATATCGTAACCATAAATCGCGCTGCCGCTTAACATGGCATCCATATCAACGATTTGGCGTGATGCGCCAATCTGCTTGAAATCTTTAACCTCTTTAAAGGTTAACGACTCAACGGCGGGGACTGGCTGCTTTGATGCGGCTAACGCTAACTCGCCGAACTTGGCCGAGCGGCCAGATTTAGCATGCAACACTTTATGGTCGGCGGTATGCACCTCGCTCACGGGGACTTTCCAGCGCGCAGCGGCTGCTTGCTCTAGCATGGTTCTTGCCATCGCCCCCATCTGACGCATGCGGTCGTAATTTTCGCGAATACTGCGGCTACCGTCAGTGTTTTGGCTGGCATAACGTTTATCGGCTAAGCCTTGAATGGGGACGATTTTATCCCAATCCGCTTCTAACTCTTCGGCTAATACTTGCAGAATACCGGTTCTGATCCCTTGTCCCATCTCGGAGCGATGGCAGGTGAGGTACACTTTGTCGTCTTCACCAATGGCAATAAACAGATTCAGCCGCGCTTCTTTATCCTGCGCCAGCGCCATAGGGCTCCAAGTTAATCCACTCGCCCCTAATGCTAATCCGCCACCCACTGCGCCAAACAGTTTTAACACATCGCGGCGGCTGATATTTTCTACGGCAGTAAAAGTACTCATATTAGCCCTCCTGTTTGGCATAGTTTTGCAGTGCCGCTTTAATCCGCGGGTATGTGCCGCAGCGGCAGATATTACCCGACATGGCCGAGTTGATTTGTTCTTCAGAAGGTTTCGGATGCTGCGCCACTAACGCCGCAGCCGACATCAATTGGCCCGCCTGACAATAGCCACACTGTGGCACGTTATGTTCGGCCCAAGCATTTTTAAGCTTTTGATTATCCAGCCCTTCAATTGTTGTCAGTCGTTTTCCCTGTGCCTGCCCCAAACTGGTTAAGCAAGCGCGTACGGGTTGGCCGTCTAAATGCACAGTGCAAGCACCGCATAGCCCTGCACCGCAGCCATATTTAGTGCCCGTGAGCCCTAAAATATCCCGTAGTGCCCACAGGATTGGCATTTTAGGATCGGCATCTAAGGTAAATGATTTACCGTTGATGGTCAGTGTCTGGGTTGAAAGTGTCTGAGAGGAAGCGGCGGTATTCGCTTCCTTGACGACTGCTTTGGTTGATAAAACTTCTGCCATAACTCACTCCTTAAGTGCCAACCACGACGCAAGATCGGCTTGGGTATCAATATCAATTGCGGCGCGGGGTAGTGTTATAGCGACTAACGCTCCCTGCTGTGCTTGTTGTTTTAAAATAGATTTCGCCCCGCGATCACCACTCAAATGAGTGAACAAAGGCAATGTAGAGGCATTAAAAATAGCAGGTACACCTAAATCATCCAAATAATGGGCGGCAACGTCTTTACCCGTTTCATGCCATGTCAAAATCAGTTGGCGATAATCATCGGCGCTCAGAGCCACTTGGTCAGCGAGCGTTAGCAGCATGGCATCAAAGCCTTGCTCCTTGGCATAACTTGCCGCCAAACTCACAGAGGAGGCCAAACCCGTATGCCAATGCGGATTAATCAAAATATCAAAGGGTTGGCGGGAGTTAAGTTCGGCTAATAATGGTTGCAGTATGTGCTGGTGAGCACCGAGTATGACTAACAAAGGCGTATGCTGGGGCGAATGTGTGTCTTGGCGCTCCAAATCTAAATCTTGGCAATGAAGCTGTTGTAAAAGCTCAACATGGGTGCAAATGATGGCTTGTTCGCGAGTTTCTGTAGCGCTAAGTGATGGTATAAGCTGCGCTAACTTAACCCCCTCAAAACGCTTACTTTCACCCGCCGCAAGTACCACAATAAGCAGCCGTTTGGATGAGCATGGCGCCTGCGCTGCCAACTTTGGCACTGCCAAACTGGGCTGTCTCGAACCGGGCAGTGTCGACGTTAGCGCAGTGGGCTTTGGCACTGGCGGCAATGTCATCAACGCATTATCTCATCGAGATGTTGTAAGGTCGCGCCATGGAGTACGCCGTGGCATTGGGCCAAAATACTTAACGCCACTGCGCTCGGTAACTCGCCGCCAAGGGCAAGCCCTGCGGGGGCAGAAAACACCCCAGAAAATGATTCAGTACTCAGCCCTGCCATCCCAAGCACTTTATCCCGTCGATGGGCAGGGCCAAGCAAGGCGACATAGGCGAGTGTGTGGGCTTGAATGACCTTCAATGCCGCAGCATCTAAGCCCAAGTTATGATTCATCACTACGGCGCAATCCAATTGGGCGATATGATTCGCGGTTAATTCCCCTGCGGTAAGTTTCACGATATGGGCATGGGGGAAATCCGCCGCTCTGGCATAGGCGGTACGACCATCAAAAACTGTCACTTGCCAGCCTAAGGTATCGGCCATGGCGGCAATAGGCTTAGCGTCGATACCACCGCCAAAAATCCCAAGGTGGAATCTCGGTCTCAGCGGAATAATCAGCGATTCTCCCGCCTCTTGGGTGAAGACGCCTGTGCGGACAAAATCGCTGGCGGGGAACGGTGTCAACGCTTCGGGGTAGAAAGCGGCCTGATATTGGCGCGCATCCGTCCCCGCTTTGACTAATGGCAATTGATAAAAACCCGACCGACCGTGGCGAAATGCCTGTACTAGCTCAATCAAACCAAGATCATGATTCTCTTTTAAGAGTGGGATCAACATGATATCTACTATGCCGCCACAGCCGAGTCGATAGCTGGCATCGGACTCATCGCTCGCGTCATAGGTCACGCACGTGACTTGCTTTGTCTGCATGGCCTTTTGGGCATGGCGGCGGAGATCGGCTTCTAAACAGCCGCCACTTAACATACCCACGCCTTGACCAAACTCATGAAACAACATCATGGCGCCAGGTTTGCGATAGGCCGAGCCTTGAATTTGGGTGATCACCGCAAGCACCCAAGCGTCATCCGCCAGCGGTAACCAATGCTCTAGTAAATCTTCGATTTGGTGATCCATCCGCAAGGACTCCATTGGGTTAGGGATATTTGAAAAGACTGAATGCACTTTTTACTGTCAAAACTAAAACGATCACTGGTTAAGATCGCTGATAAATATCGCAGTTCTCGACGTCTATTTTGTTATCAAGGTTTGATGCGAGTTTCAGTTGTCGATAAAAACAGCTTCGCCAAACGCTCGGCATTAAACACATGGACAACCAAGTTAGCAAAGGCCTGTGCGTATTGAAAGGAGTAATAGATGTCAAAAAGTGTCGAAGCAGAAAATATGTTCAGGGGAGGATTCAAAGGGGGAAGGATTGACATCCGTGTCTTGAGTGGCGTGTGCTCGTAAATCAACCACATCTCATCTAAAACTGATATTCCCCCGCCTTAGTGCGCAGTATCTGGGATTGATTGTCTAGGCTAATAGAGGTCGATTCTATCTGCTCGATAATCTGTGATACTTCACGGGAATTATCGCGGATCACCATCATACTCGAAGCGATTTCTTTAGAAACCAAGGACTGTTCCTCAGTTGAAGCGGCAACCTGAGTATTGATCCCATGAATCGCTTCCGTACTGTGACGAATATCCTCAAATACAGCCACGATACGTTGCAGCTCTACCCCCGCCTTTTGCATAAGCGTCGCGGCTTGAGTCACAGATGTACCCACTTGATTTGTACGACTTTGAAGGCTTGCGACAATATCATCGATTTCCTTAGTGGAATCTTGGGTGCGCTGGGCTAGTGATCGAACCTCATCGGCCACAACAGCGAAACCTCGCCCTTGCTCACCGGCCCTTGCGGCTTCAATCGCGGCATTCAATGCCAGCAAATTCGTCTGCTCTGCAATCGCCTTAATCACACTCAACACATTACTGACTTGGGTACTTTCGTTCACTAAATGCGACATAGAATCTTGAGTATTGGTAAACTCAGTTTCTAATACCGACATGGCTTTCAACGCTTCCGATACCGTCTGTTTACCCACAGTGACATGCGCTTCATTTTCAGCGGCGCGACTTTCAGCGTTCGACGTGCTCTCACTCACATGCACTAACGTCGTGGTCATTTCTTCCATCGCACTGGCGCTGGCATCCAGTTCTCTCGCCACCCGATTTGAGCTTTCACGCGAAACTTGGATTGATGCCTTGGTTTGCTTCGCTAAATCAGCGACCTCTTTTGCAATACCATCCGTTGTCGATAAGGAACTGGCAAGGGAAGAGATAAACAAGTTGATTTGATTAACGATTTCGCCAATCTCTCCCTGAGTAGTAACGGAGATCCGCCGCGCAAGATTTTTAGATCGCTGAATGTCGAGCAACTCACTACAGGTCTGCACTAAGGGAGTCACAATCCGGCTCTTAACGATAATGAATCCACCAACGGCCGCTAGAATCACAATGAACAATACGAACTGTGACCAGTTTAATGCCGCATGTAAGGAGTCGAGTCGACCATTAACTTCACCATCGGTACGTTTATCCAACGCCGTAAAGAACTCATCAATCGGCTGCATTATCTTGGCTTTTTCTCTATGGTATTGGTCGCTATGTAATAACTCCCTCGCCATGGTTAAGTTCGGCTCGCCTTTTATCGTGTAGGTTTGGGTGTTGGGGTCCATAAAGATACCTTTGACGGCATTCATGGCTTTCACTTCGAGGGCGACTAACGCATCTGAGTTTTTTTGGGCTTGTTCGAGGTAACGGAATTCTTCATCGGAAAAACCAAGGGACTTCATTTGCTCTTTTATAGCAATTCTCGCGCCGTCTGGCTTTGGCTTATCGCCATAACTCAGCACCAAATCCCAATAAATCTGATGATATTTTTCGGGTCTGGGTTTCTCACCATTACGGATAGCCAAAATATCCATATACATTTTTTCGTATTTTTCATCGCCTGTGACGGCGTAGGTACGGGCGAGACGTGTTAAGTCATCGGAACCTTGCCTTAATTCATCGGCAAGTTGATAGGACTGATACCGGATGCTGGCGGCATCATTAAAGAGATCGATTTTAGACTTCACATTGAAGCTCAGTGCCGCAGAAATCACGGCACTCGCGACTATGGTCGAAAATACCACACTCATCATCGTTTTTGTTTTCATACTTACCCCAATAGACGGAAGAACTGCTTTAAGTCTAGAAGGAAAATCAGAAAACATCGGTAAAAGTGGGACAATCAATGGAAATAATCATTTGATTTGCGAGTGATTATCGCTCACAAATCAAACAGTTCTTAATGACGTGACACTTAGAGTAAAAGTTGGTCCGCGACAAAGGGATTATGCTCGCGCTCTTCACCAAAGGTCGATATAGGACCATGCCCCGGAATAAATTCGACGTCGACACCTAAGGGCCACAGTTTTTCGGTGATCGAGTGAATTAAATCCTGATGATTTGATTGAGGAAAGTCGGTGCGCCCGATTGAACTTCTAAACAAAATATCCCCCACCCACGCCAATTTAGATTGGGCAGAGAAAAGGGCAATGTGTCCCGGCGTATGCCCAGGGCAATGCAGCACAGACAAACTTTGTTCACCCACTTGCACGTTATCGCCGTCCTGCAGATATTGATCCGGTTCAAAGGCATCGCAATGGGGAAAACCGAAGTTTTGGCTTTGCTTAGGTAAGTTTTCAATCCAGAATTTATCGGCGATATGCGGGCCAATAATCGGCACATTGGCGGCTTGCGCTAAGGCTTTTGCCCCACCGACATGATCGATATGCCCATGGGTAAGGATAATTTGGTCAAGGACGAGTCCAAGTTTTGTCACTTCGTTTTGGATCCTGTCAATATTGCCACCAGGATCCACGACCGCAGCTCGCTTGGTTTTCTCACACCAGATCAGGCTGCAATTTTGCTGAAAGGGTGTCACTGGAATAATCTGATACTTCATAGCTTCAATCTCGTGTTATCCATAAGCGATAGATTACGCTAAGAAACTCATCATGGCTCAAATTTAAAATGGAAAAATTGATCTTCACCAAAAGCTAATCAAATAATCCTAGCCTGCTGCATAAACTATTTGGTCTATACCCAAGGTAGTTGAAGATACGAGTTTCAACTAGCCTAGGTTGCTGCATCTTCAGGTTATTTGGGTATACAATCTGCCAATCACAATAACATGATCCTCTGCCATTAAGGTTGTTTGATGAAACCCGATATTATTCTCGCCGGAGTGCTGGCGAAGAAACATACTTTTACCTTGCCCCTCAACTATCAAAATCCGATTGCAGAGCAAATCCAAGTGTTTGCCAGAGAACTCTGTAGCCCAGAAAACAAAGATAAAAAGCTACCTTATATCGTGTTTTTCCAAGGCGGCCCCGGATTTGCGGCCATGCGCCCCGCCAGCAACAGCGGCTGGATCCGCCGCGCATTAAAAGAATATCGGGTGTTATTACTCGATCAACGCGGCACAGGCTTATCAACACCAATTAATTATCAAAGCCTGCAACACTTAGAGCCCGCAGCTCAAGCTGAGTATCTGAGCCATTTCAGGGCTGACAATATCATTCGTGATGCAGAGACGATTCGCGCCCAACTTTGCCCCGCCGATAAATGGGCGATTCTTGGCCAAAGTTTCGGGGGATTTTGCGTATTACATTATTTAAGCGCCGCCCCTCAAGGTGTCAGCGAAGCCTATATTACAGGTGGCATACCGTCATTAACCCCCAGCGCTGATGACGTCTACCTTGCAACTTATCAACGCGTGCTGGCGAAGAATAAACAATTTTTCCAACGCTTCCACGATGCCCAACATTTAGTCACTCGCTTAGCAAAACATTTGCTTGAAAATGAAGTGTATTTAGCAACGGGAGAACGCCTCACGGTTGAAATGTTGCAGCTGCTGGGTATTAATATAGGAATGGAGCAAGGGCCTGAATCGGTTTACTATTTACTTGAGCAAGCCTTAATCAACACGGCTTCTGGGACAGTCGTGAACCCGTTATTTTTAAATCATTTCGGTCAAATGCTCGACTACAACACTAACCCGATATTTGCCCTGCTGCATGAGGCGATCTACTGCCAGCACTCAGCTTCACAGTGGGCGGCGCACAGAGTGAGACAACAATTCCCCGCCTTTAACTATCAGCAAGGTAAGCCGTTTTTATTCACTGGCGAGATGATTTACCCTTGGATGTTTGACCAATTCAGTCACTTAGTACCGCTTAAAGCCGCGGCAGAAATCCTAGCCCATAAATCAGACTGGCCTGCACTGTATAGTCTTGAACAACTGGCGCAAAACCGCGTCCCCGTTGCCGCAGCCATTTACAGTGAAGATATGTTTGTCGAGATGCAATACAGCCTAGAAACCGCGCAACAGGTCGGCAGGCTAAAGTATTGGCTAACGTCAGAATATGAACACAACGGCATTCGCATGGATGGTGAGCACATACTGGATAAGCTCATCAGCTTAAACCGAGGCGATACCTTAAGATAAAGGTTAATTTTAAGGGCTAATTAAGTTAACGCTGACATTATAAACCTGCTCCTCATCTATTGAGTGATTTTGGCAAGTTTCAACGACCTATTTCCGTATGAGTAAACCGTTTTGGTTTACTCTTTTTTTTGCCAAAATTTAGGGCTATTTCGCGCCATTGTTATACCAATCACATTAAATATCTAATCAGTTCAGAGCCTCACAGGCATCTCAATCCAAGGCGCATTGACGCAGAAATGGTTATTCCCTTTTAAGTCAATGCAACACCGGAGTGGGATGCCTGTGTGGCTCCCGAAGGGCGGGTTTCAACGCGCTTTATACTGCGTTCAAAGCTTTCGACAGAGCACCACTATGCCTTCAGCGTTCGCCTTGTCTAAAGCGCGTTAAACTCCCGCTGAATGAACAGATATTTAATACGATTGGTATTAATGGCCGGAAATGCCCCTAAAACCAATGACACTCGTGCCTATCAAACCTCAGCCGCCACTTTGCGTGTTCGACTCCGAGTCCCTGAACTCGCAATCGACTTTTTCGCACTGCTACTTGTCGTTGTACTTGTTTTAGCGGTACTTGCCGTGCCAGTGCGTTTTGCAGAGCTAGAGGCTTTACGGTAAGGCGACTTGCGATAACCGGATTTATTCCCAGCCGTTTTACGATAACCTTGGCCTTTTAAACCATTAAGCGCGGTGGGCAGTTGCGCTCCTGCGTTTTGAATAAGCGTGGATAAAGTGCCGAGCAACGGTTGCATAAAGGCTTGATAGGAGGTTTCTTTATGACAAATACCGTTCAAGCTTGCTTCCCAAAGGGCAGTCATGTCTGGCGTTGTTGCACTCGCAGGCAGGCTGTTAATTAATCCCTTACCCACATCCGTCGAAACGATAGATTTACCTAAGCGTTGTAAAAAACCGCGTTTAAACAGTAGTTCAATAATGCCTGCACGGGTGGCTTCAGTACCTAAGCCATCGGTTTCTTTAAGAATTTTACGGATCTCAGGGTCGGTTACGTAACGGCTAATCCCCGTCATAGCACCAAGTAAAGTGGCATCGGTAAAGGCCTTTGGCGGCTGAGTATTTTTCTCAAGTAACTCGCCTCGAGTACAATGCAAAGCCTGCCCTAGTTTCAGAGGCGGTAATTGGCCGATAAACTCGTCATTCTCCTCATCATCCTTACCCGCATTTTCCTCCGTCGACTTGTTGCCACTCGCCTTACTGCCATTTGGCTCTTGGCGGGCAAAGAGCTGCTTCCAGCCAAGAGATTTATCCTGACGCGCCTTGGTATTAAATAAGCCGCCCTCAATTGTCACTTGTACTGTGGTTTCACTGTAACAATAGGCCGGATAAAACTGGGCTAAGTACTGGCGGGCAACATGAAGATATAACTGCCTCTCACGCTGACTCAAGCTGGATAAGTTAGCTGTCTTCTCGGTAGGAACAATGGCGTGGTGGGCATCCACTTTTTTATCATCCCATGCCTTGGATTTAAGCCGTGGATCGGGGGCATCGGCGCCTTGCAGTAACTCAGCGGCACCACCGCTAATCGCCTTAAGAACCGACGGCGCTAGGCTATGTTGCTCGACGGGCAAATAACGGCTGTCGGAGCGGGGATAAGTAATGAGTTTATGGCGTTCATACAAACTCTGGCAGGTATCGAGCACATCCTTAGCACTCATGCCAAACCGTTTTGCCGCATCAATTTGCAACGCGGATAAGCTGTAGGGCAAAGGCGGATTCTGTTTCTTGTCCTTAGCCACTAATTGAGTCACTAAGGCAGGTTTATCACTGATGCGACTCACCACATTTTGCGCTAACCCTCTGGCTAGTACTCGCCCTTCTTCGTCCATATACGGCTGACAAGCTTCGCTGGGTTGCCACTTAGCGCTGAAGGTTTCCTGCTTTTCGGTCGCCAAATGCGCTAGCACTTCATAGAAAGGTTTAGATTGAAAATTGGCAATCTCTTCATCACGGCGCACCACTAGCCCGAGTAAAGGCGTTTGCACTCGCCCGACGGACAATACGCCTTGATAACCAACCTTTTTACCTTGGATAGTGTACGCGCGGGTCATATTCATGCCGTAGAGCCAATCGGCACGACTACGGGCTAAAGCCGATGTGGACAAAGGAATAAACTCGCGATTACTGCGTAGCTGCGTTAGCGCCCGTTTTACGGCTTGTGGGTTTAAGTCGCTGATCAGTAAACGCTGAGTTTGATGTAACTTGTCACCCCTCACGCCAAGATAGGCAATCACTTCATCCACGAGTAATTGCCCTTCACGATCGGGATCGCCTGCATTAACCAGCGTGTTAGCTTGTTTGACTAATCGTTTCAGCACTGTGAGTTGGCTGCGAGTTGCGGCCTTAGGTTTTAGTTGCCACTTGTCCGGCACTATTGGCAAGTGCTCGAATTTCCACGACTTAAATTCGGGATTATAGGCATCAGGTTCTGCTTGTTCGAGCAAGTGACCTACGCACCAAGACACGCAATCGCCATTGGCGGCTTCGATAAATCCATCGCCTTTTTTATGGGGTTTAGGCAATACATCGGCAATGGCCCGCCCTAGGCTAGGTTTTTCAGCGATATAGAGGATCATACAAACACCAAGCACTGGATATAATTACAGTATAATTTAGCCCAAACGCCCGTTGAGTGCAAATTTCTGTGACAAACCGAGCTTAAATACCAAAGCTAAAGTGTAAATTCAATTGCGAATAGTTCTCAACAACTACTAGAATGCACTAAATTTTAGAGGAGTGGCTATGAGACAGTTTGCAATAAATGCGCGGCAGGCGATGACAATCAGTCCAGCATTGATATTAAGATTCAATCAGTTACTGCTATTTCATAGCCTGATGTTACTCGCGATAAGCATGCTCACCAGCACTTGGCTGGGACAAATGAAAATCATCAACATGCCTTTAGCTTGGGGATTCATGCTAGTAATGCCCATTGCGGTGAGTTTATCGCTACTGCTAAAACACCAAGTCACCCGCCATAGCTTAAGCAGCTTATTCGGGGTGTGGATGCTGCTGTGGATCTGGGGATAAACACGGCAAACCTATGGCAGAAAAGATCAGCAGCCTCGCATGCGGATGTCGAGAACAGCAAACACTCATAGAAGTTTCCCCTCCCCCAATCGCGGCACCTTTCCCAAGTGGCGGTTACCAATTCATAAAAATCCATAAAAAAAAGCCAGTGACATTATCACTGGCATCACTGGCTTTTTATCCGCCTAACGTTTCACCTTATGGGTGACAGACGTTATGCAGTTCTAAGTTAGTACCGATATCTTTATTGCGATCCGCTTTAGCATCGTCATTACGCAGTTGCGTCAAGTGATCTAAATACGCTTGATCTACATCGTTAGTGATGTAATGACCATCGAAAACAGAGGTTTCGAAACGCTTAATCGCTGGATTTTCCATTCTTACTGCTTCGATTAAATCAGGTAAGTCTTGGAAAATAATGCCATCAGCACCAATTAACTTGGCGATTTCATCGGCATCACGGCCATGGGCGATCAACTCGTTTGACGTTGGCATATCGATACCGTACACGTTCGGGAAACGAATTTCCGGCGCTGCAGAGGCAAAGTACACTTTCTTGGCTCCCGCTTCACGGGCCATTTCGATGATTTGCTCTGACGTCGTACCGCGAACGATAGAGTCGTCCACCAGCAAGACATTTTTGCCTTTGAATTCAGTGTTAATCGCATTCAATTTACGACGCACTGACTTCTTACGTTCCTGTTGACCCGGCATGATAAAAGTACGGCCAATATAACGATTTTTCACAAAACCTTGGCGGTATGGTAAGTCCATGCAACGAGCAATTTCCAGCGCGATATCGCAAGAGGTTTCAGGAATAGGGATCACCACATCGATATCGTGATCGTACCATTCTTTCTTAATCTTCTCGCCAAGCTTAGCGCCCATGTTTACGCGACTGGCATAAACAGACACTTTATCGATCGTCGAATCTGGACGGGCAAAATAAACGAATTCGAAGATACAAGGGGCGTAGCTAGGTTCTGCTGCACATTGACGGGTATACAGCTGACCATCAATTGACACGTAAATCGCTTCACCTGGCGCCACATCACGCATCACTTCAAAACCGACGGCATCGAGTGCCACGCTTTCAGAAGCGACCATATATTCAGTACCCGTTGGCGTTTCGTGCTTACCTAACACCAGAGGACGAATACCAAATGGGTCACGGAACGCGACTAGGCCTTGACCAATGATCATGGCAACAACCGCGTAGGCACCACGAGCTTGTTGGTGTACGTTAGCGACCGCATCGAACACTTCTTCCGACGTCAGGGTCAAGCTAGTGGTTTTTTGCAGTTCGTCGGCCAACAGGTTCAGCAACACTTCAGAATCCGAAGTGGTGTTCACATGGCGACGTTTTTTGATCAGCCCTTCGGCTAATTCGACTGTATTGGTTAAGTTGCCGTTGTGGGCTAAAGAGATCCCAAATGGCGAGTTAACATAGAAAGGCTGCGCTTCAGATGCGCTTGAACTGCCCGCAGTTGGATAACGCACATGCCCAATACCTGCATTACCTTGTAGGCGTTGCATGTGTTTGACTTCAAAAACGTCTTTGACCAGACCATTGGCTTTACGCAGTCTGAAAGCACCACGATCAATGGTCACAATACCTGCCGCATCCTGACCTCTGTGCTGCAACACTGTCAGTGCATCATAAATGGTCTGATTAACCGATGATTGGCCAACTATTCCGACGATACCACACATGGGTAAGCTTCCTCATTGTAAGATGTTCTATGCCCTTTCATGTTGAAATATAAGCAAATGATAAAGTAAACCTCTAGCCTTTCGGCTTAAGTGCTACCTATCGGTCGCCAAGGTATCCCGTCACTAACCTGCTAATCGCAATCGCACGCCTAAACTTGCTATTGCGCTCAAAGTTACCCTGTTTTTAGGCATAAACCCTTGAACAGGAGTGACGTACATACCTAAGCGATTGCTACTTTCCATCACTTAGGATTAATTAATTTTCTTTCTTATAGTTTGGGTACAAAGCTGGAGGTGTTTTCCAAATAGTCAAAAAACCATTGAATGACAACGCCAAATTCGGGCACTAGCACAGAGTCCTTCCACCATTGGGTGTTGGGTGAACCTGTGAAAGCATCCATAAAAAACAGCAAGGCGCTTACAATTAGCGCGCCTCGAATAGCACCGAAACACAGGCCCAAGAGCCTATCAGTGCCAGATAATCCGGTTTTGACAACAAGTTGTCCGAGAATATAGTTAACTAAGGCGCCGAGTACCAAAGTGGTAATAAAGAGGATGGCAATAGAAACGCCATTACGCAGCATCTCATCGTTCATTTGAGTTAAGTGAACGGCAAGATCTTGGTAAAATTGGCTGGCAACAAAGAAAGCCGCGAACCATACCACTAAGGACATGGCTTCTTTGGCGAATCCGCGGATTAGACTGATGAGAGTCGATAATCCGATGACGAATATGATAGCGTAATCAATCCAAACCATTGAGATGGCTTTCCGACATGGGCTTTAAGACGGCGCGATTCTACCAGAGACTGAAACGATTCTCACCCCTAGAGAGGTAAATAAATCATTTTCAGTCGCTGATCTTATATCACCATTAAGATTCTAAGGGATTAAAAGGAACAATCCAGCCCTTAAGACGCGTGAGGTTTTCCACCTCAACTTGTATTTTCTTCAGCTTTGCCTCAGACACATCTGGCCCGACAAACACTTTGGTTAATACGCCATCTTTAGGATTTTCAGGGATAGTGTACGCTTTAAAACCGCTCTTACGTAGCTGTGCAATCAAGGCTTTAACATTGGTTGCATTGTTAAAACTGCCAAGCTGCAAGGTAAAGCCACTTTTTAAGCTGTCACGGCTGGCAGCACTGGCTTTAGGCGTTTCTGCTTTGGGCTTTTCAGTCTTAGCGACGGTTGGCGCTTTAGTCTCAGCTTTTTTAGCGGGCTCCGTTTTTACCGTCGCCTTAGGTGGCTCTTTTTTAGGTTCTGGTTTCGCTTCCGGCTTTTTAACTTCTGCTTGCTTAACCTCTGGCTTCTTGACCTCGGATTTAACGTCCGCCTTAACGTCTTGCTTAGCGATGGCAGCTGACTTGTCACTGTGTGCATTATTGCCTGTCTCAGCTAAGGCGACATCAGCCCCACTCAGCGCAGCAGCATCTTCGGCCGACAAGACTTCAAACATATCATCGTCGGCTTTTTGCTGCTCAATCACAGTCGGACGCAAAGGAATTTCAGAAAACTGCTCTTCTTGGCGATCTTTTTTGCCATCCAAAATATCCGGCAAAAAAATCACTCCAAGCGCAACCAGCACCACAGTGCCGACTAAACGATTATGAAACTGGCTAGACAAAACGGACTTCCTGCATAAATTGAGACTTAAAACCTGCCACAGTGTAAAAGGAGCCAAACACAATTACCACATCATCTGGGTTAATTTGCGCTTTTAATGCCGACCATGCCTCAGCTATGCCCTCAAACTCAAATACGCTGGCCTCAGGTGCTAAGGTTTTGCGCAGCATGGCAGAACTCGCGCCACGCTCACCATGAAGGCTCACTAAATACCAAGTGTCGACCAGAGGATGGATCACAGGCAACACGCCCGCAATATCTTTATCCTTCAACATGCCACAAAGGGCAAACACCCGCTTACCTACAACCATTGGCGCTAATTGCTGCACCAAAAAACGCGCCGCATGGGGATTATGCGCCACATCGAGTAGCACTAACGGCTGCTCACTCACCCGCTCTAATCGACCGGTTAACCGAGCAGTGCTAATACCCTGGGCAATAATAGCGGGCGCGATATTCGGCCAACCCTGTTCAATTACGGCCAATACCGTGGCCGCATTAGGTAGCGGCAAGGTCGGTAACGCTAAATCGTGCAGTTTGAGCACTTGGCCTTGAAAGTCCCATAAACTACCATGGACTTGATAACTGAATTCGTTGCCGACGCGATACAAGATGGCGCCAACCTCATTAGCAACATCATTGACGGTATGCGGCAAGTTGGGCTCGCCAACAATCGCAGCTTTACCGTGACGGAAAATACCCGCCTTTTCACGGCCAACGAGTTCACGGGTATTCCCCAGATAACTTTCATGATCTAAATCGACCGACGTCACCACGCTGATATCGGCATCGATAATATTGGTGGCATCTAACCGTCCACCTAAACCGACTTCTAAGATGACTACATCCAGCTTGGCGGCTTTAAACAGTATCAGGCCCGCAAGCGTGGCGTATTCAAAAAAGGTCAGGGAAATCTCGGCGCGCGCCGCTTCAATTTGTTCAAAGGCGGCGACAAAGGCGCTATCACTGGCGTCGCTGCCATTAATACGCACTCGCTCGTTGTATTTCAGCATGTGCGGCGAGCTGTATACGCCCACAGTCAAACCCGATAATCGCAGAATATTTTCCAGCATGGCGCAAGTTGTACCTTTACCATTTGTGCCAGCGACTGTGACTATCTTGCTTTGGCCTAAATCTAATAGGCCAAGGGTTTGCGCGACCTTAGAAACACGGGTTAATCCCATATCGATTTCGGTTGGATGTATGGATAACAAATAATCCAACCACTGTTCCAATGCTGCATTTGACGCTGGCGCTGTTAGCATGTCCGTACATCCTCGTATTCGATAATCTCTCAAATAAGATCTTTTCAATCCAACATGAATAATGGCCCAAGGGCGAGCTTAGGCAATTGATATTGTTCTGGATAAGTCACATCAACTAAATAAAGCCCATGGGGTTTAGCCGTTGCTGCGGCTTGGTTTCTGTCTTTTAACGCGAGCAAATCACCCATCCACGTCAGCGGCTGATTGCCTAAACCGATTTCTAATAATGAACCGACGATATTGCGCACCATGTGGTGTAAAAAGGCGTTGGCGGCGATATCAACAATCACATACATGCCTTGGCGCGTAACATTGACGCAATGTACATTACGAAACGGCGTTTTTGACTGGCACTGGACTGCGCGAAAGCTGGTAAAATCTTGCTCGCCTAAGAGTGCCTGCGCCGCTTGGTGCATTCTGTCTGCATCGATATCACCGTGATAATGGCTGACACCATGGCGTAAAATTCCAGGGCGAAAACTGTGATTATAAATCACATAACGGTAGCGTCTGGCGGTGGCCGAAAAGCGCGCGTGAAAACTGTCGTCGACTTCTTTAACCCAACGCACCGCAATATTATCGGGCAAATTGGCATTCACCCCTAAGGTCCATGCGCCTTCATTACGAATGGCATGGGTTTCAAAATGAACCACTTGTCCCGTGGCATGCACGCCCGCATCGGTACGGCCAGCGCAGAAGACGCCGATAGGCTCGTTGGCCACTATCGATAACGCCCGTTCTAATTGCGCTTGTACTGAATCGACTTCGGCCTGACGTTGCCAGCCAAAATAACCATTGCCGTCATATTCAATACCTAATGCAATCCGCATCCACTTTTCCTCACAATTGATTTAGCGGCGCATTTTATCACAGCAGCCCATAAAAAAAACGGCGCTGAAGGCGCCGTTAGGTTGAAACTCTCTCAATCGGGATTAACTCATCTCTTTGAGTAAACGTCCGGCTTCATCTTGCTGGCGCTCATTACCATCAATTTGCACTTCTTTGAGCAGGGCTTTGGCGCTGTCGCTGTCGTCAATTTCGATATAAGCGCGGGCTAAATCCAGCTTAGCGTTGACTGAGTTTTCTTCATCATCGACATCAATCATAGCGGCATCGCCGATTAAGGCTCCGACATCACTCATTTCCACGTCGACTTCCGAATACAAATCGGTATCAGTGCCGTCTTCATCGGCATCATTCAACAACTTATCGATGTCGATAAAGCCGTTTTCATTTTGGAAATTCGTTAAATCATGCTCAGGAACAAACTTCTTCTGTGCTTTACGCGACTCTTGAGCATCGAGTGCAGCTAACGCTTCATCGACAGTGAGATCATCGACGAGTGAGAAACTGTCTTCCGACGTCAGTACATCTTCATCGTCATCAAAATCGGTATTGGCCGTGAAAGCAGCGAGTACATTGTCGTCGCTTAAATCGAGGCCTTGCTCAGAATCGTCAGCATCCTCTTGGGTATCGAGTTTAAAATCTTCACTAAAATCAAGATCGTTACGCGTCGCCTTAATCGGCTTCTCTTGAGTCGCATCATCCGGAGCCGGCGTATCAGCTAGCGAAGCATCGGCATTAGGCTCGACATCCGTTTCAGCGGCGGCATCAGCTGGCGTCGCAGCAGGTTTGGCCTTAGGCGCAAAATCAAGCTCTGAGTCCCAATCAAGCACGTGGGGATCTTTGCTCTTATTGGCTTTTAAATCATTAAAGAAAGAAGACTCTTTTTCCTTAACACTCGCTGCCGCGGTAGCGGCTGCCAAAGTGGCTGCTGCCGTAGTCAGGGCGTCAGAATCATCATCTTCACCCAACTCTTCGACTAACGAGAAAGTATCATCAGTGCCATCAATCGAGTGAGACGCACCAATACCTTTGAGTAAATTGTCTTCGTCTGTGGCGTTATCGTCCGCGTCAAGCTGCGCCGTTTCCATATCGAAGTCGAATTCATCTTCATCGGCATCGAGTTGCTCTGGTACATCAAATTCAGCTAAGAGCGCATCTAAATCTTCATCGCCTGACGCTTCGCCCTTTATATCTTCCGGTAACGAAGCTTCTAGCTCTGCGGCAATTTCTGCACTGATCGCATCATCTTCGGTATCGTTTTCGGCATTGTCTTCAGCATCAACTTTGATTTCAGGCTCAGCATCAAAACTCGCCAACAACGAATCGATATCATCGGATTCATCTACGCCTAATTCATCCAATTCATCGTCTAACTCGGCGGCGATTTCAGCGCCAAGATCGGGTTCAACTTCGGGTTCTGCTGGGTTATCGAAATCAGCTAACAGCGCATCGATATCGTCAGAGTCTTCGACGCCAAGCTCATCAAGCTCTGTATCTAACTCGGCGGCAATTTCAGCGCCAATATCAGGCTCGACTTCGGGCTCTGCGGGTTTATCAAAGTCAGCTAACAAAGCATCGATGTCGTCAGTGTCTTCGACACCCAGTTCATCCAGCTCAGCATCTAACTCGGCGGCAATTTCAGCGCCAAGATCAGGCTCAACTTCGGGCTCTGCGGGTTTATCAAAATCCGCTAACAGCGCATCAATGTCGTCGCTATCTTCTACACCCAGTTCGTCTAACTCTGCGTCTAACTCGGCAGCAATTTCAGCGCCAAGATCAGGCTCGACTTCGGGCTCTGCGGGTTTATCAAAATCCGCTAACAGCGCATCGATATCATCAACCTCTTCGCTGCCCAGTTCATCATCTAACTCATTATTGAGTTCTGCGGCGATGGCAGCACTGAGATCTTCATCATCAGACGCAACAGCGTCTGGTGCTTGTGCAATCTCAGTATCTTCTGCAGGAACACTAAACTCGGCAAGTAATGCATCAAGATCATCGTCATCCGCGATGGCTTCATCGGCAGGTTTAGTATCTTCTACTTCAACGTCTTCTTCAGCTAAATCGCTCGCAAAGTTTCGCTCTAATTCGCTTAAATCCTCTTCAGCCTCAGCGCTGTCTTCAGAAGTGCTGTCATCAGAGCCTAGGCCCGCTAAGAGTGCATCAAGATCGGCTTCCTCAAGAATATTGCCAGATTTAGGTTTCTCCTCAACAATATCCTCTTCCTGATCGCCCATGGCTTCTGCCCACAGATCATCAATAGATTGCCCTTCGTCTTCAACCTCAGGTTCAGCTGAGAGACCAGGATCGACAAACATTTCAGACGCCATATCCATCTGATCGTTTGAATCAGTTAAATCTTGCTCTGGTTGTAAATCGACGCTGCCCATATCCAGCAGGCTATCGATAGAGTCCGCATGGTCGGTATCTAAATGCACCGCCATATCATCTAAATCGTCATCATCCATGTCCATTATGGCTGCACCAGCAACGCCAGCAGCACCAGCGGCCATCACCGCTTCTTGCGCCTGCATTTCCCGACGTTCTTTATTACGCTTACGGCGTAGGAACCAGAACACTGCCAGTAACAAGAACAAGGCAGGGATCACTGCGGCAGCAATCATTAACACTGGACTGTTGAGGATATTACGCCATAAATCATCGGGCTCAGCAGGGGCCTGAGTCTCAGCTTCAGCCGTTCCCGTTGCCATCTCTGGTGTTTGGGCAGCTTCAACTTCGGCTTTCAAAGCTTGATTTTGCAATTTGCTGGCTTGCAGAGTTTCCTCTAGCACGGCAATGCGTTGATTCAATTCTTCAACTTTCACTTTTAGCGCTTCAACATCTGAAGTGCGGACAGTGAGTTGATCTTGGGTGCGAGCTAATTCATCGGTTAATGACAGATTTTTACTTTCAGCTGCTTCTAAGCGCGACGTTACATCAGAGCTCAGCATCTTAGGCTTGTCTGGCGCCGGCGTTTCTACCACTGGCACTTTGGGCGGCGTCACTTTGGTTTCAGTGATCACTTTGGTTTCAGCAATCACAACAGGAGCAGCAACAGGGGCTTGCGTGGTCACTTTAGCAGCAGGTTTCTGCGTCGCTTTCGCTGGCGCACGGGATTGTCTGTCGCTTTGCTCTGCTCTTGCTATCGCCATACTATTGGGAATCGACAGCATGACTTCTTTAGACGGGATCAGCAGGATCATGCCACGTTCTAAACTGTTGTAGCTGGCAGAGTTAAACGCATGAGGGTTAGCATCGTATAACGCGGCCATCACTTGATAGACGCTGACACTGGCATCGGGACGGACTTTTTGCGCTATGCTCCAAAAAGTGTCTCTGGATGTCGTTGGGCCATATTGATGATTAACTTGACGGATCTGTCCGTCTGGACCCATGATTTTTAAGGGTTTTAATCTTGGCGTATCTGCTGCAACGGCGGGATCAATAAAATAAGCGGTAGAAGAAACAGCTAAAACAGTGGCCATTAGACCCACAAGATACGAAGTGCGAAATTTCATCAATCCTTCCCTTTGAAGCGCTATAAAGTTATCTCGCTGATAACAGGCTTTAGGCAATTGTATTTATTGAGATTACTATAAACCAGAAATCCCTGCCCTGCTACTGTTCACAATTGTAAAACAAAAAAAGCCTGCTGACAGCAGGCTTTTTCAATGGGCATGAAATGCAATCTCGTGCTTAGTAATAATCTCTCACTAAGATCTCGGCAATTTGCACACTGTTCAAGGCTGCGCCCTTACGAATATTGTCTGACACCACCCACAGGTTAATCCCATGAGAATGAGAGATATCCTTACGAATGCGGCCAACATAAACCGGATCGGTACCAGCACCATCGGTTACAGCCGTTGGATAGTCATCATCTGACTCAAACAATACCACTCCTTCGGCATTACGCAGTAAAGCTTTAACGTCTTCTGCATCGACAGGCTGACGGGTTTCGATATTAATGGCTTCAGAGTGACCATAAAACACAGGTACACGTACCGCGGTCGCATTCACTAAAATCTCATCGTCACCGAAAATTTTCTGGGTTTCCCAGACCATTTTCATTTCTTCTTTGGTATAGCCGTTATCCATAAACTTATCGATTTGCGGCAATACGTTAAAAGCAATTTGCTTTGGATAAACTTCAGCGTCAGCAGGTAAACCTTGCAGTAATTTAGTGCACTGATGCGCTAACTCTTCAATGGCTTTTTTACCTGTACCCGAAACTGACTGGTACGTTGCCACGTTAATGCGGCTGATGCCATAGGCATCATAAATAGGCTTAAGCGCCACCAGCATTTGAATCGTTGAGCAATTTGGGTTAGCAATGATATTGCGATTGCGGAAATCAGCAATAGCATGCGGATTCACTTCGGGTACGACCAAGGGAATATCGATGTCGTATCTAAAGTGCGAGGTGTTATCAATCACAACACAACCTGCTTCAGCGGCAATCGGGGCCCATTTGGCGGAAACATCACCACCTGCGGAGAAGAAACCAATTTGAGCTTGGGTCCAATCGAAGGTTTCTACGTCGAGAATGGTAATTTGTTTGCCATGAAAGCTGACCGTTTCACCGGCGCTACGGCTACTGGCTAAAGGGTACAAATTGGCAACCGGGAAATTACGCTCTTCGAGGATCTCTATCATTGTTTGACCCACTGCGCCCGATGCACCTAAAACGACAACATTAAATTCCTGTGACATAGCTACTGACCGACTCCTGAAAAACCTAAATTGGACAACCAATCTACCTCAGATTGACCGTCATAAGCCAGCGCCAATGCACTAAATTCGCGTCTATGTTGGTGATTTTTTCTCATAGTGTCGAAGCCATTCTCATTTAAGAATGTATTTCTGAACATCTTGTCATCGTCGCGCAAATCATAGACAAAGCGCGCAAGCTGTAATAAGGCTTTTTCATTCGGCGCTGCCGCAAGTTCGACCGCCTTAATGTTAAAGCTTGGCAAGAGATCCAGCAGGCTTTTATCGGCTGCTACATTCAGCAACTGACACAGGTTTTGGTAAAGCATAAAAGTGCCGCGCGCCTTACCTTCTAAGCTGTAACCTGCAATATGCGGCGTAGCAAACTCTGCCAATGGTACCAACTCGGGCAGAGGTGTTGGCTCGCCTTCCCACACATCTAGCACTAACTTAAGGTCATCACGTTGCTGCTTCACTTTGATAAGCGCCTGATTATCTATCACATCACCGCGGCAGCAATTCACTAACCATGTATTGGGTTTGAGTGCCTTTAAGCGCGCCTCATCGAACAAATGTTTGGTTTTATGCTCGCCAGTGCGCGTGATGGGCACATGCAAACTGATGATATCGGCCTGCGCCATGATGGTCTCTAAGCTCACAAAACTGCGCGGATCGCCCTCTGCAGCTTTGATGGGATCGTTAAGCAACACCTTAATACCATAGGCTTGCAAGCATTTAGCTGTTGCAGTGCCAGTGTTGCCCGCGCCCACTATGCCGACGACCTTGCCCTTAAGCGGCGAATTAAAGCGCTGCGCTAACTCCAGCATAGCGATAAAAGCAAACTCCCCAACCGCAGTCGCATTGCAACCTGGTGCATTAGAGAAGGGAATATTTCGCTCAGCAAGATAGGTTAAATCCACATGATCTGTGCCTATGGTGGCACTGCCGACAAATTTCAGCTTGTTATTGCCTGAGAGCAACTCGGCATTCACTTTGGTGACCGAGCGCACTAATAGCACATCGGCCTCGCGCACTTGCGCTGCGGTTAACGTACGGCCGTTAACAGGAATAATGTCTCCGAGATCGCCAAATAGCGGTTCAACATAGGGCATATTTTCATCGACTAAAATCTTCATGGGCACCTGATCGGATAAAAGTGGGAATGGAAGGCATCAAGATGCTCGGTATTCTAACAAGACTAATGGGATAAATCCTTGTCGATGCAACAAGTTCGCGAAAAACGTCCATAAAAAAGGGAAGCCTAAGCTTCCCTTCAATCGGGTTTGATCAATAAACTTATTTAAATTTACGCATCACTAGCGTGGCGTTAGTACCGCCAAAACCGAAGCTGTTGCTCATCACAGTGTTCAGCTCAGCAGCGCGATATTCACGTACGATAGGCATGTCTTTCGCCGCTTCGTCCAGATTATCGATATTGATGCTTGGGGCAATAAAGCTGTTTTCCATCATGATTAAGCTGTAAATCGCTTCATGTACGCCTGCGGCGCCTAATGCATGACCTGTCATAGACTTAGTCGATGCAATCGGTGGACACTTGTCTTTAAAGACTTCACGTAGCGCTTCTAATTCACGCACATCGCCCACTGGCGTTGAAGTGCCGTGCGTATTGATGTAATCGATTGGGGTATCGACATCCATCATCGCCATTTGCATACAACGCACTGCGCCTTCGCCTGATGGCGCTACCATGTCATAACCGTCTGAAGACGCGCCATAACCAATCACTTCAGCGTAAATTTTTGCGCCGCGAGCTAGAGCATGCTCTAACTCTTCAACCACTAAAATACCGCCGCCGCCAGAGATCACAAAACCATCACGGTCTGCATCATAGGTACGGGAGGCTTTTTCGGGTGTGGCATTATACTTAGTTGACAGTGCACCCATAGCGTCGAAGCCCATGGTCAGTGTCCAATCCACTTCTTCAGCACCACCGGCAAACACCATGTCTTGCTTACCCATTTGGATAAGTTCAACGGCGTGACCAATACAGTGAGCGCTGGTTGCACAGGCTGAACTGATAGAATAATTCATGCCTTTAATTTTAAATGGCGTAGCCAAACAAGCACTGGCCGTGCTCGACATGATGCGAGGCACAATATACGGACCAACACGTTTGACGCCTTTTTCACGCAGTGTATCGGCAGATTGCACTTGGTTAGACGATGATGCGCCGCCTGTACCGACAATCAAACCGACGCGCGGATCTGAATACTGCTCTTCAGTTAAATTGGCATCGCTAACGGCTTCTTGCATCGCAATGTAAGCATAGGCAGCGGCATCGCCCATGAAGCGTAGCGCTTTACGATCGATATGCTCAGCTGGGTTTAACTTGATGTCACCCCATACGTGGCTACGTAACTGCATCTCTTCAAACTGAGCTGAATGCGTAATACCACTGCGGCCCGCTTTCAGTGACTCGGTCACTTCTTGCTTGTTATTACCGATACTTGAAACAACACCCATTCCGGTGATCACGACTCTTTTCATTTTATTGCTATCCATTGTGTACATGTCAGTACCTACTTTTCGCTGAGCCAATAGTATCTGTTTTGACTCAATTAAGTGGTCAGCTTTCCATAAAGGCGAGTAAAATAATGCCAATTATGAGACCGAGAGTAAATTTCTTTGACTGCAGAGCCCAATAAACCTTGTCAAATTAAGCGTGATTACCCGCAATTAATCAACCTTTATCCCGCAACCGCTGACACTGATGCACACTATCTCAGCAAGTTGAGCATTTATCAGCAGCGGGTATTTGAGGCTCATTCACAGCAAAAACTCTTAATATTAGGCCAAATTGGTCTAGGCAACGGGCTTGAACTCTTAGCTTGGTGGCGCGCTCATTCGCACCTTAGCCAACGTTTACTTTTAAAAGTGTTCGAACCCAATCCGATTAATGCTTACGAACTTAAATTACTTTGGGATCAATCCGCCTGTTTAACCAAAGAGCCTGAACTTGAGCCACTTACCCAACGCTTACTTCATGCAGAGCCTGCGGCTATTATAGGTTGCCAGAGATTAATTTTTGATGACGGTCGTTTCACAATCGACTTGCACTTTGGTGATATTCAATCCCAGCTCAGTTCACTCATCCATTCTCCACTTCACCCCGTTCAGCACTGGCTGGTATTGCCCCATCTGCAAAATGGGTTGAATCAGCAAAACCATTGGCAGATGGCAAAACTCAGTGACGATAGCGCGACCATTGCCACTATTGAATTAAGCGAATCGAGCGAATCAAGCGGATTAAACGAAACAACAATCAATCGTTTCCAAGCCTGTGGCTTTGAGGTGAGCGATTTTACCTGCGCTGAAATACAGACAAACCATCAGCCTGATGCCATTTTGTTACACGAGCGCCACGTCTTACGCCAGCAAGATGCCAAAGCCTATGCTTTTAATCCTATGGCTGCAATCTTATCCTCGGCGACGCAAAGCTCAATTGCCATCATAGGCGGCGGCTTAGCCTCGGCGCATTTGGCGCTGTCTTTAGCTGAGCGCGGCCAAGGTGCTCAGGTATTTTGTAAAGATGCCGAGCTAGGCCAAGGCGCATCGGGCAATCGCCAAGGAGCCATTTATCCGCTGCTGACCCCAGAAAATGACGAGCTGAGCCGCTTTTTCCAACAGGCATTTTTATTTAGCCGACGTCGAGTGCAGGCGCTGACATCCGCCCCCGCCGGCAATCAGACGCCGATTTCCCATGATTTTTGCGGCGTATTGCAAACCGCCCACGATGAACGCAGCCAATTACGACTCGATAAAATCATTCAAGGCCAACCTTGGCCAAGTGAAATCGCCTACGCCGTCGATGCTGAGCAAGCCAATGCCATTGCCAAGATCAATCTCGATAAGCCAGGCTTTTTTTATCCCTTAGGTGGCTGGGTGTGTCCATTTGAATATGCCGAAGCTGCAATACAAAAAGCAAGGCAACTGGCCGATGTGAGCGTCTCGCTCAATACCGACATCCTTGCCATTGAACGCCAAAGCGATGGCTGGGTTTTGTTAACTGAAAAGGAACGTTTCGGGCCCTTTGCGCAACTGGTACTCGCCAATGGCGCAGAATTGACACAATTTGATGCCAGCAACAAATTACAAATTAGCCCTTTTCGCGGCCAAGTCAGCCATGTGCCCGCGCAATTTCAATTGAGTCAGCTCGCAACTGTGCTGTGCGCAAACGGTTATTTAACGCCAAGTCACCAAGGACTCCACTGCCTTGGTGCGAGTTACGTTAAAGAACCCAAGCATTTAGATTTTTGCCCGCAGGAACAACAAGAAAACCTCGCCAAAATGCACGAGAGTTATCCGAACCAAAGCTGGCTTAAAGATATCGACATGAGTGGCAACAATGCCCGTGTTGGCGTGCGTATGGTGACGCGGGATCATTTCCCTATGATGGGCTGCGCGCCCGATGTGGCCAAAATCCTTGAGGATTATGAGCAACATCAACTCACTAAAGAGAGTCGTCACTACTGGCAAACCACGCCAGCGCCGGTGCATCAAGGACTGTATATTCTTGGCGGGTTGGGCTCACGGGGACTCAGTTCTGGGCCTCTGGCCGCCGAATGTCTTGCGGCGCAGCTTTGCGGCGAACCAATACCGCTCGATAAAGCCACCCTGTGTAAACTCAACCCCAATCGCATGTGGCTGCGAAAATTGCTCAAGGGTAAAGCGCTCTAGGCAATCAATCGCTAGAAAAATAACGTTTCTCAGCGCTATAAAAAAGGGACTAAGCCATGGCTTAATCCCTTTTTTAAATGTTTTCAGTAAACCACTTAAGCGGCTGTGATGACGATAGTGCTATCACTGCTGCTAGGCTCTACTTTGCTAGACTTAAGACTGCTAGCTTCAGCATGTCGAGGTTTTCGCGGCGCTCTGGGCACTTTTACCCGAGTACGATTGTTGTTATCGCGACTCTGACGAATAAGCGTATCACCGCTAAGACAGGGTACTAGGCTCGATGTCAGGCTTGCAGCCTCACGGTGAGATTTCGCCAATCTGTCGTATAACAACACATTGACCGACGCAGCAAGATTCATACACCCTACCGTAGGCACATACACTACGGCATCGGCTTTATCGATAATCTCTTGGCCAATAGTGCCATCTTCAGGACCAAACACATAAAAGGCCTTCGCGGGATGGACAAAATCCGGCAGCGGCGTTGCGCCCACCACCAAATCGACACAAATAAGCTGAGTGTCAGCCGGAATCGAGGCGAGTAATGAAGTGACGCCAGTGAGCGGAATGCGATCGCCAGCATCTTTAGTATCGACATGATATTGCGCCGCACCCGAGCGCGCGGCTAACTCGTAGCGCCTGCCGGTATAAAATACGCCATCGACGCCATAACAACCCGATGCGCGCATAATGCCACCGACGTTAACGGGCGTTTTAGGATTCACTAAGCCGATAAATACCGCGCTGGCATCGAGCGTTTGCTCACTGGCTAATTCAGTGTTAGCCACTTCGGTATTAGTCACTCGCTCATCGTCAGTCATAGGCATAACCCTAGGCAACATCTAATTCGCCTACAATCCATGCATGCAACTGTGCCCATGCCTGTTCAACCAAGGCATAATCGGCATCGTTTAATTCTTGGCGCGCGAGTGCTAAACAGTCGGTCATTTTTAGCATTAAAGCATCAAGATCGGTTTCACCCTGTGCTTCAAGTTGCGATAACACAACGGCGACATGACCCTGTAAGTAGCCACAGGCAAACAAAGCATCGTCATCACCATGGCTGACTACACTGGCGATCCACTGTTCTAATGCGTCTTCGTAATGCTCTAACATGGGTCTAACTCTCCATTAATACTGGATTGGCCGACACATCTGCTGCGACCAATAAATCTGGATTGGCCACCTGATACATGACGTAATCATGGTAGCCCGTCGTCACTTTGTAATAGCCGCCAAGCTCGCTATCTAATTTAGGGTCGCCACTATCCACAATTAGTGGTCGTCCATCAAGTGCTTTTAACTTAGTTTTTGTGGCGAGGATAATAATATTGTCTTTTCCGATGCGCCGAATCAGCTCAGGCGACAATTGTTGATTACCGCGCCCTAAGATATGGCCTTGACCGCCAATTAAAGTAATCACCAACTTAGTCGGCTTATCTTGGGTCAGTTCGAGTAATTCATTTGCGGTTAAGTCACTACCGACAAGATTTTTATCTTGAATAAGATCAACACCTAATAGCGTATTATCCAGACCTAACTCTTCCATCACAAAGGCAACCGTACTGCCAGAGCCCATGATGTACAGTTCATCTTCCATTTGATTGATCACATCGGCGGCGATATCGGCCAGCACGAGTTCATCGACTTCCTTGCCGCCCATCTTCACCGCTTGCACAAAGCGCGGCTCGGCGGGTACTAAAAGCTCACCAAAGCGTTTAGCGCGCACTGTGCCTTGGCGAAAAGCCACCTCGTCGATGTCCATCACATCGGCGGACATCAAACTAACGAGTTCGCCATCGAGTAACATCTTGACCACCATGCCAGAGGCATGGGGCGTAATACCGTAAACGCCGGAATGAATTTTCACGCCAGCAGGCACGCCAAGCACGGGGAGTTTGTCATCGATAGTAGCTTGCTCAAACACAGAATAAACATCGCGAGCAGTGCCGTCACCACCGGCAAAGAGCAGTAAATCCAGTGGTTCATCCAGCAGCGCGCGCACAACGGCCTGCGTATCCAGTGCCTGTGTTTTATCTGGGGTTTGATACACCACTCGCGTGGTAAAACCCAGTGACTTAGCGGCGTCTTCACCCATGATGCCCGAAGCGGTAATGACTTCGATGTCATCGGCATAATCACGGATAACCTCAAGGGCCTGCATCATACGCAAAGCGGCTTTGGGTTCAGCGCCTAAGGCGAGCGCCTCTTGCGCAACGCCATCACTGCCCTTAAGGCCAACACTGCCACCTAAGCCAGCCAATGGATTGACAACTAACCCTAAACGAAACCGAATCAACCTTTACCTCACTTAACACAATTTTTTGATTTTTTTATACTTTTATCTTAATGGATATGACTAGGCCGTATGGGCTGCAACACTCGGTTTATCCGTAGGAATAAAGAATACCGCCAGCATAGCGGCAAAGGCGCATCCTGCTGCAAATACCCAAGACCAAACCGCCCCGCTTCCATCGCCCCAAATATAGCCACAAATCCAAGTGCCGAGCGCGCCGCCAACACCAAAACTTAAGCTGGCATACAGGGCTTGACCTTGGCTTCTGTGACTCGCATCGAAATGTTTATGCACAAATTGAATCGATGCCGCGTGGGTTAAGCCAAAGGTAAAGGCATGTAATAATTGACTAACACCTAGCCACAACACGCTATCTACCCCAAAGGCGACCAACAACCAACGCAAGCAAGTCATGCCGATACTGACAATGAGTAGAGTATTAACGCCATAGCGGCCGAGTAAACGCGGCGCGAACATAAACATCACAATCTCGGCCATAGCGCCAAGGGCGACAAATATCCCCGCCGAGGATTCGGAGTAACCCGCTTGCTTTAAATATAAGACGAAGAAGCCGTAGAAAGGCCCTGCGCTCATTTGCAGCAACATGGCCGAGACTAAGAACCAAATAATCGCCCGATTCCATTGCAATGGCAGCCGCACTTGGCTGGTGTCGCGCACTAAACGATTTGCTGGTAATGGCAACGCACAGGCTAACATGCCGATAAATAATGAGAAACCGATATAAGGCAGCACCTCAGTGCCCCACTGGCCAATGGCAAAGCCCGCACCGACAACTAGGCAGATATAACCGACACTGCCCCAACTGCGAATTTGACCATAACGACTGGCATTTTCGCCTAAGGTTTCTAAGGTGATCACTTCAAGCTGGGCGAGGATTGCGTTCCAAAAGAAGGTATAGAGGGCCAAACTCAGCGCCATATACACAAAACCGCCATGGTAGAAGAAACTCAAATACGCCAGCGCGGCGGCTCCCGCGCCCATTTTAATAAGCTCGGCACGCATCCCGGTTCGGTCAGCCACTTTGGCCCATACATTCGGCGCAACGATACGCGTCGCCATTAGGATAGCGAGTAGAAAGCCAATTTCTTGAGGATTAAAACCGCGATTTTCGAAGAAGACCCCAAGATAAGGGACCATAGTACCGAGAATAGAAAAGAAGAAAAAATAGCAGGCACAAAGCCAGCGTAATTGCCGGCTTGTGCTAGAAGAAGTTGACATTAATGCATTCCCTTTATCTCATGTCACTTGTTGGATCGTTATCGCACACCATCTACCTCATGCGCCTATCTCATACCCCTGTCTCATTCCGAGAACGGGTGTGTGACTGCGTACATCCTGATTTTGCGCTCTGTGCCTTAACAAGTGATCCATCAACACAATGGCAAGCATAGCTTCGGCAATCGGTACCGCGCGGATCCCAACACAGGGATCGTGACGACCTTTAGTGACAACTTCGGCCATTTCACCCTGCGCCGTCATACTTTGGCCCGGCACACTGATGCTGGAGGTGGGTTTTAAGGCAATATGGGCAATGATCGGCTGACCCGACGAAATCCCACCGAGCACACCGCCCGCATGGTTGGATTCAAAGCCTTGCGGCGACATTAAGTCACGACCTTCGGAGCCCTTTTGAGTCACTACGCCAAAACCATCACCAATCTCAACACCTTTGACAGCATTGATGCCCATCAAAGCGTGGGCGATATCGGCATCGAGCCTATCAAATACTGGCTCACCTAAACCCACTGGCACACCTGTCGCGATAACCGAGATTTTCGCGCCAATGGAGTCACCGGATTTTTTCAGCTCACGCATGTATTCATCAAGCGCTTCAAGCTTGCTGGCATCGGGGAAGAAAAAGGCATTTTGCTCAATTTGGTCAAGATCAATAGTCTGCGCACAAATAGGACCCAGCTGTGACATAAACCCATAGATCTCGATACCGTGAACTTGCTTCAAATACTTTTTAGCCACCGCACCCGCCGCAACGCGCATCGCGGTTTCACGGGCAGACGAGCGGCCACCACCTCGGTAATCACGCATGCCGTACTTTTGCTGGTAGGTATAATCGGCGTGTCCAGGGCGGAATAAATCTTTGATATTAGAGTAATCTTGACTACGTTGATCGGTATTTTCGATCAAGAGTCCAATTGAGGTACCCGTGGTTTTACCTTCGAAAACGCCGGATAAAATCCGCACTTCGTCTGGCTCACGGCGGGCCGTGGTATATCGGGATGTCCCTGGGCGACGGCGGTCAAGATCATGCTGCATATCGGCTTCGGTTAATTCAAGCCCTGGTGGGCAACCATCAATAATGCAACCCAGTGCAACACCGTGACTCTCACCAAACGTCGTCACTACAAAATTTTGACCAATACTGTTTCCAGACATCCGCTTTGTACACCTTAGGTTATTTGTTCATCGCTCCGTGTCCAGCGACCACTGGACAATTTATTTTCCCGCTGCAAGCCTAACTGGCAGCGGGAAAAGTCTCAACCTAATTTGCTATCTTAGGTTATTCTGCGTCGCGATAAATGCCGAACACTGACTGATTTTCGACCAATTGATCGCGGGTCAATACAAATACGCCATCGCCGCCATTTTCAAAGTTAATCCAAGTGAATGGCACTTCTGGGAATTGCTCAATCAAATGCACCATAGAATTGCCCACTTCGACTACGAGCAAACCCGTTGGTGTGAGGTATTGCGCGGCATTGGCCAGTATGCGTTTGGTTAAATCTAAGCCGTCGCGACCTGAGGCTAAACCAATGGCTGGCTCATGATGATATTCATCTGGCATGTCGCCAATGTCTTCGGCATCAACATAAGGTGGGTTTGAGACAATCAAATCATACTGTGGACCTTCAGGAATTGCCGAGAACAAATCCGATTGCATCGGGAATACTCGGTCCATCACGCCTAAGGTTTCGATATTAATTTGCGCCACATCTAAGGCATCTTCGCTGATGTCCAGCGCGTCAACTTCTGCGTCTTCAAATTCATAGGCACAGGCAATGGCGATACAAGCGCTGCCAGTACATAAATCTAAAATACGGGTTACCGGTTTACCGTATAACCAAGGGCTAAAACGGTTGGCGATCATTTCAGCAATCGGTGAACGTGGCACTAACACGCGCTCATCGACGTAAAATTCAAGTCCGGCAAAACGCGCTTTGTTGGTCAGATAAGGCACAGGTAGGCGCTCTCTGACACGGCGAATAATCAACTCGACAATTTTATGCTTTTCACTGCTGGTCAAGTTGCTTAAAATCACTTGCTGGCCGATTTCTTCGGGTAAGTGTAAAGCATGGAAAACTAAGGCGATGGCTTCATCCCACGCGTTATCAGTACCATGACCATAATACACATTGGCGTCGTTAAAACGGCTCACGGCCCAACGTAACATATCGCCAATAGTGCGTAATTCTGTCACAGCTTCATCTACAAAGATCTTATCCAAAACGTGCTCCCGCTAGTTTGTTCGCGAACATTGTAACTGAACTCTATTCAGAAACCATAGGATTCAATAGAATACCCGCCATGAATAAAGACGACGACAAAGAAGGCTTGGCGATGTTCTCAGCGCTTATCGATGGTATTAAACCCATCACGCAAAATAAGCGACACTTTCGCACGCCCTTAAAAACCAAACAGGAAATAGAACTGAAAGAGCAGCAACTGCATGCTAACAGTTATTTCTCAGATACTTATCAGCCGCTACTGCCAGTACAAGGACCGATGCGTTGGTTAGAGGAAGGGATTGATAGCCTAGAACTCAAACGCCTACGACGTGGAGATTACCAGCCAGATTTGCTGCTGGATTTGCACGGCTATCGCCAATCGGAAGCCAAACTTGAGTTAGCGGCACTGATCCAAGCCTGCGTTAAACAGCAAAGCCTGTGTTGCTGCATTATGCATGGTTACGGCAGTGGCATATTGAAACAACAAGTCCCCATGTGGTTAGTGCAACATCCTATGGTGAAGGCTTTCCATCAGGCCCCTAAAGAATGGGGCGGCGATGCGGCGCTATTAGTGCTGATTGATATTGGTGAGCAGCCGCATAGACGTTAACTCGCTATCGGCTTTAAACATTAACGTTTCCGATTTGGCGATTTTCCTACGTTTACCGAAAACAAACGGCCCACATTCAGTGGGCCGTTTCGTTTGTAAAAGGGATATAAATCAAGACTAGCTAATGCTGTGGGGTGCGTGCTGCCACACGATTGAGGCTTGCTCGGCATGTTTATCAATGAGCGTAATGCCCGAAGTGGCAAATAACGGCGGCTCAACACCCGCCACTAACTCACTGACTAAATAGCCCAATAACGGCATGTGAGCAATCACTAGCACTTTATCCGCCTTGTATAACTCAGCGTAGGCTACAACTAACGCGGCTACATTGGCGGGATCGCCTGAGGGAACAAGATCATCAGCGACTAACCACTTACGCGGTTCCGGAAAATGCTGACTCAACTCCTGCCAAGTTTGCTGTGCACGTAAGTAAGGACTCACCAAAACAAGATCGAAATCAGTCACACTGCGAGCCAACCAGTTGCTCATCAACACAGTATGGTGCCTTCCAACATCGGTCAGTGTTCTGTCTCTATCAGACTGAGCATTAAATCCGGCGTCACCATGTCTCATCAAAAATAGCTGCATACTTCTCTCGCGACTCAAACTTGTTTTTGTTTTATCCCAATTGTAGCCCTAAAATTCATTTCAACAAACCATGTAAGGCTTAATCTTTAGTCGATAAACACAAGAGATATTTGCTAAAAACCATTAAGACTATCAATATATAACAAGCTATCGTTATCGGAGTGTCTCTTTGCAAGCCTCTCAGTCTATTTATAAAAGTCCAAACGATCACCGCAAGTATCGTTATCTTGTGTTAGATAACGCGCTTAGGGTGTTATTGGTTGAAGATCAAGATGCCAGCCAAGCGGCCGCATCTATGGCTGTAGGCGTGGGTCATTTTGATGATCCAGCAGATAGACCCGGCATGGCGCACTTTTTAGAGCATATGCTCTTTCTTGGTACCGAAAAATTTCCCGACTCAGGCGAGTACCACGCCTTTATCAACCAACATGGCGGCAGCAATAACGCTTGGACGGGCACTGAACACACTAACTTCTTTTTCACCATCAATGAAGACGTATTTGCCGACTCCTTAGACAGATTCAGCCAATTTTTTATCGCCCCTAAATTTGATTTAGATTTAGTCGACAGAGAGCGCCAAGCCATTGAATCTGAATTTAGTTTAAAACTGAAAGACGATATCCGCCGTACCTATCAAGTGCTCAAAGAGACAGTTAATCCACTGCATCCTTTCTCAAAATTTTCAGTCGGTAACTTAGTGACCTTAGGCGGAGAGCAAGCACAGGTACGTAGCGAATTACTCGATTTCTATCAAAGCCACTACAGCGCCAACTTAATGACCCTGTGCTTAGTCGCGCCGCTTTCCCTCGACGAATTAGAAGAGTTAGCCAGCCATTATTTTAGCGGGATCCGAAACTTGAACTTAGTGAAAAATTATCCTCAAGTGCCGCTGTTTTCGGAAAATGAGCTGTTAACCCAAATCGATATCGTGCCGCTTAAGGAGCAAAAACGCTTAAGCATCAGCTTTAATTTCCCAGGCATTGACCACTACTACAAACGTAAACCTTTGACTTATATCAGCCATATTTTAGGCAATGAGAGCCATGGCAGCCTGTTGTCCTATCTTAAAGAGCAGGGACTGGTGAATAACTTGTCTGCGGGCGGCGGCGTAAATGGTTATAACTTCAAAGATTACAGTATCGGTTTACAGTTAACCGATAAGGGACTAGCGAATCTTGATGAGATTATCAGCTGCTGTTTTGAGTATATTGAGCTCATCAAAACCCAAGGCTTAGATGAATGGCGTTATTTAGAGCGCGCAAACCTGCTCAAAATGGCATTTCGCTACCAAGAGCAAGTTAAATCACTCGATTTAGCCAGTCATCTCAGCATCAATATGCATCATTATGAAGTCGAAGATTTGGTCTTTGGTGACTATCGAATGGATGGGCTGGATATTCCAGAAACCATAGCCCTACTCGAGCTAATGACACCCCACAATATGCGTCTGCAGCTTATCGCGCAATCGGTTAAAACGGATCGTAAAGCCAACTGGTATCACACGCCCTATAAAGTGCGCCCTATTGCACCTCAATCACTTGCTCGTTGGCAAGTGAGCAGTATTCGCCCAGAATTACAACTACCTGCAGCAAACCCATTTATCGTCGCCGACTCCATTCCTCGACCAGATAAGAGCGATGTCGATGTACCAGTGATCGTTGCAGAATCGACGGGATACCGTATTTGGCACAAGAAAGACGATGAGTTTAATGTGCCCAAAGGCCACATGTATTTGTCGCTGGACTCAGAGCAGGCGAGTAAAACACCAAAACATGCCGCCCTCACCCGCCTGTATGTTGAAATGCTGCTCGATTATCTGACAGAACCAACCTATCAGGCCGAAGTCGCGGGCTTAAGTTACAATATTTATCCGCATCAAGGTGGCATTACCCTGCATTTATCGGGCTTTACCGGTAATCAAGAAACCCTTTTGGCCTTGTTAATCCATAAAGCTAGAGAGCGTAATTTTACTGAAGAACGTTTTGCCCTAATTAAATCTCAACTACTGCGCAGTTGGCAGAATCTAGCGCAGGCTAAACCTATTTCACAATTGTTTACTAGCCTCACTGTCACGCTACAAAAAAGCAGTTATGAGCCTGCCCGCATGGCTCAAATGCTCGAAGACATAAGCCTTGAAGATTTGCATAACCATGTACGCGCCTTTTACGAGAAGATCTATCTTGAAGGATTAGTTTATGGGGATTGGTTAGTCTCTGAAGCGCAAGCTCTCGGTAAACGCTTAGAGCACATTTTATCCTTGGTTTCGACGCCAAGCGCAGAGTCCACCAGAGAGTTAGTCAATTTAACGGGTCAAGGCACCTTACTTAGAGAACTTGCAATAGATCATCAAGATAGCGCGATCATTGTGTATTACCAATCTGCTGTGGCAACGCCTGAAAAAATGGCTCTATTTAGCTTACTAAATCATACTATGTCGTCCACCTTCTTCCATGAACTGCGAACTGAAAAACAGTTAGGCTACATGGTTGGCACAGGTTATCTGCCGCTCAATCGCCATCCAGGACTCATTTTTTATATCCAGTCACCTACGACTGGACCACTGCATTTATTAGAGGCGATAGATGAGTTTATTGCCGACTTTAATTACGCCGTGATGCAAATCACCAACGAAGAATGGGAAAGCACTAAGGTCGGTCTTATTAGTCAAATCATGGAGCACGATGCGAACCTCAAAACTCGCAGCCAACGGTATTGGGTCAGTGTCGGCAACAGAGATTATCAATTTAACCAAAGGGAGCTCGTTGTAGACGAAATCACTAAGCTCACCCGCACTGATTTACTCAAATTCATGATGCGTAAAATGCGCACCAAACACAGTGACCGCTTAGTCTTATTTAGCACGGGTGAACAGCACAGAACCCAAGCGGCGTTGCAGTCAGAAAAAATGATCACAGATCTCAAAACGTTTAAGCAAACGGCAGAGAAGTTTAATTTCTAAACAAAAACACTTTTACACACACATTTGTTCACAAAGTTGGACAAACAAACAAAACCGCTACAAATTGGCCCAACTATAGTTGTATCTATCACGGTTGGGCGTAATACTAATGTAAAACATGGCTAGTCCATGTTCTACCCCTTCTACTGCGGACAATTTTGCTGCATCTACATGCTGTTAAAAGGATTTTTAGCCGCCTCCGCTTTGACAAAGCCCTCACTTTCTGGAAAAGTGATGTAACACAATTGTTTCATGGCATCCTCGGATAATAAGAATAAACACTATGCCTAAAGCACTCTTTAAAATCGTCTTGCTCGCTTTCTTTGGCTTGCATGCATTCGAAGACGTAAACGCATCTCCCTTTTCTGACAAATCTCCAATTATTCTCCAATCACAATCTTTTGGTGTCCAGCAAGGACTTTCCCAAAGCACAGTTACGTCTATCGTTACGGATAATGATGGCTACATTTGGATTGGCACGCTTAACGGACTAAATCGGTTCGATGGAAAAGAGTTTAAACACTTTTATGCTGATAATAGCGCTTCTGGTTTACCCAGCTCTTTTATTCGAAGCCTGCTAATCACTGAAGAAGGTGATCTACTAGTTGGTACTGACAAAGGACTTGCTATATATGATAGAAATGATGAATCACTTAAATTTATCGATGTGAAAAATGAATATTTGAATGGTGAAATATGGAGTTTATCCAACAATGACTTTACTAAAGAGATTTTAGTTGGAACCAATAAGGGCATACTTAGCCTCAACTTAAAAAATAAATCTCTAAGCTTAGAGTACATTGAAAAAGAATATTTCGAAGTAAAGAAAAGTGTAAACATTGGTGATGACATATTTCTTAAAAGTTATGATGGTAAACTTTACAGGATAGATGGTAGTAATAAAGTAAAAATTATTGATAACGTACTTGATATAGAAAAGGAAAATAAAACCCTATATATATCAACAGAAAATGGACTTTACACCTATAGCGATAAAAGGGTATTAAAACTATCAAACAGCAAATATACTTTATTAAGTCGATACAATAGTGATATTTATGGAATAGATAAAAACAAAATATACTCGGTAAATAATGAACCCTATCTGATTGGGAAAACGGTAGAGGAGAAAGAAAAAAGTAAGGAAACATATCTATTTTCAACGGCTGACTACCTCATTATCGGAATGAACAATCAAGGGTTTGAAATAATAAGAAAGTCAAACAATCTTGTTTTAAGTACAGATCTAATAAAGGATAATGTTTGGCACATTAGTAAAACATTTGATAGCAAAATATTAGTATCATCTGATGATAGTATTCTTCGATGTTACGACATAAATTTGAATTTAATAAAAACTTATCAAACAGGCATTACCGGCTATAAAAATTCTGTAATGACAAAATATGGAATTTACATTGGAAATGAGAAAGGTGTAATTTTATTACATAACAATGGCAATATAAGTAACATAATAGAAGGTGAACAGATAACAACTATTGACTTAATCAATAACAATGAAAACATTATAGTTGGAACCGCTTCAGGGAAAGCTTTAATCATAAAAGATAATCTAATTTTAAAAAAAATAACAACTAATAAAAAAGATCCAGTTTTTGAAATCCTTTACATTTCAGATGCTGATATTTATTTAGCAAGCCAAAATGGTCTATATCATTATACTGATAATGAAACCAATAAAATAACAGATGAACTAACCTATAGCATTACAAAGTTTAGAGATGAAATTATATTTGGTACTTCAACCGCAATTAAGAAGTACAACCCCATTAGCAAAAAAACAAATAAATTATTCTCCGACAACAAAGAAATCTACTCCATATTAACTTTGGACAACTACATTTTCGCATCATCTCTTGGGCAAATTGTTTTAATTGATGGTGATAGTAATTATATTTTCTCAACAAATAATGGAAGTCAATACGAGTATAATACTAGAAGTAGCGTAGTCATTGATAATGAAAATATTTTTTTTGGGGGCATTGATGGTTTAAGCTTGATATCTAAAGATATAATTTTAGACCATATTAAAAACTCACAGCCACCAGAGACCTTCATCTCTGGATTACGTATTTTCAACTCCGTAATAGCTGGGGATGGTGAGTATTTCAAAGGTTCAATAAGTAAATCAAAGAGTATACAACTAAAATACTCTGATTATCCATTCACCATAACATTTAACTCACCAACATCAGAACCCTCTACTACGTCTTATTACTATAAAATGGATGGTCTATCAGATGAATGGATAGCATCAAATAAAATAAACTCAGCAACCTATACGAATTTATCACCTGATGAGTATATTTTCAAAGTTTATGCAGTTGATTCATTAACGCAGATAAATGGTCCAGTAAAAGAATTAAAAGTTATAATTACACCACCTTGGTGGCTATCAACATTAGCAAAGTCAATTTACTTCATTATTATAGTAATAACATTTTTAGGAATTACAAAATCAATTTTAAGAAAACGAGAGGTTCAACGCCAAATAGCGCTCAGCGAAGAAAGATTAAAGCTTTCCCTATGGGGAAGTGGTGATGAAATGTGGGACTGGGATATAGAAACTGGCAACATTTTCCGCTCGAATATCTGGGGAGCACTTGAATTTCCGCGTGATGGACATCGCTCGGGTAAATCGGATGAAGAGAGTAATATACATCCAATGGATCAAGAACGTGTTCGAGAAGCGCTCAATAAGCATTTTTATGGTGAAACAGATCATTTCGAAGCCGCATACCGAGTAAAAGGTAAAGACGACAATTGGGTATGGATCTTAGACCGTGCCAAAATTGTAGAGCGGGATGACAAAGATAATGCCCTGCGTATGACAGGTACAATTAAAAATATTAGTCAATTTAAACAAAAAGAAGAGCAACTAAAACTCTTTGAAAAAGCCATTGAAAATATTTCTGAAGGCATGTTTATCCTCGACGGTGAATACCGTTTTGTCGAAGTTAATGAAGCTTGCTGTAAGATTTCATTACGTAACAGAACTGATTTTATTGGCAACGTACTCACATTTGATTTATATCCTGAAACCTTCTCCACCCAAATCAGGACCATGTTGAAGCAACAAGGTCGCTGGGCAAATGAAGTCGAAGCCGCAAGAGGAGATAAAAGTCACTTCCACATGGAGCTGACTATCGATGCTATCTATGATGAGTTAGGCGAATTGTCACACTATGTCGGGGTTTTTTCGGATATTTCGAGACGGAAACAGCAAGAAGAAGAGCTTAGAAAACTAACCAATAATGATCTCTTAACCGGACTCCCAAATCGCTCCAACTTACAAGTGACCTTAAGTAACCTAGTGAATCGAGAAATAGCCCATGCGCTAATGGTGCTTGATCTTGATAATTTTAAACGTATTAATGATTCCTTAGGTCACCAGATTGGAGATACATTATTAAAGCTCGTTGCAGCTCGCATTAAGTCATTACTTCCCAAAAACACCAGTATTTACCGTCTAGGCGGAGATGAATTCGCCATTGTATTAGATAAAGGCTCAGATATAAGCGCCAGCGCTGCGATTGCTAACCGTATTATCGAAGGGTTAAAACCCGCTTTTGAAGTGAGTAATGAACAACTAGTCCTAGGATTAAGTATTGGTATAGTACTATACCCAGAAGATGAGCAAAGTGAGCAAGCATTACTGAGGAAAGCTGACATTGCGATGTACCATGCAAAGTCAGCAGGAGGTAATTGCTATCAGTTTTATTCAGAGTCATTAAATCAACATGCGATTAGGCAGTTAGAAATAGAGAATCTCATACGTGAAGGCTTAAAAGATGATCTATTTGAAGTTTATTATCAGCCTAAGGTTGATCTTAAGCGCGGTAAAATTGCAGGCATGGAGGCTTTAGTCAGATTAAATCATCCAGTACATGGCTTGATACCCCCAAATGATTTTATTCCACTTGCTGAAGAAAACGGTTTAATTGTTGAAATTGGTGAAATCGTCTTACGCAAAGCCTGTTTCGCAGCGCAGAAATGGCGTGAACAAGGAATATTCAGCGGCAGAGTCGCCGTCAATTTATCGTCACGTCAATTTGCACTCCCCGATATCCAACAACGAATAGAGTCAATTTTAAGACTCACCAAACTCCCCGCTTGTCACCTTGAATTAGAAATAACTGAAGGTACTGTCATTAAGCAGCCGGAAACGGCGATTATTGTCATGCAGCAACTGGCTAAAATGGGCGTTAGTTTGGCACTCGATGATTTCGGCACTGGGTACTCGTCCCTTTCATACTTAAAACGTTTCCCGATTCATACTTTAAAAATTGATAAAGCTTTTGTTGACGATATTGATAAGTCTGATCGCGATCTCAAAATGGTCGATTCTATTATCACTATCGCTCATAACATGGGGCTTTCTGTTGTGGGAGAAGGGGTAGAACAAGCAGCACAATTGAATATTTTACGAGCACTCAACTGTGAAGAAATTCAAGGCTATATTTTTAGTAAGGCCATAAAAGAGACCGAATTTACCCTGTTACTCCAAGAAGACATGATAAAGCCAAACACAAAAAGCAACATTACCTAATCATTTAACTCTCGATTTGATTGCGATTAATAACATTGGCACAACAAGTGCAATAGCACTATCAGTGTCAATAATAAATCAATATCAACTACCCTGAGAGAGAATTAGAATGATTAAAGGAATCCTAGTAACAGTTACTTTATTATCTTCAATTGGTTTTGTAGCAAATAGTGTTGCTCTTCAAGGTTCTCCATATGTGAAGTTCAAACCCCTTGAAGTTGCGGGCTCTCCATATGTGAAATTTAAATCCCTTGAAGTTGCGGGTTCTCCATATGTGAAATTCAAACCCCTTGAAGTTGCGGGTTCTCCATATGTGAAATTCAAACCCCTTGAAGTTGCGGGTTCTCCATATGTGAAATTCAAACCCCTTGAAGTTGCGGGCTCTCCATATGTGAAATTCAAGCCACTAGAACAAGTTGCATAACATTAATCAGGTTAGGGAGAGTGACTATGCTAAATTCAATCAAAAAAGCACTCGGTTTATCCAAGCCAGCGCGTAAAAAAGTTAAGTTGCCTGAAGGCTTAAACCACCTTGAAGTGATTTCTGCGAAAGGTTGGTGGAACTAATTTAAGTCCTGTAGCCATGAGTCTAACTCGTGCACTGTGATGGAAAATTAGGCTAGAAACAATAAAGGGAGCACTAGCTCCCTTTAGTTTTATATGAATATGAAAAGTGTGAAAAGATAGGACATTACATATTGATAGATTAGCTATTTAATATCCCTTCCCCACTACAACGGATTTTCCTCAAAGCTAAATGGCGGTGTGTCGTAAAGAGCGGATAAGCCAGAGGCCCGAGCACAAAACCCAGTAATACCCAATGCATAACACAAAGGCCTGCGGTAAATGCAGCTAAGCCGAAGTACCAAGCAGAGATTAATGCGATAAAGATAACCAGCAAAGCCACAAACCACCTCTTTAAAAAATAACAAAAATCATAAATATAGGGAAATTAATCCCCATCAAAATGCGGATGCTCCTCGCGTAGTATTGCTGATTGATGCACATGTTAAATACGCCGTTTTAACAGCAGGATAAATGTACTCCGCACAGTGCAGAAACGAGCAGCACTCATTCATCGCTACGCTCTCAGCACTGAGCACTGAGCACTGAGCACTGAGCACTGAGCACTGAGCACTGAGCACTGAGCACAACACTCTCGATCAAGGGCTTGGATTATACAAGATCCACATCTAAGTTATGAACATTTTTTAGGCAAAAACATGCCTTGTGGCAATAAATAAAGCGGCAATGATCTGCCGCTTTTTTATTCAATCTTGATTAACTAACACCGAGATTAACTAAGACTTAGATTAACTATGACTTAGATTCACTATGACTTAGATTCACTGAAACTTAGAAAAAGTGCGCGTTTTCTTGAGCCATGGTTTTTAAGCGCTCACAAGGTTCGAATCTGCTACCCAATTGGCTTTGATAACCTTCAAGAATTCGCACTAAGTTCGCGGCGCCCAAAGTGTCAATATAGTGGAATGGGCCACCGAGGAATGGCGGGAAGCCAATACCGAAAATGGCGCCAATATCACCATCTCTTGGCGATGCGATAATACCATCATCTAAACAACGCACCGCTTCGTTGAGCATTTGTACGACACAACGCTCGGCAACCGCTTTTGCGTCTTTATTGGTGCCTGGCTTAATACCTAACACGCCATAAACACTCTCATCGACAGCTTTAGCTTTCTTACTCGATGCGCCGTATTGATAGAAACCTTTACCATTTTTACGGCCTTTACGATCGTCACCCAAAAGCTTGTCAAAAGCCGCTGGCGCTTTAAAACGTTCACCCAATTCTTTTTCGAGGATTGGTGAAATCTTAGCGCCCACGTCGATACCCACTTCGTCGAGTAAAGTAATAGGGCCCACAGGGAAACCAAACTTCACTAAGGCTTTATCCAGATGTTCAACACTTTGGCCTTCAAGTAATAATTGCGCGGCCTCGTTCATGTAAAGCGCAAGAATACGGTTCACGTAGAAACCCGCGCCATCCTGCACCACTATCGGTGTTTTACCTTGCTTACGGGCAAATGCGACCGTGGTCGCAATGGTTTCTGGTGACGTTTTAGCATGGGCAATCACTTCCACTAGCGGCATTTTTTCTACTGGCGAGAAATAATGCAGACCAATCACGTTCTCAGGACGCGTTGCCGCTTCGGCGATTTGGCTAATAGGCAAAGATGAGGTATTTGACGCAAAAATGGTGTGCTCACCACACTCACGCTCGATGTCTTTCACCATTTGATGCTTAAGCGCTAGGTCTTCAAATACCGCTTCCACAACGATGTCGGCATCTTTAACGCCTTTATATTCAGTCGTTGTGGTCATCAGTGCCATTAGGTTGTCACGGGCAGCAGGCGTCATATGACGGCGCTTAACCCCTTTATCCAACAGCTTGTAGGCGTAAGCTAATGCATTGCTTAAACCTTTTTCGCTGATATCTTTGACACGAGCAGGGATTTTAGCCTTGGTCGTTGTGACAGATGCGATACCGCCACCCATTAAACCGCCACCTAAGATCACCGCTTTTTTCACTTTACGCGGGCTTGCACCTTCTGCGCCAGTTTCTTTCTTCATTTCTGTGGTCGCGAAGAAAATACTGCGCAGCGCTTCAGATTCTTTCGATACCACTAATTCGGCAAAATGACTGGCTTCGACTTCGAGCCCTTTTTGCATGCCCTTAGCAATCCCTTGACGCACACAGTCAATGATCTTGGCTGGCGCAGGATAATTACCTTGGGTTTTCTTTTCGACCTGCTTAGTCGCTTGATCGAAAATAATGTTACGGCCGAAACTCGTGCCTTCAAGCACTTGATTAACGAGTGACTTTTTAACTGTTTTCGGTGCACGTTTACCCGCAAGCGCCATCTCAACTGCGGTTTGTAACAGAATCGTCTGCGGCACAACATCATTCACTAAGCCCATTTTCAAGGCTTGTTTAGGACGAATTTGTTTACCGGTCAACATCATATCTAAGGCTGTGGTAATGCCGACTAAACGTGGCAAACGTTGAGTCCCGCCGCCACCTGGCAATAAGCCAAGTTGGACTTCCGGAACGCCGAGCATAGTCTTGCCATCGTCGCTACATACCCTTTGATGACAAGCTAAGGCTAACTCTAAACCACCGCCTAAACAGGCGCCATTGATTGCGGCAACCACAGGAATCGTTAAGGCTTCTAGCTCATTAAAAACCACATGGCCTTGCTGGGATAAGGCTTTGGCATCGCCAGCCGTTTCACAGGCATCGAGCATAGAAATATCTGCGCCCGCGACGAAAGAATCTTTTTTGCCTGAGATCAGCACTAAACCGCGAATGCTCGAATCACTTTTGATCTCGGCCAGAATTTCACTGATTTCAGGGCCAAACTGCGCTTTTAGGGTGTTCATGGTTTCGCCAGGAACATCCATAGTCAAAATAGCAATGCCGTCGTCGCGGCGGGTTAAATTAAAGGTCTTTTCCATGCCGATTACTCCACTTCCACTATCATTGCCACGCCCAAACCACCAGCCGCACAGGCCGTTGTTAGGCCAGTTCCACCACCACGGCGCTTAAGCTCACGACACACTTGCGTGATCAAACGGGTTCCCGTTGCAGCAAAAGGATGGCCGTAGGCAAGCGAGCCGCCGAGCACGTTAAACTTGCTCATGTCGATTTCACCAATGGCACGGTTACGGCCGAGTTTTTCTTCGGCAAATTTTTTCGAAGCAAACATCTGCATATTCGCTAATGTCTGCGCCGCAAAGGCTTCATGCATTTCAATCAGGGTAAGATCTTCTAGTTCCATTCCAGCACGTTTCAGCGCCAGTGGCGTCGCGTAAGAGGGCCCCATCAGCATGTCTTGCCACACATCAATGGCGCTAAAGGCATAGCTCTTAATGTAGCCAATCGGTTGATAACCTAAGGCTTTAGCTCGACCTTCACTCATCAGGATAATCGCTGAGGCACCGTCAGTCAGTGGCGTGCTGTTGGCCGCCGTCACAGTACCATGCTGTTTGTCGAATGCAGGGCGCAACTTAGCGTATGACTCCAGTACCGAGTTTTCGCGGATATTATTATCGCGATCGATAAACTGTTTATACGGCGGCACATGGGCAACCATCACTTCGTCACGAAGATGGCCCGAAGCCCAAGTTTCACTCGCTAAGGTGTGCGAGCGGTGCGCTAAAGCATCTTGATCGGCGCGGCTAATATTGTAGGTTTTTGCCATTTGCTCAGCGGTTTGTCCCATAGACAAGCCCGTTGAGTACTCAGCTACCGCAGGCGGCACAGGTAATAAATCTTTAATGCCTAAACGACGGAAAATTTGTAATTTTTGCCCAAAGCTACGGGCTTTATTCAGATCGACTAACGCATGGGCTAATTTTTTCGACACGCCGATAGGCAAGACAGAAGAAGAGTCGGCGCCGCCCGCAATACCGATTTCGATATTGCCTGTCATGATAGATTCGGCCACGTTGACGGCAGATTGAAAGCTAGTTGCACAGGCACGAGTGACACTATAGGCATCGGTCGACACATTCATGCCAGTACCGAGTACGATTTCACGGGCGATGTTAGGTGCAGCGGGCATTTGCACCACTTGTCCATACACTAATTGCTCAATCAGCTTAGGATCGAGTTCAGAGCGCGCCAATAATTCATTGACCACCATTTTGCCCATATCGAGCGCCGATACACCGTGGAATGCCGTGGCTTGCTTTGCAAATGGCGTTCTTAAACCCGCTACTATGGCGATACGTTCACCCTTGGCGTTCGTAACCTGTTGTCTATCACTCATTTGTCACCCTCTTTATGTGCGCAATCGCTGAGAGATTTCAGGCGGCGCTATCGATTTCCGTGTTTGACCTATTGTTTTACGGCGAAAAACGCCCAATAACAGGTCTGACCATTAAAGTGTGATCTGATTCTAACTTCTTGTCAGCAAGTTTTAAACACCTGTTTGTTTTTTTAACACTAGCCAAACCCTAAGGGAATTCTTTACCATAGTTGTTGTCTATAGCCCACACACGTATTTTCAACATAATAAAACGAGTAGCATCATGCCTTTGAGTCGCTTCCACGCATTACGCACTTACCTAAATAAGGTTGTTTTAGGGCAGCCAGTATTGACCGAAAATCTGCTCATTGCCTTAATTGCCAATGGCCACTTATTAGTTGAAGGTCCGCCGGGACTGGCCAAGACCCGTGCGGTGAAAGCCTTATGTGACGGGGTTGAGGGCGATTTCCACCGCATTCAATTTACCCCAGATCTGCTGCCTGCCGATTTAACCGGCACAGATATTTATCGCTCGCAAACCGGCACCTTCGAATTTGAAGCCGGACCGATTTTCCACAATTTAATCTTGGCAGACGAAATTAACCGCGCCCCCGCCAAAGTACAATCGGCCTTATTAGAAGCCATGGCCGAAGGTCAAGTTACCGTCGGTAAGCACAGTTATAAGCTGCCACCGCTGTTTTTAGTGATGGCAACCCAAAACCCATTAGAAAACGAAGGCACTTATCCCCTGCCCGAAGCACAGCTTGACCGTTTTTTAATGCACTTGAATCTTGATTACCCGAGCGGCGAGACTGAAATCGAAATTCTGCGCCAATCCCGTAAAGAAGCACTCACCCACGAATTGCCGACGACTGAGCCGATTGCACAGGCCGATGTGTTTGCCGCCCGTGACGAGGCCATGGAAATCTATCTCGCCGAGCCGCTCGAAAAATACATAGTCGAAATAGTGATGGCGACCCGTGAGCCAAGCCGTTACAGCGATGACTTAGCGAAATGGCTCGAGTACGGCGTCAGCCCACGCGCCACTATTTCCTTAGAACGCTGCGCCCGCGCCCGCGCTTGGCTGCACGAGCGGGACTTTGTGTCACCGGAAGACATTCAAGCCGTTGCGCCGAATGTGTTAAGACACAGATTATTACTCAGCTACCAAGCGCAAGCCGAAGGCGTAAGCCGCGATCAGGTGATCAACCACATCTTGAGTCAAGTTGCAGTACCTTAACGGTGAAGATAAAGGTGAAATCAGATGAGTGACACTGCGCGACTCTCAGCCTCGGCCGATGGCTTGCCGCTGTTTGCCGATGGCTTGCATTTAACCGAGCAAGAGCTGCTGGCGTGCCAAAATATCGCCCGTGCTATGCCTGAGCGTTACAGCCGTGCCCGCGCTAATTTAGCGGGTCATCGCAACAGCTTAATCAAAGGCCGCGGGATGGAGTTTGCCGAGGTGCGCCACTATCAACAGGGCGACGATGTGCGCACCATTGATTGGCGCGTGACCGCTCGTACTGGCAAAACCCACACTAAGTTATTTGTCGAAGAACGTGAGCGTCCTATTCTGTTGTTAATCGACTTAAGCCAAAGTCTCTATTTTGGCTCAAGTTTATTACTGCAATCGGTGCAAGCAGGGCACCTTGCGACCACCTTAGGTTGGAATGCGATTAATCATGGCGATAGACTCGGCGCCTTGATCGCGTGCGAGTCTGAGCATCTAGAGCTCAAACCCCGCAGCCGTCGTCAGGGCATATTGCAATTGATCTCAGGCCTGCGCCGTGTACATGAGAATCAACTCAATCATGTTGGCAGTGGCCAGCGCGATCCTGATCATATTCTGCGCGCGTGTCAGCGATTACAACGCATCGCCAAACCCGGCTCCTTAGTTTGGATAGTGACAGATGGCAGCCATTTTAGCCCCCAATGTATCGCGCCTCTCACTGAGCTTAAGCGTCATTGCGATGTGGGCGCCTATCTTATTACCGATCCCCTGCGCCAAGGGACACTGCCGTTACCGCACAACTTTAGTTTGCCAGTACGGGATGGGGATGAGGACTTAGTGCTTACCCGCCACAGTTATCAGGCTTGGCTTGATATCCAGCTGCGTCAGCAAAGGGACTTTATCACCATGATGCAGCAACTGCGCGTGCGCACCCAGCTCATCGATGCGGGTGCTCCCCTAGCCCATCAATTGGAATTATTGCGTTAACTATGGATCCAGCAACAGTGAATTCAGAAATAGTGACACCAGTGATAGTAAATCCACAGGCTGCGGTCCCCATTGCTTCGGCGACGCCAAACCCTGCGCTGGCGGATCTGCAGGATATCATTCATCCCGATCCAATCGGCGCTTGGCCTTGGGCAATCGGTTATTGGTTGGTCCTCGGGCTAGTGATTGCTCTCATCACACTCTTAGTTATCTGGCTAAGAAAACGCGCCCGTGACTTCGCGCCAAAAAAAGCCGCGAAACAGTTACTTAATCAGCTCGATAAACAAGCACCGTCCTATGTCTCTGACGTTAATAGCCTATTAAAGCGTACCGCCATGAGTTACCTCAGCAGAGATGCAATAGCCTCCTTAGATGGTGAAGCTTGGGCGACGTGGCTAGACAGCTATTTACCCGCGCCTAAACGCCAACGTATCGGCCACTTGTTGGCCAAACGTCACCAGCCAACGCCGTTAACCTTAGCTGAAACCAATGAATTACATGAACTCGCAAAAGCTTGGTTGGCATCGAAAGCAACACTGAGTGCGCCTGAGCCGAATCTTGTTCAAGCTAAGGGCTACGTTCAAGCTAAATGCCAAGCGCCAATCCAGCCAGCTGGCACAAAACAACCGGAGGCACAATGTTAACAATTGCATGGCCTTGGCTATTGATATTACTGCCTTTACCTTTGATTTTTTGGCGCCAACAAACCGTACAAGTGGATGGTGGCCGGCTACAACTCCCCGGAATAAGCCAAACAGGCAAACAAAGCTTAGCGGCTAACACGCGCCAGAGTCGCAAACGCTACTGGCTGATGTGGTGTCTGCTAGTGCTCGCTATTGCCCGTCCGCAATGGCTTGGCGAACCTATCGAACTGCCGAGCCAAGGCCGCGATCTGATGATGGCGGTGGATTTATCCGGCAGTATGCAGATTGAAGACATGGTGGTAAATGGTAAAACCGTTGACCGTTTCACTTTAATTCAGCACGTTGTCAGTGACTTTATCGAGCGCCGCAAAGGCGATCGTATCGGTTTAATTCTCTTTGCCGATCACGCCTATTTGCAGGCGCCGCTCACCCAAGACAGACGTTCAGTGGCGCAATTTTTAAAAGAAGCACAAATCGGCTTAGTCGGTAAACAAACCGCCATAGGTGAAGCTATCGCGCTGGCGGTAAAACGTTTCGATAAAATGGACAAGAGTAACAGAGTGTTGATTTTATTGACCGACGGCTCTAACAACGCGGGCAATATTGAGCCAGAGCAGGCGGCGCAAATTGCCGCTAATCGTAAAGTTACCATTTACACTGTCGGTGTCGGTGCCGATGTGATGGAGCGCCGCACACTCTTTGGCCGCGAGCGGGTTAATCCCTCGATGGATCTGGATGAAAACCAGCTTAAGCATATCGCCGAAGTCACCCACGGTCGTTATTTCCGCGCCCGCAACAGCCAAGAGCTCGACCAGATTTACCAAGAAATCGATAAACTCGAACCTGTAAGTCGCGATCAGTTAAGCTATCGTCCGCAGGCAGATTTGTTCTATTGGCCGCTGGCACTGGCGTTACTGACGAGCCTGTGGATTGCCTTAGGTCAATTACCATTCTTTGCAGCGAGCCGCGTTAAACCCTCTGTCGCAACCACTTCACAGGGGAACATTAAATCATGAGCCTACATTTTATTCGCCCAGAATGGCTACTTGCACTAGTGCCACTGGCTCTAGTGTTGTTGAGTTTATGGCGACAACACGAGAGCCACAGCGCGTGGAATAGGTATATTGCGCCACATTTAGCCAAGATATTGGTCACCCAAGGCAGCAAGAAATCCCGTCGTCCTTTGCATTTATTAGCTTTCACTTGGCTGATGGCGACTTTTGCGCTCGCCGGACCCGCCGTTAATAAACAGTCCTTACCTGTGTTTGCCGCCGAGCAAGGCCGCGTATTGGTGATGGACATGTCTGTGTCTATGTTCGCTACCGATCTTGCACCAAACCGGTTAACCCAAGCTAAATTTAGGGCTACGGATCTCCTGCGTAATCTTAAAGAAGGTGAAACAGGTTTAGTCGCCTTTGCTGGCGATGCCTTTACTATCAGCCCGTTAACGCGCGATACCGGCACGCTACTCAATTTATTGCCGACCTTAAGCCCTGACATCATGCCCGTTCGTGGCTCAAACTTAGCGGCAGGTTTAACCCAAGCTAAAACGCTACTGGCTCAGGGTGGGCATATTCGCGGTGATATTATCCTGATGACAGATGGCATAACCGCAGCCCAATTTGATGACGCTAACTCGGCATTAAGTGGCACGCAATATCGACTTGCGGTCGTCGCTTTTGGTACCAGCCAAGGCGCGCCAATTCGTCTACCCGATGGACAATTGCAGCGCGACAGCAGCAACGAGGTCGTTGTGGCCAGCACTGACTTTGGCCTGCTGCAAAAACTGGCAGCGGATAACAAAGGCGTGTTAATCCAAAATCGCACCGACGGCAATGATCTGGCCCAATTACAACATTGGTTAAGTGATACGGGCGATGCCAAAGCCACAGATCTTGACGGTGAAACCTGGCAGGATCTCGGCCCTTATCTCGCCCTGCTATTACTGCTGCCCGCCCTTTTCAGCTTTAGGCAAGGAATCGTGGCAAGCGTTGGATTTGCCACTCTCATTGGCGGTTTACTGCTCGCGGCCGCGCCTCAGCCTGCCCATGCCAGTGTGTGGGACAATGCCTGGGACAATGTGTGGAAAACGCCAGATCAGCAAGCGATGCAGGCCTATCAATCCCAAGATTATGCCAACGCCGCTAAGCAGTTTGAGTCACCCCAATGGCGTGGCAGCGCCCAATATAAGGCCGGTGATTATGAGCAAGCGCTGAAAACCTTCGAGCAAGATAGCTCAGCCCAAGGCCTCTACAATCAAGGCAATGCCTTGATGCAACTCGGTAAACCCGATAAGGCTAAGGAGCGCTATCAAGCCGCACTTGAAAAACAAGCCGATTTCCCTGCGGCAAAGGCCAACCTTGAACTGGCTGAAAAGCAATTGAAAGAGCAGCAAAAGCAGCAAGGTAAAAACGATCAACAGGATAAAAACCAAGATCAACAAGGCGATCAGCAGTCCGGTGATTCCAATTCAGGTGACCAACAGTCTGGTGATAAAAAGTCGCAGGATAAACAACAATCTGACCAAGATAGCGCTCAGAAAGATAAGCAAGATCAAGCGGGACAAGAGTCTCAGGATCAACAGGACAATGCCAATCCTGAGCAAAGCTCTGATCAAAGCCCTGAGCAGCAAAAAGCGGATGAGCAAGAGTCTGAGCAAGATAAGCAAAATGGCAATGCTCAGGACAAGCAAGATGAAGCTCAGCAAGATCAAGATAAAGCGCAACAGGATCAACAAGCCAAGCAACAAAATGCCGAGCAGGATGCAATGGAAAATGAGCCTGTAGACAATTCACCTGTAGATAATGAAGCTAAGATGCAAGCGCAGGCTAACACCGATGCCGAGGAGCAAAAATCAGCTGAGCAAGCAAAGCAAAGCATTGGCGCCAAGGAAGCTCCTGAGAAAGATGCGCAAGATAAACAAGAAGCCGCTATGAGTGAATCGGTCGAAGCGCCGCCAACTAATAGCGAACCGCTTCCCGCAGAAATGCAGCGAGCACTGAGGGGTGTGAGTGAAGACCCCCAAGTGTTACTTCGCAATAAAATGCAGTTGGAATATCAAAAACGCCGTCAAAATGGCCAAATATCAAAGGATAACGAACAGTGGTGATCAGACAATTTTTTATCCTGCTACTCCTTGCCATCGGAGTGGCTCATCCCGCCTTTGCACTCAGCAAAATTGAGGCATCGGTCGATCGCAATCCTGTGATGGAGGGCGAATACTTTGTGCTCAACATCAGCGTCAATGATGAAATCGATACCGGCAAGCTAGACACATCCGCCCTGCTGAAAGACTTTATTGTTGGCCGCACCAGCGTGAGTCGCAGCACACAGATCATGAACTTCGATGCGGTCAAAGAGACTCGCTGGCAAGTGTTGCTCGCGCCAAAACAAAAAGGCCAGTTAACTATTCCAGCCTTTACTATTGATGGCATCAGCTCGGCGCCGATCCCACTCAAAGTGGTCGAAACGGGTAGCCAGCCCGCACAGATGAATAACCTATTCATCGATGCCAAAGTGTCAACTGACGAGGCCTATGTCGGGCAGCTCATTACCTACAAGGTAAAACTCTATCTGGCGGTAGAATTACAAAGGGGCGTATTGAGCGCACCTGTCATCGAAGGCGCGCAGATCAAACAAATCGGCGAAGATAAGGATGGCTCTGAGATAGTCGATGGCCGCCGTTACCGCGTGATTGAGCGCACCTATGGCATTATTCCCGACTTACCCGGCCAAGTGAACATCAAAGGCGCAACCTTTGCGGGCGATGTGCTAGTTGAATCCCAACGCCGCGGCGGCATGTTTGGCTTTAATGAAAGCCGCCCAATGCAAGCGGGCGCGCCCTCACTCACAGTGCAAGTGAATCCTGCACCGACAAGTTTCCAAGGCCAATGGCTGGTTGCCGATTTAGTGGTGTTAAAAGAGAACTTCCCTGAGGATATTAAAGAATTTACCGTTGGCAGCCCTATTACTCGCACTATGACTTTATTGGCTTCCAATGCCGATGAAAATAGCCTACCAGATATAGTGCAGACCCTGCCTAATGAACTGAAGTCATACCCAGAGAAACCTCAGCGACAAACCTTTGTGCGCGATGCACAAATTGTCTCCCAGTACAGTATTACGTCGGCAATCGTTCCCAGCAAAGCGGGAACATTTACCCTGCCCGAAGTCAAAGTGCCTTGGTGGAATCCGCACCTTAAACGTCAAGAAACCGCGACGCTCCCCGCACGCACAATAGTGGTAACAGGCGGTGCAGTCACAGACGCGCCCGCCCAAGCCTCTTGGCAAGTAAATTCAGCGGCCGACAACAATGACTCCTGGATGGTTAAGGTATTTGCGGCGCTATGGCTGATCACTCTCGTCGCTTGGATCATCACTTTAATCGCTTGGCGCCGCGCTTTAAAAAACCAATCGGCCGCCCCGACTGCCCTTAACGCTTCAATGAGTTCAGCACAATCAGTAAATGCGGCGGGCTTACAAGGATTAGAGCAAGCCTGCGCCAGTGGCGATGTGAGCCGTATTATGTTGCAGTTACAGCGCTACTTCAGCGAGTTACAGCAAGCGCCTATGACACTCGATAAGATTGCCGAGCAGTCACCGCAACTCGCACAGGCGATACAACAATTGCAAATTGCCGCCTACAGTGCGAAGGCCGATGCCAGCAGCCATACTGACAGTGCGAATACTAACAATGCTAATACTAACAAGCTGAGCGCCGAGTGCGCCGCATTGCTTAACGCAGTTAAGGCTTGTGAGCATAAACATTTAAACCCAAAATCGGCGCCATTAAGCCCACTGAATCCTAAGTAAATTATGGGGTTAATGACAGAGAAGCGAGCTCAACTATGCTAAACATTCAACCACCAAGCCGAAAAATTAAAAATGTTTGCTAACTGGCGTAAGAAATCCGTCGAGCCTGCGGTCTCTTCTGACATGCTAAGTAAACAACGACGATACAACAGCCTAGTCAAGGCGCTGCATGCAGACATCTTCCGCTACGCCTATTGGTTATGCGGCGATAAACATGTGGCTGAAGACATTACCCAAGAAACCTTCTTGCGGGCGTGGCGCTCTTTAGATTCCCTCAAGGATGATAAAGCGGCGAAAGCATGGCTTATCACGATTCTTAGGCGTGAGAATGCACGGCGTTTCGAGCGTAAACAGTTCGATTATTCCGACGTTGAGCAAGATACCTTAGAGGACAATATCTCCAGTAGCAGTGAAGAGCAGACCGAGCAATACCTGATCCGTCGGCAAATAGGCAAACTGGATATCGAATACCGCGAGCCACTCTTACTGCAACTGATTGGTGGCTTTAGCGGCGATGAAATCGCCGAGCTGATGGAGCTTAATCGCAACACCGTAATGACACGTTTATTTCGGGCGAGAAGCCAATTGAAAGAATTACTTGAGAAAAATGAGGTAAGAGGTCAATCCAATGGATGAGCTTAAATTTAGACGTCAAGCTTATGAAGATCCTCATAATCAAGATGCTGATTTTCTGGCGCAAATTAATGCTAAACCAGAAAACCAAGCCTTAATCAATGAGCTTAAAAACCTTGATGCCAAACTGACAAATGCATTGAAAGTGGAAGTGGCGGACGATCTCGCCGATAAACTGATTTTGCGTCAGCAGTTACAACAACACCATAAACACCGCCGTCAAACCGGCTTTTTAGTGGCCATGGCGGCCTCGGTGGCATTTGTGGTGGGGATCAGTTTTAGTCTATTACGTTTAGGGCCAATCGATTTAGCCGAACATGCACTGGCCCATATCTACCATGAAGGGGTTGCCTTACAGGTGGATCAAAACGTCAACTTTAATCAGGTCAATGCGCAGCTCGCGTCGATGAAAGACTTTGGCAATGCCAAGTTCACCCAACAACCAGGCAAAGTGTATTACACCTCCTATTGTGATTTTCAAGGGGTGAAAAGCCTGCACTTAGTGCTACAGGGCGAGCAAAGCAAGGTTACACTCTTTATCGTGCCACTCGAAAAACGTATGGTGCTAGACCAAACCTTCGCCGATGGCAAATACCAAGGAATGGGCTTTGAAACACCCGATGCGTTTATTTTGCTCATAGGTGAGGATCAAGCTGACCTTAGCTATGTAAAAGACGAAATCAAGAACACCTTTATCTAACCCCATCTTATCTCGGCTATTTTTAAATTAACCTCCGATATTTTCACTCTATCGGAGGTTAGATTTTAATCACACTTTTATCTGCTAATGGGCGATTGTTCAAACATCTGGTAGCATGCTTGCCACTTTTAATAATAACAAGATGGGAAAAGGCAAGATGACGATTGAAACCCCGATTTTAATCACATTTGTTGGTTACTTAGTATTGATGATGGGCATAGGTTTTTGGGCTTACCGTGCTACCGATACTGTTGATGATTATATTTTAGGTGGCCGAAAAATGGGCCCCGCTGTGACCGCACTCAGTGTGGGAGCATCCGATATGTCAGGTTGGCTGTTACTGGGTTTACCCGGCGCAGTTTACTTAGGCGGCTTAGGTGAAGCTTGGATTGGCATAGGATTAATTTTTGGCGCTTGGCTAAACTGGCTATTTGTCGCCAGACGACTGCGTATTTACACTCAACTCGCCGATAACGCCCTCACCTTACCGGATTTCTTCGAGAAACGTTTCCACGATACCCAGGGCTATCTCAAGCTCGTCTCCGCAATCACTATTTTAGTGTTTTTCACTTTCTATGCTTCCTCAGGCATGGTCGGTGGCGCGATTCTGTTTGAAAAAGTTTTTGGCCTCGATTACACAGTGGCGCTGGTGATTGGCTCAGCCATCATAGTCGGTTACACCTTTATTGGCGGCTTCTTTGCCGTGTGTTGGACAGACTTCTTTCAAGGCTGTTTGATGCTTGTCGCCCTCTTAATTGTCCCCTTTGCCGTTTTCTCTCACCCTGAAAGCCACGCCGGAATTGAAACTATCGATCCTGCGATGTTGGCCTTGGTCAGCGACAAAACCACAGTGATAGGCATGTTGTCTTTACTCGCATGGGGTCTTGGCTATTTTGGTCAGCCGCATATTTTGTCGCGCTTTATGGCGATAGGCAGTGCCGATGCCCTTCCCTTATCGCGCCGTATTGCCATGAGCTGGATGGTCTTATCTTTAATTGGCGCTTTAGCCACAGGTATTGCCGGTTCTCTGTATTTCGCTAATGCGCCACTGGCGAATTCAGAAACGGTATTTATTCATTTAGCCCAAGCCGCGTTTAACCCTTGGATTGGTGGTCTACTTATCGCGGCCATTTTGTCGGCCATCATGAGCACTATCGATTCACAGTTGCTGGTGTGCTCAAGCGTTATCACCGAAGATTTCTACCGCAAATGGTTACGCCCACAAGCGGATGACCGCGAGTTGATGATGGTCGGTCGCATGGGCGTGCTGGCGATTGCCGTGATCGCAGGCATCATTGCCCTTAATCCTGAAAGCAGTGTATTAAGCCTTGTGAGTTATGCATGGGCTGGCTTTGGTGCGGCCTTTGGTCCTGTGGTCTTATTATCGCTATTTTGGAAGCAATACAGCCGTAATGGCGCCATTGCTACTATTATTATCGGCGCATTAACGGTCGTAATTTGGAAGCAACTGACGGGGGGTATTTTCGAACTATACGAAATCCTCCCAGGATTTGTATTCGCCACATTCGCCGGTATTTTGGTGAGCAAATTGTCTGCACCAAGTGAAAATGTAACAACAGAGTTCGAACAATTTAAGTCTTCACTCTAGTTTCAACACGCTTGTATCACTTAAAAAGCGCACACTTGTGCGCTTTTTACATTTTGTATCCTTTTAAACACTCAACACAAAATTACAAACCGTTAACGTCAATTGAAACCTATCGATAAACCCAAAGCCCTTCATATCAAGCATCTGGCCGGACCATTCAAGCATGCTAAAGTTCAACCTCTGTTTTAAAGTTTTTTAATTAACTGAAAATCAACATTTTTCACATCTGGTCGGACTTGTTGAGGCTACCTTCAGTCCATAAGATGCCGAAGACTAATAAATGGATTTAAATACGTTCGGCTGACTAGGACCGAATAAAAATCCAATACTTATAAAAAATAGAGAGAATTATAATGAAAACATTCAACAAGACACTCATTGCCGTTTCTGTCGCATTAGCAAGTACTCAAACCTTAGCTTCAGGTTTTCAACTCAACAGTCAATCAGCCACAGGTATGGGCCGTGCATTTGCTGGTGATGCGGTTATTGCCGATAACGCTTCTGTGTTATCACGTAACCCAGCTGCTATGGCATTATTCGATAAAGATGCGATCTCCTTCGGCTTAACTTATGCCGATATTACTGTTGATGTTAAAGACGTTAACTTTGCCAGTGGTGCCGTTGATTTAGGCAGCATTGATGATGCGGGTAGCTCTAAAATTATCCCTAATATTTTCTACATCCACCCAATCGACGATAAGTTCGCCGTGGGCTTTGCTGCGTTTTCTAACTTTGGTACTGGTACCGATGCCAGCTCACTTTCAAAGAGTTTACCTGCAAACTCACCAGCACCCTATGATCTGCTTGGCGAAACAGAAGTCACAACGGTTAACTTTAACGCCAGTCTTTCATACCGTATTAATGACATGTTCAGTATCGGTGCGGGTGTGGATGCCATCTATGGTGAAGGTCGTTTAACACGCAACATGGGCACTACGCCATTGGTTGACGTCGACGCTGACGGCTGGGCCTTCGGTGGTATAGTAGGTGCCACCATTGAGCTAGATAAAGATAACCGTTTCGGTATCAGCTACCGTTTCAGCCCGACAGTGAATGTTGAAGGTGATATCAATACCGTCTCGATGACAACCATTCCTGGTGTAGGTACTGTTCCGGTTGCGACCAATTTTGATAGCTTAGATGTTCCACTAGCGGATATCTTCCAAGTTGCAGGTTTCCATCAAATCACCCCTAAGTTTGCTCTGCACTATACAGCGCAGTACACCCAGTGGGGCAACTTTGATCAAATCACGGCTAAAGATGGTACAGCCACAATTGCAGCTGTTGGAGTGACTCAAGCCGTAGGTGATGTTGCACTGAAAGAATACCAATGGAAAGATTCATGGTTATTCAGCTTAGGTGGTACTTACACAATCAACGAGCAATTCACTGTGCGTGCTGGTTATATGCATGACCAAGGCGTTGTGGACGAAATCAGCTCAATTTCATTCCCAGACTCTGACCGTAACTGGTACACAGCGGGTATGAGCTACCACATCAACCCACAAAACACCGTTGACTTTGGTATCGCTTATATTAAAGGTGAAAAAGTTCACCTGATCGAAAACAGTGCTATCACAGGTCCTGTTAATGCAATTACTGAATCAAGTGGTATGTACTACTCAGTTCAATACAGCTACCAGTTTTAAGCTAAACGCTAAACCCAAAAGCCGCATTTTTTGCGGCTTTTTTGTATCTTAAGCATTTATTGCCTAAAGTTAATTCATACTCCTGTAAACGCAGCTACGGCTATGGCTAAAGTCATTGGACTCGGTGGAATTTTCTTTAAAAGTGCAGATCCCGTTACCTTGGCAACTTGGTATAAAACCCACCTTCAAGTTCCTATTGAAAACTGGGGCGGCGCCGCGTTTTATCACACAGATAAAGCGACACTCGGCTACCATGTTTGGACGCCCTTCGCCCATAGCACTGACTATTTTGCGCCTTCAGATAAGAGCTTTATGTTTAACTTTATCGTTGATGATCTGGCCCAAGCGCTCACACAGGTCGAACAAGGTGGTGGTCAGCTCGTGGGTGGCATTGAAGATTCAGAGTTTGGCCGCTTTGGCTGGTTTATCGATCCCGACGGCAATAAAGTCGAATTATGGCAGCCGAGTGTTATTCCTCCGGAAAAATAGCGCGTCTCAATAAAGCGACATCAAGCTGATATCGCCAACTTGTCTCCCTCAAATATTAAGCGGCATCTATCCCGAATAAACCCAGTGCATGACTTAGGTTTATTGGGTATCTTAGGCTGAGTTTATCTAATCAAGAGATTCTTTTTATGGAAAAAAATAACATCCTTCCTGCCCTGCTGCTGGGCGGTTTCCTTTGTGCTGGGCTTGTGTATGTTGGTCAGACAGCGAGCACAGCATTATTGCAGATGAAAGCCATGGAACGCACAGTGACAGTCAAGGGCTTAGCGGAAAAAGAAGTCAAAGCCAATGTGGCGATTTGGCCAATCAATTTCACTGAGGTCGATAATAATCTGCCTAAACTCTACGAGACGGTTCAGCAAAAAACCGACCGCGTCGTGGCGTTTTTAAAGGAACAAGGCTTTAGCGATAGCGAAATTACGATTTCATTACCTTCAATTGAAGATCGCCAAGCCCAAGGTTATGTCGATCCCAACGTCAGATACCGTTACTCGGCAAAGGTAAATTTGTCGGTTTATACCCCGCAAATTGATTTAATGCTCAATACTCGTAAGCAGATGATTAGCTTAGTGAAGGAAGGCATAGCGATCGCCAGCCAAGAGTATGACAATCGCACCGAATTCCTGTTTACCGATCTCAATTCAGTCAAACCTGTGATGGTGCAAGAAGCGACTCAAAATGCCCGTGAAGTGGCGGAAAAATTTGCTAAGGATTCAGATTCTCGCCTCGGAAAAATTAAAACCGCTAGCCAAGGCCAGTTTACTATTTCGGATCGCGATAACAGCACGCCTTACATTAAACAAATTCGCATTGTGTCCACACTCACCTACTATTTAAATGACTAAATATTAGGCTTAGTCGGAACTCACTGAAACGATGGGAATAAGGCACTTATGGGCCTTATTCCTAAATTAGGAAAATACACTATATTAAATTTTTCTAATAAATATTGATTGCCTATTGAAAACAACTCCATTAGAATTTACTCATGAATTACATCTGGGATGATATGAATTATGACGTCAATTTCTCGCGTTCTTTTCTTACTGCTGGCGCTTGCCAGTACTCAAGTTCAGGCTGCCTCAGTCGAAACCATCGAAGTCTTAACTAAACCCTACGCCAATTGGGTCACCTTAGATGCCACCATAGAAGCAGTAAAAGCGGCGACTGTGTCAGCGCAGACCTCTGGTCGTATCGTCAAACTCAACTACGATGTTAACGATGTTGTCCCCGAAGGAGCCGCTCTACTAGAGATCACCAGTAAAGAACAAGGCGCTGAACTGGCAAGCTTTGAGGCCGATTTAGCTAAAGCCAGAGCCTTGAATATTGAAGCACAGGCGCAATACAAACGTTATAAAGAGTTATTCCCCCAAGGCGCGATTTCTAAGGGCGCGATGGACGAAGCCACCGCCAATGCTAAAGCAACAGAACAAGCCGTCAGTGCAGCACAAGCCCGTGTCATCAAAGCCAACGAATCCTTAAAATACACTGTGGTATCAGCGCCTTTTAGTGGTGTAGTCACAGAGCGTTTTATCGAACTGGGTGAAACGGTGAGCCCAGGACAAGCACTACTTTCAGGGTTTTCCGCGAGTCAAATGCGCGCCATTACCCAAGTGCCGCAGCGTTATATCAATCAGTTGAAAAACGCCCCCGAATTCCTCGTCCGTTTAAGTGATGGCCGCGAGTTAATCTCAAAGGATCTCACTATTTTTAGTTTTGCCGATCCCGTCAGCCACAGCTATCAAGTACGCATTAATCTGCCTGAAAATGAAGCTAACCTTCAACCCGGTACTTGGGCAAAAGCTTCCTTTAAAAATGGCGAACGAGAAAAAATCCAACTGCCCACCTCAGCGCTACTCACAATGAACGAACTGAGCAGCGTTTACCTTAAAAAGGGCGAAGAATTTGTACTCACCCAAGTCCGTGTCGCCAATCCCTTAGATAGCGAGGTCGAAGTGCTGGCGGGCCTTAAGTCGGGCGACAAGGTTGCCGTTGATGCCTACCAAGTGTTGCTCAACAAAAAGCAATAAATTCCCTAGCGACTTAAGCTTTGTCGAGGTTGTTTTATGAAACATGCTCCAGTACCACAGACCACACTTGGGATTTCCGGTCGAATTGCCGCCGCCTTCCAAAATAGCGCCATCACGCCGCTATTAGCGCTTCTGGGACTCTTGCTTGGCTTATTCGCTATTTTGGTGACGCCAAAGGAAGAAGAGCCACAAATTGATGTCACCTTTGCCGACGTGTTTATTCCTTTTCCCGGCGCGACACCTACCGAAGTTGAAAACTTAGTCACCTTGCCTGCGGAACAAGTGATCTCCGAAATCAAAGGCATAGATACCCTATATTCGTTCTCCCAATCCGATGGCGCACTGATTATCGTCATCTTTAAGGTAGGCGTCGCGCGCAATGATGCCATCGTCAGCCTGTACAACCAGATTTATTCCAACATGGATAAATTGCCAAGGGGCGCAGGGGTGGGCGATCCGCTGATCAAACCGCGCGGTATCGATGATGTGCCGATTGTCAGTTTGACCTTGTGGTCAAAGGACAGACAAGTCTCTGCCGAGCAACTGACCCATGTCGCCCTTGGGTTAGAAACCGAAATTAAGCGCATTCCCGGTACCCGCGAAATCTATACCGTTGGCCAGCACGACATGGTGGCCAACATACGTATCGATCCCGCCAAGATGAACAGCTTTAATCTAACCTACGACAAATTAAGACAAAGCCTGAATGACAATAATATGGTCTCTATACCTGCATCCTTAGTGCAAGGTAATCAAGAGATTAAAGTTCAGGCTGGGCAATTTTTACAATCCATAGACGATCTCAAACAATTAGTTGTCAGTGTCTATCAGGATAAACAAGGCAAGAACATTCCGATTTATTTGGCGGATATTGCCGAAATCAGCTTGAAGAGTGATATTCCTAAACAGAGTGTTTGGCACGCAGATAAAACCGATATTTATCCCGCCGTCACTATCGCGATTGGTAAACAAGCGGGACAAAATGCCGTCGATATCGCCGACAGTGTGATTGAGCGGATTGCTAAGGTCGACAATGTGTTGATCCCCGCGAATGTCGAAGTCACAGTGTCACGTAACTATGGCGAAACCGCGGCAGATAAATCTAACACCCTTATTTTAAAACTGATTTTTGCCACCAGCGCAGTAGTCGTGCTGGTCTTTTTAACCATGGGGGCCCGCGAATCCTTAGTCGTAGGTGTGGCCATTATTATCACGCTGGCGATCACCCTTTTCGCCTCTTGGGCGTGGGGATTTACCCTAAACCGCGTGTCCTTGTTCGCCTTGATTTTCTCTATCGGCATCTTGGTCGACGATGCCATAGTCGTGGTTGAAAACATCCACCGGCACATGGCGCTCGGCAAAAAGTCATTTAGTGAGCTTATTCCTGTGGCGGTCGATGAAGTCGGTGGTCCGACGATTCTGGCGACATTTACTGTTATCGCAGCCTTGCTGCCGATGGCTTTTGTATCGGGCTTAATGGGGCCTTACATGAGCCCAATCCCCATCAACGCCAGTATGGGCATGTTAATTTCCCTCGTAGTGGCATTTGTGGTCACTCCTTGGCTCAGTCGTAAACTGCTGAAACACAATGACAAGCACGATACTGCCCAAGCGTCGCACGAGGATGAAGCCGAAACTAAGATGGTGCGCCTCTTCACCCACTTAATTGGCCCTTTCCTGCTGGGTAAAAATGCCCGTAAGGCAAGAGTGGGACTGGCTGCCGGCGTATTTGTGTTAATTGGTATCGCCGTCGCGCTCCCCCTGGGTCAGCTCGTGGTGCTAAAAATGCTGCCCTTCGATAACAAGTCCGAGTTTCAAGTGATGGTAGACATGCCCGAAGGCACTCCCGTAGAGCAAACCCAGAGAGTGCTGCAGGATTTGAGTCGCTATCTGACGACGGTCCCCGAAGTCGAGCATCTGCAGTTGTATGCGGGCACTAACGCGCCAATGAACTTTAACGGCTTAGTGCGTCACTACTTCCTGCGTCACAGCCAAGAACTTGGCGACATTCAAGTGAACCTAGTCGATAAGAAACACCGCAAGCGCGACAGCCATAGCATAGCGGTATCGGTGCGTGACGAACTGCAGCAAATTGGCGAGCAATATCAAGCCAATATCAAAGTGGTTGAAGTGCCACCTGGGCCGCCAGTATGGTCGCCGCTGGTTGCTGAAGTGTATGGCCCAAGCCCCGCAATCCGCGAGCAAGCCGCTTACGAGATGCAGGCGCTGTTCCATGAAACCAAAGATGTGGTCGATATCGATATTTTCTTGCCCGCCGCCCAGCAAAAATGGCAGGTGATGATCGACCGCAGTAAAGCCAGCCTGATGGCCGTGCCCTACAGCAATATTGTCGACTTGATTGCCACCTCCGTTGGCGGCAAAGATGTGAGTTATTTACATCAAGCCCAGCAAAAACAACCGATACCGATCCGCCTGCAATTAAACGAAGGTGCGAAAGTCGATTTAGAGCAAGTGCTGAATATGAAGTTACTGAGCCAAACGGGGCAATCCGTGCCGGTGTCTGAGCTGGTAACCATCAAACGCGGCAAAATCGATGCACCGATTATCCATAAGAATATGATCCCTATGATCATGGTCGTCGCCGATATGTCGGGGCCACTGGACAGCCCGCTCTACGGCATGTTCGACATGGCGGGCAAAATTGATGGCGCCGATGGCTTAGGCTTTGATCAGCATTATATTCACCAACCTACAGGGCTAGACTCGGTCGCCGTGCTGTGGGATGGCGAGTGGAAAATCACCTACGAAACCTTTAGAGACATGGGCATCGCCTATGCGGTCGGCATGATCGCCATTTATCTCTTGGTAGTGGCGCAGTTTAGATCGTATCTCGTGCCGCTCATCATCATGGCGCCAATCCCATTAACTGTGATTGGTGTAATGCCAGGCCATGCCCTGCTCGGAGCGCAATTCACCGCGACGTCCATGATAGGCATGATAGCGCTGGCGGGGATTATTGTGCGTAACTCGATATTATTGGTCGATTTTATCAATCAAGAAACTGCATCCGGCGTGCCCTTTGAGCGGGCAGTGATCCACTCGGGTGCCGTGCGAGCCAAACCCATTATGCTCACCGCATTAGCGGCCATGATAGGGGCGCTGTTTATCCTTGATGATCCGATTTTCAATGGCTTAGCGATCAGTCTGATCTTTGGTATTTTTATCTCGACCATACTGACCTTAGTTGTCATCCCAGTGCTGTACTACACAGCAATGAAAAACCGCATGAATACTGTTCAGATACAAACACAAAACTAACCACAACAAAGGCCATCACCAAGATGGCCTCAAGGAGTAAGGTATGTCATTAGAACGCAGCATTATGGCTTTTGCCGGATTTATGGTGTTACTGTCACTGGTGTTAACCGCCTATGTGCACCACAACTTTCTGTGGTTAACCGCATTTGTTGGCGCTAACCTGTTTCAAAGTGCTTTTACTGGTTTTTGCCCTGCCGCCATGGTTTTACGCAAATTGGGTGTAAAATCAGAGGCTGAAATTGCCAAGCAAAGCTAAGCCACACAAAGTCACTACTTAATAGTTAAGACTTAAGAGTTAAGATATAGCTGAGCGAGTACTCGTTTAGCTTAAACAAGCCTGCCCAAAAGGCGTCAAGGAGATAAAGTGACCCACAACCTAGTAACCCGTGGCCAAAGCCTGATGCGCTTAGCCCTGTTAAGCCTGCAGTCGCTGGTACTCATGCCACTGCTACTAATGCCAATGATGGCCAGCGCCGCCGACCAAGACCCTGTCATCGCATGGGATAAAATTGCCGCTGGCGCTATGGTGCTCGATGTCAGAACGCCTGAGGAGTTTGCCGAAGGTCATCTAGCCAATGCGGTCAATATTCCCTTTGAGCAAGTGGCAGAGGAGTTTGCTAAGCGCGGCATCGCCAAAGATGCCCCTGTTGTCTTGTATTGCCGCAGTGGTCGCCGTAGCAGCATCGCAACCGAAGCCTTAGTCGCTGCAGGATATACTCAAACCTATAATGGTGGCGGTTATTCCACCTTAGTTGAGGCGCAAAAAACGCCCGCTAAGTAATTCACAGCCATCGACTAGGCTCTAGTGCTTTAGTGCGGGAAAGCAAGTGTAAATCACTTAAGCACTGTCACTGCACTCTAGTCATTCAAGGTTTCTCCCTAAAAGCGCCCTTTGGCGCTTTTTTATTGTCTAAGCGAAATATCGAAATTAGGCAGAAGATTCTAACCACATACATTGCGTATGCTTTCACCTCCCGTTTTGCCGCTCACGCCCCCTCCAAAAAACACATCAACAAATTTGCGTGAATGGCTTAGCCGTCGTCAATGAATTGGCAACTGCCACTCCCTTGACAGAAATTTGCAACAACTTCGCATAATCAATCACTTGAAAAAAACTCATTATAATGACCAAACTTTACATGGCTATTTAGTTATCTATAATCACTAAAAAATATATATAAAAATTTCAATCACATAGCAACAGAAAGATCAGTATAAAGTACTCATATTGACCGTAAATTCGTATTCACTTATTCATTTTTACCACATAAAAAAACAAAAATTTGAATAAAATTTGGTTACAACTCGTTACATATTGAATTTATATTCAAATTAACTGCTTATAAAATATGAGGTTTTATAAGCAACCATACCGTTAACAATTGATTTACAAATACTTTGGTCGCAGATAAATTCACTAACCGAGTAGCATCTGAGTCGTAGTTATTCTTATGAAACATAAAATAATAATGATTAACACTAAATTGACCATGGAAGAAGAACATGACAATCAACAGAACCACTAAAATAGCGTTAAGTCTTTCAAGCTTAGCTATTGCGATCTCAACCGGTGTACAAGCAGCACCACAAGCACCAGGTTTTGCCGCAGCATTACAAGCACAAACCTCTCCACTGCCAAAGCGTTACATAGTGAAATTTAAAAATGCCGATGCTGCTACCATAATGTCGGCCAGTAATGTGCAATCAATGAGTGATCAGCAATCGAGTGACGCGGCAACTGATACGCTGCCAACCACAATGAATTATCAGCCCCAAATGGCGGAAATCAGTGCTCAACACACTGCATTGAACAAAGTACAAGCGAAGGAAATGAAACGTATCGGCCGCAGTAACAGTTACTCGGTCAAACTCGATGCAAACGGCATCAATGCGTTAAAAAAACGCGCCGATGTGGAATATGTTGAAGAGGATATGCCGCGTCACTTACTGAGTGAAAGTACGCCTTGGGGTCAAACCTTTGTGGGGGCGACTCAGTTAAGCGATAGCCAAGCAGGCAATCGTACTATTTGTATTATCGATTCTGGCTACGATCGTAGTCACAGCGATTTAAGTGGCAATAATGTCACGGGCACCAATAACTCAGGCACAGGCAACTGGTTCGAGCCAGGTAACAACAACGCCCACGGTACTCACGTTGCGGGCACGATTGCGGCAATTGCCAACAACGACGGCGTGATCGGCGTAATGCCAAATCAAAATGCCAATATTCATGTCGTAAAAGTGTTTAACGAATCTGGCTGGGGTTACTCTTCATCCTTAGTCGCCGCGGTAGATACTTGTGTTGCCAACGGCGCTAACGTTGTCACTATGAGTTTAGGTGGTGCGGGTTCGAGCACCACTGAGCGTAATGCTCTTGCTGCCCATTATAATAATGGTGTTCTCTTGATTGCCGCTGCAGGTAACGATGGCAATAGTGCTCACAGCTATCCAGCATCCTACGATGGCGTGATGTCAGTCGCCTCAGTGGATAATCATAAAGACCATTCTGCATTTTCCCAATACACCAACCAAGTTGAAATATCTGGCCCAGGTGAAGCGATTCTGTCGACGGTTACCCGTGGCGAAGGCCGTTTAGCCGATATTACTATCGGTGGTCAGTCTTACTTTGATTCAGGTGTCGTGCCACATAATCGCCTCATTTCATCGGGCGGCAACTATGTGGCAGCACCATACAATGGTACAGCGACAGCTACGCTTGCCGAATGTAGCGTCAGCGGAACTAGCTTCAACTGCGGCAACATGACCAATAAGATTTGTTTAGTGGAACGTGTTGGCAATCAAGGCACAAGTTACCCTGAAATCAATGCGGCTAAAGCCTGTAAAAATGCCGGTGCCAGTGCGGCGATTGTTTACAGTAACGCGGCATTACCTGGCTTACAAAACCCCTTCCTTGTCGATGCAAACAGTGAAATCAATATGGTTTCCGTATCAGTGGATCGCGCAACAGGTTTAGCACTGCGTAATCAACTGGGTGCGACAGCAACAGTCAGCAACCAAGGCAATAAAGATTACGAGTACTACAACGGTACTTCGATGGCGACGCCACATGTGTCAGGTGTTGCAACCTTAGTGTGGAGCTATCACCCTGAGTGTAGTGCGGCGCAGGTTCGTAACGCATTGAAAATGACCGCCGAAGATCTTGGTACTGCGGGCCGTGATAACTACTATGGCTATGGTTTAGTCAACGCTGTTGCCGCGAAAACCTTCTTAGATGCCTCTTGTACTGGCCCAACGGGTCCTGTTGATCCAACTCCAACCGATGGCGTGTTAGTTAACGGTGTGGCTAAAACGGGCTTAGGCGGCGCAGCGAGTGAAGAACTGCACTTCTCCTTTGACGTACCACAAGGCGCAACTAACTTAGGCTTTGTAATGAACGGTGGTACAGGTGATGCGGACTTGTATGTGCAATATGGTGCAGCGCCAACTACAGCTAACTATGATTGCCGTCCGTATAAAAGTGGCAATAGCGAGTCTTGCCCAATCACCAATATCCAATCAGGCACTTACTACGCCATGCTGAAAGGCTACTCTGCCTTCACTGGAGTGTCGTTAACAGCAAGCTACACAGCATCTAGCGGCGGTACTACGCCTGCAAGCTATAGCAACACTGATAACTACAACATCCCAGATAACAAAGCTGCTGGGATCACGAGCCCAATCACAGTCACTCGCACCGGTGATTCAGGCACTGTGACTGCGGTAGTGAACATAGTCCACCCTTACATTGGTGACTTGAAAGTGCAGTTGATCAGCCCTTCTGGTAAAACCGTCACTCTGCATAGCAACACAGGTTCAGGTGCTGCCAATATCAACAAGAGCTATACCGCTGATATGACGGGTGCGAATTCGAACGGCGTATGGAAGTTGAAAGCCGTAGACAGTGGCCGTGGTGATGTGGGTTATATCGATAGCTGGGAACTGAGCTTCCAATAAATCCAAATCGATACGCTTACTGAGAAATGAAAGTAATAAATGAAAAGAGCCTGCAATCGCAGGCTCTTTTTTTACAAGACATGTCCCGTCCTGAAATACGTTGACATAAAGAGGACTTCTTTATGACAACATCAATTAACTCAAACCGTAAGCGCACACAACGAGATTACACCTTAGCCTTTAAATTAGGCGTTGTAGAGCGTGTTGAAAAAGGCGAAATGACGTACAAACAAGCCCAAGCCCGTTTTGGCATTCAAGGCCGTTCAACGGTACTCGTTTGGCTTAGAAAACATGGTAGACTCGATTGGTCGAAACCTTTTCAGCATCCCCTTATGCCTAAGTCAAAAGAAACCCCTGCCGAAACGATCAAGCGCCTTGAACGTGAGTTAGCAGAAGAGAAACTGCGTAACAAAATCCTCAATGGCATGGTTGATATCATGGACAATGAATATGGAGCAGGCCTCAGAAAAAAGTACTTATCCGGTACCTCTGGCAAGCAAAAAGCAACGGACAAATAAACCTCGCTGCCGCATGTCGTGCTGCGGGTATGTCGAGGCAAGGTATTTATCAGGCAGTTGCTCGAATGGAAAGTCGTAGAGCTGAGCTATCGGTCATCAAAGACTGGGTCCAGTACTGGCGTAAATATATGCCAAAGTTAGGGGCCCGTAAGCTCTATACGTTGATAAAATCCAGGCTGGTTGAGCACGATATTAAACTCGGGCGAGATGGGTTCTTTACCTATTTGAGAAGTGAAGGTTTGCTGGTTAAACCGAAGAAAAGCTACACAAAAACCACGTTCAGCAAACACTGGATGAAGAAGCATCCTAATCTGCTGAAAGAGGAAGGACTGCATGATGCAGAGCATGTACTGGTCAGCGATATCACCTATCTTGAGTCAGACCAAGGTGTGCACTACCTGTCACTGGTCACCGATGCGAGTTCGCGTAAGATAGTCGGTCATCACGTGAGTAAAGACATGAAAGCCGAGAGTGTGGTGAAAGCGTTAAAAATGGCCATAAAAGATAAACGCTATATCGGCAACGCAGTGCATCACTCAGACAGAGGCTTACAATACTGCTCAGCAATTTATCAGAATGCGCTTCAGGCGAGCCAAATCCCGCCGTCAATGACGGATGGTTATGATTGCTACCAAAATGCATTAGCAGAAAGAGTGAATGGCATACTGAAGCAGGAGTTTTTACTGCACCGATGTAGGACATTTGCGGAGCTGAAGATACTTGTTAGAGAATCGATAGCAATATACAACGATATGAGACCGCATCTGAGTTTGAATATGGCAACCCCTAATCAGGTGCACAATAGAAAAGGCCAGCTACAGGAGCTGGCCTAAAAACTGTCAACCTATCTTAGGACGGGACAACATGTTATGCAATATCTTTGAGGATTTCAGGTTCGATCAACACGCTGGTTTCATTATCCGATAACCAAATTTGGCCTTCACTAATCGAAACTTGCAATGCCATATTACGCCCAACAAAGGCTTCCATTGCCGTGACTGACTCTTCGGCAATATTCCACACTTTTAAATTCTGATAACGCTCTAACGCCTGCTGATTCTGTTTCCACCAAATGGGTACACTGCGGCCACCATAGGTAAATAACTGCACGACTTTGGCGCGGCCACTGGCCTTTCGCAGCCATTTCTCATCGGCCTGACCAAACTCAACCCACAGATCAATTTCGCCTGATAGGGTTTTGTCCCACAGCTCTGGCTCATCATCGACGCACAAGCCTTTACTAAAACTTAAGGTTTCGCTGGCATTCACAATAAACGCCAGTAAACGCACCATCATGCGGCCATCGGTTTCGGAAGGATGCTGGGCAAGCGTCAATTGATGATCTTGGTAATAATTCCGATCCATATCGGCTATCTGTAAATTGACCTTAAACACGGTCGCTTTGAGGGCCATAGTCATCCTAAATGCAGAGTGAAATCCTGAAACAGCGAAATTCTAAAATAAGGCTGCCGAGTCTACCTGAGACTCGGCATTAGCTCAAACGAACAATAGGATACGCCCATCAAATCGAACAGAAAGTGCAATCTGACAGAAAGCAGAATCGATAAGAAATTAAATCGCGCCGGGTCGTAAATGCTTAGCCATCGGGAAATGCGCTTTCAACTGACTGATTTTTTGTGTATCGGCCACCAGCAACATGCGTGTGCCCTGTTCGTATTGCAGGCTCAATTCACTGAGTGCGGGTAACTCGCCCCGATTGGCGTCTCGACGGACTAATTCTGCCAATTCGTCGCTCAAATCGCCTTGGCTATAGATCCAATCGAGGCGCTGCAACAACGGCATGGCGGCGAGTGGCAGTAAGTCCACAGAGGTTGCATCATCCAGCAAAAGGATTTCGCCGCGGCTGACTAAATGATTAAATGCATTATGGTAATGCTCGGCGGTACGACTATCGAAACGGTCGCCATTGGTATCGAAAAAACGCTCCCAAAATAAGCGGCGTTTCGAGGTTGAATCGAGCTTGTCTTGCACTTCGACGCGTCTATCGGCGACAAAGTCGAACAAAGGCTTGAGTGATTGCGGTAGGCTGGATTCTAAGCGCGAGCGAATCGTGCGTGCAAATACCGGTGCCGCGCCCGCCGTGCTGATCGCCACCACTAAACGGCCCCTATCGACAATCGAAGGGGTGATAAAACGGCAAAATGCCGGATTATCAACGGCATTAACCCAAATACCGCGCGCGGTGGCTAGAGTCGCCAACTCGGCATTAAGACTGTCGTTTGCCGTGGCTAAATACACCAGATCATAATTTTGAATATCGGCGTGAACCACTTCGCGCTGGGATAACAGAATACGGCCCGTATCAGCATAACGCTGCACTTCAGGATTCACTTCAGGGGCTATCACGTGAATACTGGCTTCGGTACGTGTCAGCAGCGCCAGCTTACGGCTCGCCACATCACCCGCCCCCACCAGCAAGACATTTAAGTTAACCGTATCGACAAACAAGGGGAAATATTGCATTAGATGAGATCCTGAACGCTTAATCCTGCACGACTGGCAGTTGACGCTGTACCCAGCCTTTATAGCCACCAATCAATGAGGCAACGCGGGTGTAACCCATGAGTTGCAGATTATGGGCCGCCAAGGCTGAGCGCGCACCACCTGCGCAGTAGAGTAATATGGGGGTATGTTTATCGGGGAAACGTGCTTCGATATCACGCTCTAAAATACCCCGACTTAAATGTTTTGCTTGGGGTAAATGATCCTGCAGCCACTCGCGATCCTCACGCACATCCACAAGATGCCAGCTGTCATCGGCCTGATAGGCTTCAATGGTCACTTCGGTGATGTTAGGCAGAATTGCGTCAACAAGGACGGAAAAAGCACTGGGATGCGGCATCACTGACTCCTAGATAAGATATTGAATGACATGATGAATGTCAGCTTATCAGCAAAGTGTAATCTTCTCATCCAGTAGACGCAATCTTTCAGCCACAGCACAAAGCGGAAGTGATTGCCTATCCAAGGCTAGTTGTGGCTTTCGCTGCGCTCAGAGCTGCATTGCCAGCACAACTCAAAACTGCCTTCATTGGTTTCATGGCATTGCACACATTGCCACTGTGGGCTTTCGACATCCAACGCATTCAGTTGCACTTGCGCCGACGCATGTTGGGACTCGCCCACCCATAACTCGACGTTTTGCATCCCAGTAGGAAGCTCACCAATACCACCCAATAGCGCTTCACCTCTGAGCTCAACATGAATACCACAGGCCTCTAATAAACCTTTCCATGTGTGGGCTTGCAATAAATTACCACCAGCAACTAACACTTTACGTTCTTCCATGCGACATCCTACGGCTACAACTCTCTGGAATATGGGTTGCCGACATCCTACTGCTAAATAGCCGAGCCTGTCGAGCGCTGATTTTTACACCAGTTGTTAATTTAATTAACATTCCATTTTTACAGCATAACTGACTATAACTTTGTGAGTTTGCTAGCAGAATGTCAGATCTATCTCAAAATCGAGCTAAAAAAAAGCCACCTCGTCGGTGGCTTTTTAACTCGAATGTAACCTTTAAGGCATCATAGGAGGTTGGTCTGCGCCTTCTTTCTCAATCTCAACTGGCATCATGTGTTCACGATTGATACCCAGTTTAATGGCCAAGAAACTCGCCACATAGATAGAAGAATACGTACCCACAAAAATACCCATCAGCAATGCAGTCGCAAAGCCATGGATCATAGTGCCGCCCTTTAGGAACAAGGCCACGACCACCACTAAGGTTGTACCTGTGGTGATGATTGTACGGCTCATGGTTTGAGTAATTGAAGTATTCACCACTTCTTCAGGGTCGCTTTTACGCATCTTAAGGAAGTTTTCACGGATACGGTCAAATACCACGATAGTATCGTTGAGTGAGTAACCCACAACCGTCAATAGACCCGCCAGTACGGTCAAGTCAAATTCCAATTGGAATACCGAAAACACACCTAAAGTCACGATTACGTCATGCGCCAATGCCGCGACAGAACCAAATGCTAAGCGCCATTCGAAACGGAAGGACACATAAATCATGATACAGATAAGCGCGACTAATACCGCTAAACCGCCTTGCTCAGCCAGTTCTTTACCCACTTGTGGGCCAACGAACTCTACACGCTTCTGCTGAACTTGTGGATCAACTTTCTGCGCAGCTTCCATGACAGACTTAACTTGCACGTCACTCTTCACGCCTTCTTTCACCTGTAAACGTACTAATACGTCACGGCTAGAACCGAAGTTTTGTACGACTGCACCTTCAGAATCTGGCGTCGTCAGTTGCACCCGCAGGGCGTTTAAATCGACTGGATTAGTGAACTCCATTTCAACGACGGTACCGCCAGTGAAATCAAGCCCCCAGTTAATGCCATTGGTCACAAGAGAAACCAATGAAGCCAGTACCAATACAGCCGACATAATACTGATTGGCAGTGCATGACGGAGGAAGTTTACCGTATGTTTTAAAGATAAAATTTCTAACATTGTCACTTCCCCTTAGATAGACAGAGTCTTCACGCGCTTACCGCCCCAAATCGCGTTAACGATTGAGCGAGTACCCACGATTGCAGTAAACATGGAAGTCGCAATACCTATCATCAAGGTCACCGCGAAGCCTTTAACAGCGCCTGTACCTACGGCAAACAGGATCAGCGCCGTTAGGAAAGTGGTGATGTTCGCATCGGCGATGGTGGAGAATGCGTTGCCATAACCTTCGTGGATGGCCTGCTGGACGCTACGGCCCGCACGTAATTCTTCACGGATACGTTCATAGATCAGCACGTTACCGTCAACAGCCATACCCACAGTCAACACCATACCGGCAATACCTGGCAGGGTTAACACTGCGCCAGGGATCATCGACATTACGCCCACCACCATGACTAAGTTCATGGTTAAGGCGATGTTGGCGATAAGACCAAAGCCACGGTAGTAAACCAGCATAAAGAGTAAGACAACCGCCATACCCCAAACCATAGCTTGAACACCGTTTTCAATGTTTTCAGCACCTAAGCTTGGACCAATGGTACGTTCTTCCACAATCGACACTGGCGCAATCAAGGCACCAGCACGCAGTAATAGCGCGAGGTTTTGAGCTTCACCATGGCTTAAGCCAGTGATCACAAAGTTACGGCCTAAACGCGCTTGAATGGTCGCGACAGAAATCACTTCTTGGATTTTCTGCATCTTAACGCTGCCGTCGGCATTGCGTTCACCACTGTCTTTATATTCGATGAACAATGTCGCCATAGGCTTGCCTATGTTGTCTTTGGTCACGTCAGAGAAAATGGTGCCGCCTTTCGCATCAAGGTTGATGCTAACCTGTGGACGACTGTACTGGTCAAAGCTAGGTTGTGCGCCCGTGATATGATCACCGGTCAACATCACTTCTTTCTTCAATATCACAGTGCCACCTTCGCGGCGCTGGTACACTTCAGAACCCGCTGGTAAACGGCCAGATTGCGCAGCATTAGGATCGGCTTTGTCATCGACCATGTGGAATTCAATCGATGCGGTAGCACCTAAGATTTCCTTAGCGCGAGCGGTATCTTGCACACCTGGCAATTCAACGATAATGCGCTCGGCGCCTTGACGTTGTACTACAGGCTCAGCCACACCTAACTCGTTTACACGGTTACGAATGGTAGTAATGTTTTGTTGCAGTGCTTCTTCTTTAATCTGCTTAAGATACACGTCACTCATCACAGCTTGCAGGGCAAAATCTTCGCCCTTGCTCACATCGGTGAACACCATATCGTTGCTGCGAGATTTTAGGAAACGTTCGGCACTGGCTAAACTTTCGCCATCACGGAATTTAATCTCGATTCCTTGAGCATTATTGCGAATGCCCGCGTAACGGATTTTTTCTTCACGTAATTGCGAACGGAAATCGGCAATTTTAGCCTCTTCCATTTTGCGAATCGCTTCGCCCATGTCCACTTCCATTAAGAAATGCACACCGCCGCGAAGGTCGAGACCAAGTTTCATTGGGCTGCCGCCCATAGACTCGAGCCATTTAGGCGTCGCTGGGGCTAAGTTGAGCGCCACAGTGAACTTGTCACCTAAGCTGTCAGCAATTAATTCTTTCGCCAGTAGCTGTTGATCCGCATTTTGCACACGGACCAACAACTGACCTTTTTCAAGCTCAGAGCGCTTTACCGCAATGCCCTTACTGGCTAACAGCTCGTTCACACTGGCTTGGGTTGATGCCGTGACTTCAGCACCTCGAGTCGCCACCACTTGCACCGCGTGATCTTCACCAAAAAGGTTCGGTACGGCATAGAAACAACCTATGGCGATGACGAGCATCACCATAATGTTTTTCCACATTGGGTATTTATTTAACACGCCTGAGCCCTCTTGGCTTACAACGACTGGATAGAGCCCTTAGGCAATACAGCTGCAATATAGTCTTTTTTGATCGTGATTTGAGTCGTGTCGTTTAAGCTCAGTAACACGTAATCGCTTTCGTCGCTGATTTTTGCAATCTTGCCTAAAATCCCGCCACTGGTCAGCACTTCGTCGCCTTTGCTGATTGATGACATCAGGTTTTTGTGCTCTTTAACGCGTTTTGATTGCGGACGGAAAATCATGAAATAGAAAATCAGGCCGAAAATTGCCAGCATGAAAATCAATTCCATCGTGCCGCCACCTTGTGGTGCGCCGGCAGCGCTTGCGTATGCATTTGAAATAAACATAGTTTTCTCTTCTTATTAGCAAAAAATCAATCGACTAACTCTGGTACTTCGCGACCTTGACTGGTATAGAAGTCCGCCACAAAGGCGTCTAATGTACCCGTCTCAATCGCACCGCGCAAACCTTCCATTAACATTTGATAGTATCTCAAGTTGTGAATGGTGTTTAAACGCGCACCCAGAATCTCATTACAACGATCTAAGTGGTAAAGGTATGCCCGTGAATAATTTTTACAGGTATAACAATCACACTTAGTATCGAGTGGTGACGTGTCATCTCTATGACGCGCATTGCGTATTTTGATCACACCTTCACTCGTAAACAGATGACCGTTGCGGGCATTACGGGTTGGCATTACACAGTCAAACATGTCAACACCACGACGTACCCCTTCAACTAAATCTTCTGGTTTACCGACCCCCATCAGATAGCGAGGTTTGTCAGCAGGAATTTGCGGGCAAATATGCTCAAGAATACGATGCATATCTGCTTTAGGCTCTCCTACGGCCAAACCACCGACGGCATAACCGTCGAAACCGATATCGACTAAGCCTTTTAAGCTTTCGTCGCGTAAATCTTCATACACACCGCCCTGAATAATGCCGAATAGAGAGTTAGGGTTCTCTAAACGGTCAAATTCATCACGCGAACGTTTGGCCCAACGCAGCGACATCTGCATTGACTTACGCGCTTCATCTTCAGTCGCGGGATACGGCGTACATTCGTCAAAAATCATCACCACATCGCTGCCCAATGCATCTTGGATTTGCATTGATTTTTCAGGATCTAAGAAGATTTTCTCGCCATTGATTGGCGAACGGAAATGCACACCTTCTTCGGTGATCTTACGGATATCGCCAAGACTGAATACTTGGAAACCACCCGAATCCGTTAAAATCGGACGCTGCCAGTTCATAAAATCATGCAAGTCACCGTGCTTTCGCATGATTTCTTCGCCTGGGCGCAACCATAAATGGAAAGTGTTACCGAGCAAAATGTCCGCGCCTGTAGCACGTACTTCTTCTGGCGTCATACCTTTAACTGTGCCGTAGGTTCCAACAGGCATAAATGCGGGGGTTTCTACTGTGCCACGGTCAAAAATCAACCGACCACGGCGCGCACGGCCGTCGGTAGTATCTAATTCAAATTTCATAATTCACCTCGCCAGATAAACAGTCTGACTACATTTTTAATGGCTAATGCCATTTTGATTAACAATAGAGATGGGGACAGCGTTAAAAGGTTCAACCTTTTGACGAAAAAAAGTTGCCGCCCATACTCACTTTGGGCGGCTATTTTAAAACAAAATCTTGGTCTAGTGGGCTTTTTTCGTCACAAACATGGCATCGCCATAGCTAAAGAAGCGATATTTTTGCGCGATAGCATGTTGATACGCCGCCATAACATGATCAAAACCCGCAAATGCACTGACTAACATGATGAGGGTCGATTCAGGGAGGTGGAAGTTCGTCACCATGGCATCGACCACTTGGAATTGATAGCCAGGATAAATAAAGATGTCTGTATCACCGCTAAAGGCTTTGAGTTCACCTTGGCTAGCGCGCGCCGCACTTTCTAAGGAACGTACAGATGTTGTGCCGACGGCAACTACGCGTTTACCCGCCGCTTTGGTTTGCGCAATTAAATCGACCACATCCTGCGGCACATTGGCCCACTCAGAATGCATTTTGTGCTCAAGAATGGTATCAACACGCACCGGTTGAAACGTTCCCGCGCCCACATGCAAAGTCACAAATGCGATATTCACACCCTTGGCTTTTAATGCATCTAGCATGGCATCGTCAAAATGTAACCCCGCCGTTGGCGCAGCAACGGCGCCTGGATTTTGGTTATACACAGTTTGATAGCGCTCTTTGTCGGCATCTTCATCGGGTCTATCGATATAAGGAGGCAAAGGCATGTGCCCTACGGCTTCGAGCACCTCTAGAATGGTCAACTCGGATAACAGCTCAAGCTCAAACAAGGTATCGTGGCGGGCGACCATCTTCATTTGATAGCCACCGTCGAGATGGATTAACGAATCCACTTTCGGGGATTTAGAGCTGCGAACATGGGCGAGGATGCGCTTATCATCAAGCATACGCTCAACTAAAATTTCTAACTTACCGCCGCTGGCCTTTTGGCCAAACATACGCGCGGGGATCACTCGGGTATTGTTGAACACCATTAAATCGCCGGGATTAATCATCCCCAGCAGATCGGTAAATTGTTTGTCGCCTAACGCGCCAGAATTGCCGTCTAAGGTTAACAGACGTGATGCATTACGCTGCGCCATAGGATAACGAGCGATCAGCTCATCGGGGAGATCGAAAGAAAAGTCTGCAACGCGCATGATAGGCCTCTAGATAGCTTAGAACGGCGGCTAGTCTATGGTTAGAGGCCAAGAATATCAAGATTACTTATTGCCAGCGTCCACTTCTTGCTCAAGAACCATAGGTTTGACGCTAATAGGTTTGACGCCATCTTGGGGCAAATTGTCATCGGCATCGAATTTAAGCCGCGAACGGCTGAAATCATCCATGCTAAAACGGTGTTGTTCGAAGGGAATATCCACTAACACTTTTTTACGTTTGGGCTGCTCGTCTCGACCAAGCATTTTTATAAACCAGTTCCACATCATCCATGATCCTAAAAAGTGAAAAAATACTGCATTTTTAGCTTCCGTGCTTTCCTAAGCGCGCTTGCGCATGATACCGTGAACCGACGTGGTTAACCAAGCGCAAAATAATGAACTTTCTTACACACTTACATCTCGCCGACATCAGTAAAACACACCTTGCCGCCAATGTGGCGGGTAACTATATTCAAGCGCCAGTTGCACAAGCTCCAATTGAGTTACGCCAAGCGTTATGGCTAAACCAAGAGATTAATACCCTCTGCGCCAGCCACGAACTCACGATTGAATTAATGGAAGCTTTCCCTGTGCCCTTAAGAAGCATAGCAGCAGAACTCATGGCCGTGAGTTTCGATCACTATTTAGCTTATTATTGGGAAGAATATCATCACCAACCCTTGGATGAATTCAGCAGCAAGGCCTATGACGCGTTAGATACTTTCGCCGCCCAAGGAGTAGACCCATACCATCCAGAGGCACTTGCTAAACTCTTGCCCACCATGCGCAGCGCTGATTGGCTGGGCAGCTACACCACGGAAAAAGGCTTACAACACGCCTTAGCACAAGTGGCAAAACAGCATCCGCAAGCCGCACTGTTTAAAGATGCCCATAAAGTCGTCAATAAAATGCAGATCGAAATCGAAACCGCATTCCGCACTTTTTATCCGCAGCTGATGGCTTATACCCGTATCTTGAGCCGTAAAACACCTGCAGAATATTTGCCTTCCTCCCTCTAGGAATAAGCGAGCATGAGATTATGCTGTGTGCCTGCGTAAATTTTGCTAGTATGGCCGCGCAAAAATGAGGACAAAATGCAGATATTTGATTACCAGCCCCCAGCAGTTCCTTGGCTAGACATCCGCTATAAAGATAGAGATCTGATTATCATCAATAAACCTTCGGGCTTATTGTCGAATCCGGGTCGAGCGGCTCACACCTTCGATTGCGCATTAACCCGCTTACAAACCCTTTATCCAGAAACGATTTTAGTGCATCGGCTCGACTGCGCAACCTCGGGCATTATGGTGTTCGCCCGTAATAAAAAAGCCGAGTCGCATTTAAAAACGCAGTTTCAAGATAGGCAGAGTAAGAAAGTCTATATTGCCGAAGTGATGGGACATGTGCCGCAGGAACAGGGCATGATTGACCTCGCGATTGCACCAGACACTGAGCATCCACCCTATCAAAAGACACTGCAAGCAGGAGAAACTGGCGGTAAAAGCGCACTCACCTACTACCGTGTACTAGAACGCAGAGAAAACAGCACCTTAGTCGAGCTTTCGCCAGAAACCGGCCGTACTCATCAATTACGTGTGCATATGCTCGCCCTAGGACATGCGATTTTAGGTGATGAGTTTTACGGTGATGCCGAGGTTATCAAAGCCGCGCCGCGTTTATGCTTACATGCACAAAGCTTAAGTCTGACTCATCCCTATTCGGCTAAACCGCTGTTTTTTAGCAGCAAACATCCCTTTAGCGAATAACTCAATCCAATAGCTGCAACCCCATAAAAGCAAAAGGTCGCGACTTAGCACTGAGCTAAAATGCGACCTTAGTTATTTACGGATTCGATTGTTGCCTTTTAAGCGACGCGTATGCCTTGCGCAAAATCGGCATCGGCGGCTAATTTATCCGCTTGGAAATAACAGCCCTGCTCATTACAAAATTGTAATTGCTGCGACTGTGTCACGATAAAGAATTCACCAAAGAAATTACCGCCCACATCTTCCAGCTTATGGCCTTCAGCGGTTGGCGACATATAGACTTCATCTAAACTATGGCAGCCATCGCTAAACCAAGTTTCTAAAAAATATTTTCCGTCTTCTTTATAGAGGGTAATTTTGTCACCCAATAAAGGACGCCCATCTAACCAACGACCAATAATTTCACGATTTTGCATATCTGTCTCCCGCCAATGAAGGCGACGGCGTTTTTCAATCCCAGACATCCTGATATCCTTATGCAATACCCAATCACCTAAAGTGAATGTCAGTTGTGGTAGTACATTAAGCATAGAACCCATTTAACGCTTTACTCCCCACTACAGCAAATTACTTCAAACCGCCCGTCAAATGTAACTTTATGGTTAACTTAAATTTGCTAAATGTTTAAAATATAAAAGATAAATACCTTTGACTAATTAATCGGCAGTGTAGCTCAATCTACAAATAAAAACGCGATCTTTATCACTATTTACTTATCGCTAAAGTAAAGGCAGCTAAAAGACTTATCTAGCGAGTTGAATGAGAGCGCCACGCTGTTTAAACGTCGATACAATGGAACGGCAGCCATACACAATACAGACCAACTGGCAATGCCAGCGAAAGTTCAATAAATCCCTTTTATATTACTAACAGTCCTCATAATATCCTTATTAACCGTTATGCGTTAAGTTGAAGAGCTTGTATGGCACTTAGTCACAAGCGCCAATATATTTTCCATTGCCAACGAGTTTCGACTTGATTTTCATTGCCTCTTCAGAGATTGTCACTTCAAGCTTAGAAGTGGACGTTTTCCCATTGAAATGCATTTCACCCACTGTTTTAGATGCACCATCAGGACTAGTGCATGATGTTTCAAACACCATTTTGTTAGCACTGATCCAATTGCTGTTGGTTTGACATTCTTCGCCTTCATTTTCTTCAGGCTCCAAATCAAATGCAGAGGCGATGTCATTTATGCATTCAGTTTCCGTGTAATCAGGCCTTTTGGACATGCTCCGCATCATTTTCTCCATTTCAGGAGGTGCGTCTATTTCTACTATTTCGGATTTCCAAATGGTTTCCCATAAACCCGGTTTGAAGTCGTAGTTTTCAGCGTGAAGATGAGTTGATGCCACTATGAGTCCAGTTAACATCACTTTAGTAATTAGGTGGGTCATTTATTATTCCTTTAATTAATGAAAAACAAGTAAGGTTTTAGTGCCTAGCGCCCAAATTTAGCACGCAAAGCCGTGCAGCGGGTTGACGTCGCAGCCAGCACTTTTGCTGGCGTTAACATTTGTTTTTAGAGGCGACAACCATCTTAATCGTCCGACCCACTATAAACATCTAAACTTAAAACAATTCCACGTTGACCAAGTGCCAGCATGATTTCAGGTGACAAGCTCAAACCATCATTCCAATTGCCCATAAACAAGCCGCAGAACATGTCAACTTTGTAGCTTTGGTAAAGCTTTTCCCATATCGCTAAGTCACTTGTTAGCTGGGATAAAATTGCTTCAATCTGCGCGTTTAGGTCTTCTGGCTCTCTCTTTTTAGCCTGAAAATCCCAGCTACCCGTTTTGGCAATCCGCACTTTTCCGCTGATTTTGCTGACATCTTCATCACCTTTCTTTTTACTTTTAGTTGCTGTACCACCAAGTAAATTTGATACGTCTTCAGGTATCAAATCATCCCCGAAGATCCGAAGAGTGGCTTGTGAATATTCAAATGCACCCATAAAAGGCCCTAATGCTGAGCTAAAAAACACCAATGCAGCGTAGCGTTGGCGTCCATAGAAAAATAAAAACGTGCACACTTAACTACCTGTATTAACTGGAAGTTATCAGCTTTATACCGCTTTTCATATACAAGAATCCATCAGAAAGACACGCATGCGCGTTTTCCAGACCTATTATCCTAAAACGGTAACCTCTCAGTGTTTAATTTTAAATATTTTTAGATTTAGATGTTTGAGATAACACGCACGTGTATTGACAGAAAGCACTAACAAGCAATTTAGATACGATTGTATCTCTTCCAGTTTCTACGACTCTTGATGAAGAGTTAAGCACAAGGGGGGATGTAGCGTTATTTCTACAAATCTAAAACTCAATCCTTTGGTATGAATATGCTCCACATATTGTCCAATTTCGTTTTTTAGTTTGCTTTGATCATATTGATGAACTCGCAACAAAAATAACTCAAGCAATTGTTTTTTTTAATTTTACATCAAGCCAACAATGTTACGCGTTTCATACTAAATGGACTTATAGGAGCTTGTTACATCTTTATTGCCAATTTGAATGGGGTTTCTGATATAACCCATAAATGAATTACCGTACAAATAAGACCAAGTGATATTTCAATATCCCTACAAAACAAAAATAAAGCAGGAAGCGCTATGCATAACATTCATCGTCGTAATTTTCTTAAGGCCGCAGGTGCCGCTACTGCAGGACTCGTTACTGCCAATATTGCTCTCAATGCCTACGCCAGTAGCGTCGCCCCTAAACCGCAAGTGGGTAAATCCGTTATCGGACTCATAGCACCTAAGATGGACGTGGTTCGAGTCGGCTTTATCGGTGTTGGCGAGCGGGGTTTTAGCCATGTCGAGCAATTCTGTCATCTAGAGGGCGTTGAACTCAAAGCCATTTGTGATACCCATCAAGCGGTAGTCGACAGGGCCGTGGATCATATCGTTAAACAGAATCGACCAACACCGGCTGTCTATACAGGTAATGATCTGAGCTATCGCGATCTGTTGAGCCGCGATGATATCGATATTGTGATTATTTCAACCCCATGGGAATGGCACGCGCCAATGGCGATAGAAACCATGGAGAGCGGCAAGCATGCCTTTGTCGAAGTGCCAATGGCGCTCACGGTTGAGGAGTGCTGGCAAGTTGTCGATACTGCTGAGCGCACTCAGAAAAACTGCATGATGATGGAGAACGTCAACTACGGCCGCGAAGAACTGATGGTGCTCAACATGGTGCGCCAAGGCGTGTTTGGTGAGCTACTCCACGGCGAAGCCGCCTACATCCATGAGCTACGTTGGCAGATGAAAGAGATCGATCATAAGACAGGCTCATGGCGGACTTACTGGCATACCAAACGTAACGGCAACTTGTACCCGACCCACGGTTTAGGGCCAGTTTCCCAGTATATGAACATCAACCGCGGTGACAGGTTCGATTATCTAACCTCGATGAGTTCGCCTGCCCTTGGCCGTGCGCTCTATGCTAAACGTGAATTTCCCGCCGATCATGAACGTAATCAGCTCAAGTATATCAATGGGGATATCAATACCAGTCTGATTAAGACCGTTAAGGGCCGAACAATAATGGTACAGCATGACACGACGACCCCAAGACCTTACAGTCGCCATAATTTAATCCAAGGAACAAATGGCGTGTTTGCTGGCTTCCCGAATCGGATCGCCGTCGAAAATGGTGGCTTTGGTCAAAGTTACCACGAGTGGGATATGGACATGCAAAAGTGGTACGACAAATACGATCACCCACTGTGGCAGCGCATAGGAAAAGAGGCTGAAATTAACGGCGGCCACGGCGGCATGGACTTTGTGATGCTATGGCGCATGATTTATTGCCTACGCAATGGCGAGGCTTTAGATCAGGATGTGTACGATGGCGCGTCTTGGTCGGTGGTGAATATTTTAAGTGAACATTCACTTAATGATCGCAGTAACTCTGTCACCTTCCCTGATTTTACCCGCGGGGCATGGCAAACCGCCAAACCATTAGGGATTGTTGGCGCTTAAACTGCGGCTTTCGCCAAACTCACCACTTTGCCCTGCCCATCAAAAGGATAAGTGCCTCGGCCTTATCCTTTTTCTTTTTCTTATTCAATTAAGCCTTGAGATGACCCGCGCCATTAGCAACAAGCCATCTGCCATAAGCACTTAGCAGTAAGAAACTCGCGACAATAAATTCACCATAAGAAACTCACTACAAGCGTTAGTAGTAGCCGATTTCTCTGATTTTCAAAGAAAAGTCGCCACTCTGCTGGGCGCCAATCACTAACCCTAAGCTGCACAACTGACTCAATACTATATTCGGACGGGAAATGGGTTTACCTCGACATTGGGGCTTGAAATAACTGAATGGAATTTCTATCCGCTGCCAATTCAATACTCTGGCACTACTCACGCCAAAGGTTTGGTGAGTTGGCGTGGGCATAGGCGCTTGATACACCGTACTTTGTGGTGTGTCGACATCCTTTAAATTCACTTTATAGTCTTTAGTTCGGTCGCCATCGAGTTCGAGGTAAATCCCAGTAAACTCACTGACATCTATAGGGCTAAACTCACAACGCACTGAGGCAAACCCGCCGCCATTTGCCAACGACACATGGCCACTAAACTCACCATAACCCAAAGGTGAAACCGTCATTTTACTGCGGGACAAACCGCCCATCACAGTGTCATTTATCCCATACCAGGGTTTTGCGGCATCTAGCACGCTAAAATCAAAAAAGATCATAACGACTCCCATAAAAAAAGCAGCCACCTAAGTGACTGCTTCCATAATACTTTTCGATACGAATAACAGCACTCGTTAACTCAGTTTAGCTTTATTCTCAGCGGCTTCACAAGCGGCAGCGGTAAAGATAACGTCGGTTGAACTGTTCAATGCGGTTTCTGCAGCATCTTGAACCACACCAATAATAAAGCCAACAGCGACCACTTGCATGGCAACATCGTTAGAAATACCAAACAAGCTACAAGCCAGTGGGATCAACAATAATGAACCACCCGCCACACCCGATGCGCCGCAAGCTGAAACAGCAGCAACAACACTCAGTAACAAGGCAGTCAGTAAATCGACTTGAATGCCTAAGGTATGCGCCGCCGCTAAGGTCAATACGGTAATAGTGATCGCCGCGCCGCCCATGTTGATGGTGGCACCTAAGGGAATAGAAACTGAATAAGTGTCTTCATGCAGCTTTAACTTTTCACACAGCGCCATATTCACCGGAATGTTTGCCGCGCTCGAGCGAGTAAAAAACGCCGTCACACCACTTTCTCGCAAGCATTGAAATACCAGCGGATACGGATTACGTTTAATCTTCACGTACACAATCAATGGATTAACAACTAAAGCAATAATAGCCATCGCACCTAATAGCACAGCCAATAACTGGGCATAACCTGCAATCGCCGCAAAACCGGTTTCGGCAAATGTCGCCGCAACGAGACCAAAAATACCGATAGGCGCTAAACGGATAATAAAACGCACCATTTGTGAAATACCGTGGCTCATGTCGGCAAACACTTGTTTAGTCGAATCGGTAGCGTGATGTAAGGCTAAACCTAAGCCCACACCCCATGCGAGGATACCAATATAGTTGCCCGTCATTAACGCATTGACTGGGTTATCAACCAGTTTGAATAACAAGGTATGAATGACTTCACCAATGCCCTGTGGTGGGCTAGTGCCTTCTACGCCAGCAACTAAAACTAAGTTAGTCGGGAAGATCGAACTCAGGAGTACTGCGGTTAATGCGGCTGCGAAAGTGCCGAATAAATACAGCACCACAATGGGACGCATATTGGTTTGAGTATTCTTTTTTTGATTAGCAATCGATGACGCCACTAAGATAAAGACTAAGATGGGAGCAATCGCTTTTAATGCGCCAACGAATAAACTGCCTAAGAAGGCGATATCTTTCGCGCTACTCGGTGAAAAACTGGCTAAGACCACACCAGCGATGATCCCCAAAAAGATTTGTATTACGAGACTGCCATTAGCCAACTTAGCTAACAATGATGATTCTTGTTTCATGGTTTAACCTATCGTTATTATATTTCGGTTGAGATCCCCAACGCGCACCTTCGGAAATGAGGCCAATAAGGTTTTTATAGGATGTGACTGGACTTGTCTAGTTTTGCGGGGAAATAAGCTAACTAAATTACCCTAGCCCCGCAAAAAGCATACAAAAAACTAACAAGCGCCAGATTAGCGCTTATCTAAGGCGAGATCGGCGCCCCGTAACATAGCGTCGATTAACTCGTGGGCATCGAACTTAGTTAGTGCTTCATTCGCCCCAACTTGATGGGCCTGACTCACGCTAATTTCGCTGGATAAAGAAGTGTGTAAAATGATGTAGGCCTTGGCAGTCAGTGGATTATCACGCACTTCAAAAGCCAATTCGTAACCATCCAGTCCCGGCATCTCGATATCACTCACCAAAATATCTATCGGGTGATGTTCCAATGCCGCTTGCTCCATCATGACTAGCGCTTCTTTACCGTCGGCGGTGACTCGATAAGGAATGTTAATCATATCAAGGGCGTCGGATAACTGCTTACGCGCCACCTTAGAATCATCCACTAAAAGGATATTCATAGGTTTAAGTTTTTCACGTTGTACGTCAGTCAAAATAGCCCGATTCGTCTGTGGATCATCGGGGAAGATTTTCGACAATAACAGTTCAACGTCAAGTAACTGTACCAGTTGGTCCTCAAAACGTGTCACGCCCGTTAAATAGGCATTTTTCCCTAAACTAGACGAAGGAGCTTCAATATCACGCCAGTTACATTCAATAATCTTATCGATACCGCGCACCAAGAAACCAATGATCATCCGCTGACAATCCGTGATGATGATGTAGCACTTTTCCCGCTCTTCAGGGGCTATTGGCCGATAACCAATCGCCGCCGCCATATCTATGATAGGAATCGTATGACCACGGATAGTTGAAGCCCCCAGAATCGTCGGATGAGATTGGGGGATTTTGCTGAGACGTGTGTACGGCACCAGCTCACGCACTTTCAACGTGCCTAAGGCAAACACTTGCGTCTGTGATAACCGAAACAGTAGTAATCCCTGTGACTGACTTGCCTTACTTTTCATAATTAGATAGATAACTCACTAAAACCAACCTGCGGATAGCTTAACCTTAACACAGTAAAATTTTGATGACTAAGGTCAAACGAATGAAACTATTATGCCTATTAATGAATAGGTTCGGCCCTGAGACACCTACAAAAGGCTTAGTCTTGTAATGCGTACAAAACGTCAAAGGCGAATTGATCCCAGCCATCGGCAGTAAAGGCGATATCGCGAATACTGCGTACTTGGCTGACAGCGTGTAATGGCGCAGCACCATTGACCATTAAGTAATAGGCCATGATAAGACTGGTGCGATCCTTACCAGAACGGCAATGTATCACCACAGGTAAGCCATCGGCTTCACACTGTTGGATAAAAGCTAATGCCTTGGGCAATTGAGCGACACAAATCGCCACATCCCCATCTTGGGGCGGCACATTGCGCGAAAAGGGAATACATTCGTAACGTAAATCGAGCTTTTTAAAGGTGCTCGGCTCGCAGCCTTCGCCCCCATTGACCGACAGGATGGCACCAATACCGGCCTCTTTAAGCGCTTGCAAATCCCAAGGATCTTTATTGGGACCACTGCGCCCTGCGACTTTACCTTCAACTAACCAGAATAAGTGTTGCATAAACCTTACCTACGACAAGTGAGATGACAAGGAACGCCAGAGATAAGCTAAGAATAGCTTGTTTCCAACGACTTAAGATTTTTTGCCCCAAAATTCAGCATTGGCAGCCGGCAACTGTTTACGCTTTTTTTTACCCATACCTTCGGGCTTGGCGACAGGTTTAGCTTGTTCTAACAGTTCGACTGGCATTTCATCATCGGCTTCAAAACCGACAATTTGCTCACGCACTAACTTAAGCTTGTTCTTTTTCTCTATTACGCCAAAGTGGTGATAATCCTCATGGGAAATCAAGGTCACAGCTAAGCCAGCTTCACCGGCGCGGCCACTACGGCCAATGCGATGCATATAATCCGCAGGGCTTCTTGGTAAATCAAAGTTGATCACCACAGGTAGTTTATCGATATCGATACCACGGGCGGCAATGTCAGTGGCGATTAACACACTGATCTCACCATTTTTAAAACCATCGAGCACTCGCGTACGTGCGCCTTGCGCTTTATCGCCATGGAAGACTTCGGCACTGATCCCACGTTTAGACAACTTTTGCGCTAAATGATTACAGGTATTTTTGGCACTCACAAAAATCAACGCCTGTGACCACTGATGTTCTTTAATCAGATGCGCCAATAATGCGGTTTTCATCGGACGATTAACGGTGATCACCCGCTGATGAATCGTGCTTTCTTGTTCACTTTGGAATTGGTATTCAAGCGGATCATTCAGCAATTTTGCCGTTAATTCACGGACTTCTTCTGGAAATGTCGCTGAGAATAATAAGGTTTGTTTCTTGGCGGGCAACGCGTCGAGCACTTGGGCTAATTCTTCTGTAAAACCAAGGCTTAACATACGGTCAGCTTCATCGAGCACTAAGGCGCTAACGCGGTTAAGTTTGATGGCATTGCTGGACAACAGATCTAACAAACGACCCGGCGTTGCCACTAATACATCAGCACCAGCGCGTAGGCTCTGCATTTGCGCATTGACTGAAACACCACCAAACGCGGCGACAATTTTTAGCTTGCCATTCAAATGCGAGGCATAGGACAGAAAGCTGTCTGCGACTTGTTGGGCTAATTCGCGGGTTGGTACTAAGACCAAACAACGAACATAAGCACCTGTCTTATCGTCTGTTTTTGCTTCAACAAGTTGCTGCAACAGCGGCACGGCAAAGGCTGCCGTTTTACCCGAGCCCGTATTGGCGCCGGCTAACACATCCCGCCCAGCAAGCACAACGGGGATCGTCGCCGCCTGTACTGGTGTGGGCGAAACATACGCTAATTCGGTTAGTCGATTTAGCAAAGGTGCAATAATGCCGAGTTGGGCAAAGCTTGCCGCAGAGGAAGAAGCCTGAGTCATAGAAAGTTTAACTGCTCACCAATATCTTAATAGGCGGCTATTCTAGCTTAAATATCGAGGCAGTGCTTGTCAGTTTCCAGCGTTAACAACTGCTGTTTCATCGCAAGCCCGTAGGCGTAACCCGTTAACTTGCCATTTTTGCCTATCACTCTATGACAAGGCACGATAATCGCGATGGGATTGGCACCATTGGCCGCGCCCACGGCGCGCACCGCCTTAGGCCGACCGATTTGCTCGGCAATCTGCCCATAACTACAGCTCTGGCCGTAATCTACATTGAGCAAGGCTTGCCATACGTCGCGCTGAAATTCAGTGCCCTTGGGCGCGAGTTTTAAATCAAATTCAACCCGCTCACCCGCAAAGTAATCCGCGAGCTGCGCCTGAGTTTCGCGAATATGCGCCTTAGCTTGATTGAGGGCATCCTCACTCGCCTTGGCAAGCGCAATCTCAGTTCGATCCGAGCCGACAACCGTTAAATGGCTCAGTCCATAAGCATTGGCATTTAACTGCAATATTCCGGCAGGACTGATAAACGTATCCACGGCGCAGGGTTGATATTCTGCAATGCTTGGCGCTTGGCTCAATTGACGAATCGCATGTTTCATAATCTGTCTCTTTATTTGACCTTAATTTGGTTCTTAATTGAGTCGTTAAATTGACTCTTAACATGACGGCTAACTCATCTTTTTAAACTGGCAGTTCAATGCGAGGCGGCTTGATGGTTATTGATGCCAAAGCTGAAAAGTTAAGTAACTGCCCCACGGGGCAATGTGTTGGCTCAGCTGCTCGCACAATTGGGGATAGCTCACTGCCGCGGTGGCCGTTTCATCTAACTTATTGTTCTTGATATATAAGGCCAATAAATGCTTTTTAACAATCAAATCCGAATGTAAAAACACGTTTGGATCGCCCAAGCCACGAAGCTTGGCATACGCTATCGTCCAAGGACCGATGCCTTTAACGCTAAGCCAATCATCGACACTTGCCTCTGGATGTTCGCAGATAAACGCCGCGAGTGCATTGAGCGCTAATTTACGGGCGCCCGGCATTTTTAGCTCAGTTAAACTCGCCTCACGAATCGCCTCGGGTGTTGGGAATAATCGATACTCGCGGCCATTGAGACTAAAGCGCTCGCCATAGGCTTCAACCAATATATTCAGTAATTTAGTCGCCTGCACGACTGTCACTTGCTGACCTAAAATCGCGCGGCAAACCGCTTCAAATAAAGATCCAGCGCCAGGGATGCGCAATCCCGAAAACGGTGTTAAGCCTAAACTCGGTAGCGTACTTAAACCTTGTTCAATCTGCTGCATATCCGCATCGAGATCTAAAATGCGCCGCACCTCAGTGACCAGCAATTGCAGCTCATCGACGGCGGAATCTTCGGTCAAAGCAATCGCAAGTTTGAAGCGATTCAGCTTAGGTTCATGGATAATTTGCACTGTGCCGCGCATCTTGCCTATGGCAAAACAGCGACCATATTCGAGCCCGTTCTCGTCAGCCTTGGCTTCTGCCGAAACATAGGTTTCATCTGCAATCTGAACTGCATCGCTCGCTTGTGGATGACTCATTTGCGGCGTAAACCACTCCATTCCTGTCACTGCACGTAAGCGATAAAATGCCAGCTGCGATGCCCAATCCAATGGGGGTCGATAGTATTGATATAGGGTTAATCCATAGTGCGGTACAAATTCACCCAAAGTATCAATTTCACCGAATCCTGTTGATGAATCAATAACCTGCTCCTTTGCCGCCTTGGTTAAAGCGGTCTTTCTTAATTGAGTTGGCGTCAATTGTAAGGTTTGCTTAAATGCCTCATTGAAACGGCGAATACTATTGAAACCCGCCGCCAGCGCGACTTGGGTGATAGGTAATTGGGTTTGATGTAGCAGTTGTTTTGCAAACAGTAACTGCCTGTATAAGGCATATTGTTTAGGCGAAGTGCCAAAACCTTCGGTAAAGAGCTTATTGAGATAACGACTACTGATCCCTAATCTGTCAGCCAATTGTGTCACAGTCGATGCTGGCTCTCCCGATGATTTCCCCGCTAATGCGCCCGCTTCAATTAAACTAATGGCCCTCGCCAACGTAGTACCAGTGCCTTTCCACGGATTTGAACCTGGCGCACTGTCGGGCCGACAACGCAAACACGGGCGCAATCCCGCCTGTGCGGCTTTCACGGCCGAATCAAAATAACGCACATTTTGCTCTTTTGGCGCGACGGCGGGACACACGGTACGGCAATAAATCCCCGTCGTTAATACGCCCACAAAAAACTTACCATCAAAACGCGGATCGCGGCTCATCCTAGCCTCACGGCAAATAGACACAGAAAGTAGTCCCGCACTGGATTCCAGTGAATGCACTGAGTCTATTTCATCACACTTAATCGCACTCTCAGACGCTCTATCTGTACTCATTTTTCATCACGCCCGACAATATTCGCTCACAATTAATTTCTTGTTCATTACTTTACGTAAAACTAGCATGTAGCACTAGCGGAAAACGGAACTCAATCATTTCAATGCTTTTAGGGAATGAAATCTTGTATACCCAAGCTACCTGAAGATACGAGTTTCAGAGCGTCTAGAGTGCTTCAATTCAAGGCGCATCAATGACAGAATGTCGGCCACCTTTTGAATTGATGCAACACGGAAGTGGAGTGCCCTAGACGCTCCGTTCCGGCGGGTTTTAACGCACTTTATGCCGTGTTGGTTATTTTTAACTTAGTCCACTAGGTCTGCAAATAACCGCCTTGCCTAAAGTGCGTTAAATTCCCGCTGAATCCTGCATCTTCAGGTTGTTTGGGTATATGCTATACGCGACTATTTTTTATCTCACCATAGAGTTAATTCATGTTTAAACGATTTGAATCTTGGGTTGAAGCCCTCCCCGATGATGAACCGACTAAGCCACCCACAGGGGTTTATGCTTTTTGCCGCCACTACACTAAAGGCTACGAACTGCCGCTGATCTTAATGTCAGTGCTGACCGCTATGCTGGCGATGCTTGAAGTGTCCCTGTTCGGATTTATGGGCCAATTAGTGGATTGGCTTGTGAAAAAAAATCCCGAAACCTTATTTCAAGACGAAGGCACGATCTTAATGCTGATGGGGGGCATGGTGCTGATTGTGATGCCAATCTTGGTATTACTGCATGCGCTTATCATGCATCAAACCTTGCTCGGCAATTATCCTATGTCGATCCGTTGGCTCGCGCACCGCTATTTGCTAAAGCAAAGTGTGTCATTTTATCAAGATGATTTTGCTGGCCGAATCGCCACGAAAGTGATGCAAACATCCTTAGCCGTGCGCGAAACTGTGATGAAGTTGCTCGATGTTTTGGTTTACATTTTAGTGTATTTCACCTCTATGTTGGTGATGATCGCCAGCGCCGACCTGCGCTTAGTGATACCTATGCTAGTGTGGCTTGCACTATATATTGGGCTGCAATGGTACTTTGTGCCTAAGCTGAAAAGTGTCTCTACCGAGCAAGCCGATGCGCGCTCAACCATGACAGGCCGTATTGTCGACAGCTATACCAACATCACCACAGTAAAGCTATTCGCCCACACGCAAAAAGAAGCCGAATACGCCAAATCGAGTATGCGGATATTTTTAGACACGGTTTATCGCCAGATGCGCTTAGTCACGGGCATCAGCGTCAGCGTGCAGATCATTAATTATGTGCTCGCATTCAGCATTGCTGCGGTAGCGATTGCTCTATGGACTGACAGCGCGATTACTATCGGCGCCATTGCCATTGCTGTCAGTTTAGCACTGCGCTTAAACGGCATGTCACAGTGGATCATGTGGGAAATCAGTTCGTTATTTGAAAACATCGGCACAGTCACCGATGGGATGAACACCTTATCGAAAACAACGATCATCCAAGATGAGCCAGACGCCAAGGCGCTGGTCGTCAACCATGGCAAGATTGATTTCAACCAAGTGTGTTTCCATTACGGCGAGCAGACTGGGGTGATTGAAGATCTGAATCTGAATATTAAGGCAGGTGAAAAAGTTGGCTTAGTTGGGCGTTCTGGCGCGGGTAAGTCGACCTTAGTGAATCTATTAATGCGATTCTACGATGTCGAAAAAGGTCAGATTAATATTGACGATCAAGACATTAAGACGGTTATGCAGGATTCACTACGCTCGCAAATCGGTATGGTGACCCAAGATACATCACTGTTGCACCGTACTATCCGCGAGAATATTCTTTACGGCAATCCAACGGCCAGCGAAGAACAGCTCGATAGCGCCATTAAACAAGCTCAAGCCTATGACTTTATTAAGGATCTAAGTGATCCTCACGGTAATCATGGCTTAGATGCCCAAGTCGGTGAACGTGGTGTAAAACTTTCTGGGGGCCAAAGACAGCGGATCGCTATCGCGCGGGTTTTATTAAAAAATGCGCCGATTTTGCTGCTTGATGAAGCCACTTCAGCGCTGGATTCTGAAGTCGAAGCCGCCATTCAAGAAAGTTTATATGAGTTAATGCAAGGCAAGACAGTGATTGCGATTGCCCATCGACTTTCGACCATTGCAGCAATGGACAGGCTAATAGTGTTAGATCAAGGCCGAGTCGTCGAACAAGGCACGCATCAAGAACTTATTGCCGCTGGCGGTATTTATGCTCAGCTATGGGCACACCAAACCGGTGGATTCTTAGGCGTAGACTAAATTAAAGGTTAAATGACGAGAGGCGACACTCAGCAATGAGTGTCGCCTTTTTTATCTCAAGTAAGTTTCCGCCTAATTCTGCCCTCTTCCCGCAAAGCTTCACTCTTACACCGCCCTCATATTCACCGCAACGATACGCTATTCAGCTATTACAATAGCTACCGTAAGAACGGTTCACTTCAAATTGCGATCGTTTAGCGATTGGAAGCATGAGATAAATCGCGATTAACGGTTCAACTTATCAGTATTGAAAGTAGCAGCATTCAAAGTACCAACACACTCAATAATCCGAAAGGTGAGTTTTAACCATGGGCTAGTACAAGGTTAAGCAGAAAAACACTTAAATAATTCTTATCACACGATTGAACAGAATGACTTCACCGCACTAAGTATGTCTCTCGAAGCATCATTTATCTTAATGTGGATGGTTTGATTGGTGGGTAAATTCGGAATCGGCAAATAACTCGACGCGTATGACTCGTAAATGAATCGGGGAGATCTCGATTTAATATTCAAAATTCAGACACAAAAAAACCACCTTTAGGTGGTTTATTGTCTTTAACCAAAGTTTCGATAAACCTTGATTAAAATTGGTATCCCCTAGGGGATTCGAACCCCTGTTACCGCCGTGAAAGGGCGGTGTCCTAGGCCTCTAGACGAAGGGGACCCGGACTTATGATTTAACTCGTAACCGAGCTTTATAACACATGCACTTCAGTAGGCTAGGAAGTAAATGCTTTGTTCTTACCAAACAACTCGTTAGTCATCTGCTAGGAACCACTCTCTATAAAAAATAG
>NZ_JAUOET010000008.1:0-162234 GCF_031932075.1 Shewanella sp. SP1S2-4
TTCCGTCTTGCGACTTCAGCGGCTCAATGAATTCTGTCATTTGTTTCCGCTTTTAAAAAAGCGAAACCCAAATTATGTACATATTGCTATGAACACTCATTCATTGATTTAATTCTTTGATTACTCACTCGAAAGTAAAGTAATTTCGATTAACTCAACACCTGTGAGTGTCCACACAGATTTCTTGTTTTATCTTGTTAAAGAGCAACTCAATATCCGTAAGAGGACGTGAGTACCACACTGAGCGCCGAACGCTTCCAGTTGACTAGGGCTGCGTATTCTACGCATTTTCCGTTTCGCGTCAAGGAGTTTTTACAAACTTTCTCAACACTCATCAATCAGTAAACTCATCGATGAACTGTCACATCAGGCTGCTTAACGCTGTCTGCCGTGTCAGTGGATGCGCATTATAGGGAGCAGAAGATTTTGTGCAAGGGCTTTTTTAACAATCAGCGCCAAGCGAATGAATAACCACCAAACTGCAGAAATATACTGCAATATTGAGCAATATCGCTGTTTGGGTTGATAAGTCTGGCAGAAGAAATAGCCTATTGCTGGGGTTTTAATAGATTGAATGGGCATAAACAGAAGTTGATAGCAATTTTTAGCTATATCTATCAGCAAACCTCTAAAAACGTTATGCCCTGTGTGATGCCTTACTCTTGTTCGCAGCTAGCTAATGATAAGCAATGATCAAAAGCACGAACCCTAAGATTTATGCTCATCTTGTTTCTCTTTCTCGAGATCTGTTACACCATGAGTTTGTGCTGCGGCTTGGGCCGAGGGAACCGTCTCTACATTCGCCGCGACATCATCTCCAACAACGTGGGCGACTTTGAGTTTTCTCACCGTTCTGATAGTAATGATCGGGCCTGAAATCGCATATAAGTAGAAGCCGACACATAAAATCAATGCAGGTTGCACCGACACCACCACAAACACACCGACGACCAGTAAGATCACGATAAAGTTAACCTTGCCGCGCCAGTCAATTTCTTTAAAGGAGTGATAGCGGAAATTGCTGACCATCAGTAAACCGGTTGCTGCCGTAACAAGGGCCGCAATCCAACTGATGTTTCTTCCATCGAGGCTGTATTGGTTACCAAGCCAAATACTGCCAGCAATAACAGCGGCGGCAGCCGGGCTGGCGAGACCTTGAAAATAACGCTTATCGGCAACGCCAACTTGCGTATTAAATCGAGCAAGCCTGAGTGCTGCACCTGCGCAATAGATAAATGCGGCCAGCCAACCAATTTTACCTAAGTCAGCTAAGGCCCAATTGTAGGCGAGTAGTGCTGGCGCCATTCCGAAGGACACCATATCGGCCATACTGTCGTACTCAGCACCAAAATCACTTTGGGTATTAGTCAGTCTTGCCACTCGTCCATCGAGCCCATCACTAATCATGGCAATAAAAATGGCTATCGCTGCGGCTTCAAAGTTAGCATTCATGGAAGCAATTACGGCATAAAAGCCAGAAAATAAACCCGCGGTGGTAAAAAGGTTCGGTAATAAATAGATACCTTTATTCTTTACTGTTTGATTTGAAGAATTTTGCATACACTTATTACGCTAGTTCAGTGAAGAGAAGTTAGCTTTCAAGATAACATATTTTATTATCATGTCGATGAGAGACCAGTTAGGGATGATTTCGATGTTAAAAGTGAACACGTTCAGCACTATGCTATGCCGCTGGTTTTGGCTCGGCCTTTTCATTGGCCCCGTTTCTGCGGGCGTTATCTATACTTGGGTCGACGAAAATGGGGTGACGCATTACAGCCAACAAGCCCCGCAACAAGAAAACATCAAAGCAGAAAAGCTCTACAGTGAAGATTTAGAGCAGGCGAAAGTGGGTTTTATCGCACCGGTAAAGAAAGCAGAAGCCACTTCTGAAGCCAATGAATTAGAAAAGTCAGCGGCGCTGATCAAAGAGAAAGATGCTAAACAGGCTCAATCCATTTGTGAGAGTGCTAAACACAATTTAGATATTCTCACAACGCACACTAAGCTTATCCGCCAAACTTCCGATTCGGGTGAATCTGTCGCTATGACAGAGGAAGACCGCCAAGCCTCGATTGCTCAGCAACAGGAAAGAATCAAACTCTTCTGTGATAAGAAGTAGCCAAATTTACTATGCCACTACATTAACGAACAACGATTAACGCTGATGCAATAAAAAAGGAGCCGAGTTAAAAACTCGGCTCCTTTCGTTTTAGTACTTGAAGCGGGAGCGATACTGACTAAGAAAGCGCTATCTCTTATTGCAAGATAGTTTATTTCAAGCTCGTTCATTCAAGAACGCTTATTTCAGTTCGCCTATTTCAACCTATCCAACTTCAAGCTTGCTGTTAACGTATCGCATTCAAACAACACACTAAGTTACAGCTACTGGTTATTGCTCGAACACTAATTCGCCACCCGCACAGCTAACCTTGATCGGTTTACCCGGTAACAAGTCGCCACGCAGTAATTTCTGCGCCAGCGGGTTTTCGACTTCTTGCTGCAATGCCCGTTTCAACGGTCTTGCGCCATACACAGGATCGAAACCAATTTCCGCAATCAGTGATAATGCGTCGTCGGTGATTTCCAATGTATAGTCCTTTTCCGCCAAACGTTGGCGTAAGGAAGCAATCTGTATCGAAGCAATACGCTTGATATTGGCAGCATCCAATGGATGGAACACCACAGATTCATCGATACGGTTTAAAAACTCGGGTCTGAAACTGTGAGTGACCACATTCATTACCGCCGCTTTCATCTCTGCATAGGTCACTTGACCAAATCCTTCTTGGATAATGTCAGAGCCTAAGTTCGAGGTCATGATGATCACTGTATTTCTAAAATCTACAGTACGACCTTGACCATCGGTTAAGCGTCCATCATCAAGCACTTGCAGTAAGATGTTAAACACATCGGGATGCGCTTTCTCGACTTCGTCGAGCAATATCACCGAATACGGTTTACGACGAACGGCTTCCGTTAAGTAACCGCCCTCTTCATAACCTACGTATCCTGGAGGCGCACCCACTAAACGCGATACTGAGTGTTTCTCCATAAACTCAGACATATCAATGCGCACTAAAGCCGATTCGGTATCAAATAAGAACCTCGCCAGTGATTTACACAGCTCAGTTTTACCTACACCTGTTGGGCCTAAGAACAGGAACGAGCCAATCGGGCGATTTGGATCCGCCAGACCCGCGCGGCTACGACGAATCGCATTCGCGACCGCATCGACGGCTTCGTTTTGGCCGATCACTCGTTCATGCAGTGCCACTTCCATTTGCAGTAATTTTTCGCGCTCGCCTTCAAGCATTTTCGATACGGGTATTCCCGTCGCTTTCGACAATACTTCGGCGATTTCGAACTCAGTAACCTTGTTACGCAATAACGTCATGTCCTGCATTTCGGCTTGCGATGCCAAATCGAGCTGTTTTTCAAGCTCAGGAATACGACCGTATTGCAGCTCAGACATCCGAGTTAAATCACCCGCACGACGCGCCACTTCTAAATCCATTCGAGCCTGTTCGAGGTCGGCTTTTATGTGCTGAGTGCCCGCTAATGCGGCTTTTTCAGTACGCCAGATTTCGTTCAACTCTGAAGCTTTCGCTTCAACGTCACGTAATTCCTCTTGCAGATGGTCAAGCCTGCGACGACTCGCCTCATCATTTTCTTTGGCTAACGCCTGCTCCTCCAGTTTGAGCTGGATAGCACGACGTTCGAGCCTGTCGAGTGACTCAGGTTTTGAGTCCATTTGCATACGGATACTCGATGCCGCTTCATCGATCAAATCGATCGCTTTATCAGGTAACTTACGGTCCGACACATAACGGTGCGACATGGTCGCTGCCGCCACAATCGCCGGATCGGTAATTTCCACATGGTGATGCAGCTCGTAACGTTCTTTCAGGCCACGCAAAATAGCAATGGTGTCTTCAACGCTTGGCTCATCCACCAGCACTTTTTGGAAACGTCGTTCAAGCGCCGCATCTTTTTCAATATACTGTCGATACTCATCAAGCGTTGTCGCACCCACACAGTGCAAGTCACCACGCGCTAACGCAGGTTTGAGCATGTTACCCGCATCCATTGCGCCTTCACCTTTACCGGCGCCGACCATAGTATGCAGCTCGTCGATGAAGAGGATCACTTGACCTTCTTCCTGTGACAACTCATTAAGTACCGCTTTTAAACGCTCTTCGAACTCACCACGATATTTAGCACCCGCAATCAATGAGCCCATATCGAGGGATAAGACACGCTTATTTTTAATGCCCTCGGGGACTTCACCATTAACGATACGCTGGGCGAGTCCTTCAACAATCGCCGTTTTACCCACACCCGGTTCACCGATAAGGACGGGGTTATTTTTACTGCGACGTTGTAACACTTGGATCGTACGGCGAATTTCATCGTCACGGCCGATCACAGGATCTAACTTGCCTTGTTCGGCTCGCTCGGTGAGATCGATAGTAAACTTCTTCAACGCTTGGCGTTGATCTTCAGCGTTCGGATCATCCACTTTTTGGCCGCCGCGCATTTGTTCAATGGTTTGCTCCATCAACTCTTTGGTCGCGCCGGCTTTTTTCAGCGCTTGCGCAAGGGCATCGGCACCTTCTAACGCAGCTAATACAAATAATTCGCTAGAGATATATTTGTCTTTACGCTTTTGCGCCAATTTATCACACAGGTTTAATAAACGGATTAAACCTTGGGATAATTGCACATCGCCGCCAGTCCCTTCAACTTGAGGTAAGCGTTCCAGCTCTTGACTCAAGAGCGATCGCAGCGCACTCACTCGAATGCCAGCTTGGGTCAATAAGGGATGGATTGAACCTGAATCTTGGTTCAACAATGCCATCATCAAATGCAGCGGTTCAATAAACTGATGATCACGCCCAAGTGCGAGTGACTGGGCATCAGAAATGGCAAGCTGAAATTTATTGGTCATACGATCGAGTCGCATACAGCCTCCTAACACTCATACAGTAGAGATATGCCAATCCACAAGATATCTTGCCAATTTAGTGGCTTTAAAATCAGTACCGCTAATGGAGAGATCTCAATAGGATTGGTATTACATTTCGTTAGTTAAAAGATGGGGGCTATTTAGCCAAATTCAAGCGAATAACGCGCAAATAAATACAAACTGTAGGGGAATTAGCTTAAGACTTAAGCCAGATCAATGAAGCCATGCGTCCCGTCACCTTATCGCGACGATAAGAGAAGTAATCCGTGTCGCTGACTGTGCAGATATCTGCGCTATAAATATGGTTTATCCCGAGTAAACTCAAGCGTAATTTAGCCAAGCCAATAATATCGGCAAGATACTTGTTACCACTTGGAATAAAACACGCTGCCGACTGCGAATGTAAAGTACAAAAAGCTTGCTGTACTTCAACGCCGACTTCAAATTTTTGTGGACCAATTGCCGGGCCGAGGTAGGCAATCAACTCATCCATAGGTGAACTAAACTGCGCCGCGGTGGCCTCAATCACGCCATCACATAAACCACGCCAACCGGCATGAGCTGCAGCCACTTCGGTTCCCGCTTGATTACACAACAACACAGGTAAACAATCGGCAGTCATTATAGCGCAAACTAGGCTCGCGGTTCGGCTGTAACAGGCATCGGCAATCGGTGTATCCACAGCAGGAGCTAAGCTCAGCCCGTCTAAATTAAGCACATGAGTACCATGCACTTGCTCGAGCCAGACAGGCTCAGCGGTTAACGCTAATTGTTTGCAGAGTAATTCACGATTAGCCATCACCAGCTCAGGCGCATCACCGACGTGCAGTCCAAGATTCAAACTGTCATAGGGATGCACGCTCACACCGCCATGACGATTTGTCATAGCGATGCCGACATTAGCGGGAACAGGCCAATCGTGATTAAACACTTACAAATACTCGATAGGATGCTCGACTGTGTCTTGACGCAGTGCTTTCGTCAAAATCACCATGTCTTCAGGAATTGGCGCGTGCCAGCTCATGATTTCACAACTCACAGGGTGCGCTAATTCAAGACGCACAGCGTGCAGAGCTTGGCGCTTGAAGTTTTTCAGAATATCAAAAAACTCTGGGCTGGCCCATTTCGGCGGTTTTGGACGACCACCATACACAGGATCGCCCACTAATACGTGGCCTATGTATTCCATGTGCACACGAATTTGGTGAGTACGACCAGATTCAAGGCGCAATCTTAGACGAGTGTGATTACGGAATTTTTCCGCCACACGATAATGCGTCACAGCAGGTTTACCTGAGTGATGCACCGCCATATGAGTACGTTTCGTTGGATGACGACCAATCGGCTCATCCACAGTACCGCCACCTGTCATAGTCCCCATCACAATCGCTTCGTATTCACGAGTGATTTCACGGGCCTGCAAGGCGGCAACTAAATGGGTTTGCGCTTCAACGGTTTTGGCTACAACCATTAAACCTGTAGTATCCTTGTCCAGACGGTGCACAATACCAGCACGTGGTACATGCTCAATATCGGGACAATGGTGCAATAGTGCATTCATCAAAGTGCCATCGGCATTGCCTGCACCAGGGTGAACCACGAGTCCCGCTTGCTTGTTGATCACAATAATGTCGTCATCTTCATAGACGATATCCAGATCAATGGCCTGTGCCGCTGCGTGAACTTCTTCTTCAAGAGTGGCATCTATGAGTATCTGTTGCAGCTCATAAACTTTCTCTCGGGGCTTATTAACGACAACGCCGTCAACATAAACTGCATCAGATAGGATCCATTCCTTGATGCGCGTGCGCGAGTAATCTGGGAACAACTCTGCTAGGGCCTGATCTAATCTCAGTCCAGTTTGTGTTGCCGAAATCTCGCTTTTTAGATTAATCTCTTGTGTCATAGGAACCGTATCCCCATTTAGGGGTCAAAAAATGTGTGCTATCTGTTACAATCGGATGTTTTCTATTTTATAGTGAAATGGAAAAATTCTTAACTACAACTTAAAAAGAATTGAATTCAAGTATGTATAAATTTTCCAAAGGCGTTACCTTAGTCCTATTTTCACTAGCGTTATCAGCCTGTAGCAGCAGCCCTGATGATAACGATATTGCCGCCAAAACGTCACCTGATGTGCTTTACACTCAGGCAAGAACCTCTATGGAACTTGGCAATTACTCTAAAGCTGTCCGTTCTTTGGAGGCGTTAGACTCACGCTTTCCCTTCGGACCTCACAAAACTCAAGTCCAATTAGACCTGATTTATGCTTACTACAAAATGGACGATGTCGCTTCGGGGATTGCGAACATAGACAGATTTATCCGTCTTAATCCTACCCACCCTGATATTGACTATGTGTTCTATATGCGTGGTTTAGTGAACATGCAAGCCGACAACTATTTGTTCCACGATATGCTTAATATCGACCGCACCGATCGTGATCCTAAAAATGCTCAAGATGCTTTCAAAGATTTTGATCGTCTTATCAAAACTTACCCTAACAGCAAATATGCCGCCGATGCGCAAAAACGCATGTTAGCGTTGAAGAATCGCTTAGCAAGATATTCAATCCAAGTTGCCGAATATTATCTCAAGATGAATGCATGGAGCGCCGCAGCAATCCGAGCACAATCTGTAATGGAAACATATCCTGGCACCCCTTCAAATGAACGGGCATTAGAGATAATGATAGAAGCTTATGGCGAATTAGGTCAGAGCAAGCTGAAGCAAAACGTGCTCATGGTAATGCAAGCTAACTATCCAAACAATGAAATCTTATCAAACTAGCCGAGAATGCCCCTTTAATAGGGGCATTTTTTTGCTTTGCTAGCCAAGATAACCCATCACTGGATATTGCTAAGTCCCCAGCGTGGATAGTGGTTTGACTATTTTTAGCTCGCCACTTGCAGCGTAAATGACACTTTCGTGTAAATCTTATCCAACCGAGTCACTTTTTACGTTATTTAGTAAAAATCTATTGACTCAAAACCCGAAAAGCCTTTAAATTGCGCCCGTCGCCCGAATAGCTCAGTCGGTAGAGCAGAGGATTGAAAATCCTCGTGTCCCTGGTTCGATTCCGGGTTCGGGCACCATCTTTAAATTGGTTGCTACAGCGACTAATGTTAGAGAACTGCAATAGGTACAGTGCAGGTGTGGTGGAATTGGTAGACACGCCAGCTTCAGGTGCTGGTGCTCGCAAGGGCGTGGAGGTTCAAGTCCTCTCACCTGTACCAAATTGCAGTTCAACGAGTGAAACAAAGCATTAAGATTGTTTCTTTGGTTTTAAGATTACTCATTCGATGAAATTTCGGATAGCCATGCAGATGTGGTGGAATTGGTAGACACGCCAGCTTCAGGTGCTGGTGCTCGCAAGGGCGTGGAGGTTCAAGTCCTCTCATCTGTACCAACATTTAAACCTCGCTTAGCGAGGTTTTTTTGTATCTAAAACAAAATAAATCCTCTGTTACTCTCCCCTCTTTCCGCTGATTTGCTATACCTAATGTTACAGACTCATCGTAGGGATAGCTCGAGCTCTGCCTAAAGGACTCTTTAGTTCACTGAGGCTATCCCATATGAACGGTCTACAAATAAAACAAAAAATGTTTATCGGTATTTTGGTCCCCCTTGCAATGTTACTGACGATTGGTTTTCTCGCCATTAATATGATGGGCAACATTGAGTCGGGTGTTGAACGTATCTATAACGACAGAGTGGTGCCGCTGGACGATTTAAAAGTCATTGCCGATAAATATGCGGTCGATGTTATCGATGCGGTCAACAAGGCGAACGCGGGTGGTTTCACCGCCTCGCAAGCGGCTGAAGCGCTAGACAGTGCCAAATCGACTATTACTCAGCATTGGCAAAAATACCTATCTACCGAGCTTACCTCAGAAGAATCCAGACTAGTAAAACAAGCCGAAGTGCTGTTCTCTCCCGCCAATCAACAGATTGATACCCTGATCTCACGCTTAAGAGGATTAAATGGTGATGTTTCAAGCCAACTCTCAGCCAATATCCTGCCGCTGTACCAAGCTATCGATCCCATTAGTAACCAAATATCTGAACTGATTGCACTGCAAATCCGCGTAGCGGGCGAAGAAAAAGAGAGTGTAAATGCCATCTACCAATCTTCAATCACTATTTTTGTAGCATTAGCCTGTACCGCCATGATTGTCAGTATTGTGATTGGGCTCTGGGTGAATCAAAGCGTGATGAATCCCATTAATGACATCCTCGGTAAATTAAAGATGATCCATCAAGACTCTGATCTCACCGTCAGATTCACCACTTTTAATCACGATGAGCTAGGGCAAATATCCACTAGCCTCACCCAAGTAATTGAACACTTACGGGGGATTCTTCATTCCATTGCCGAGGCGGCAACTACGGTCAACAGTTCGGCAAATGAGTTAAGTAGCTTCACCCAAGCCACCAATAAACGAATGCAACAGCAACAAGCCGAAACGGAGCAGACTGCAACGGCCATGAATGAGATGACGGCCACCGTTGCCGAAGTCGCCCAAAGCGCATCTGCCGCAGCGGATTCAGCCAAAGATGCCGATACCTATGCCGCTAACGGCAATAATATTGTGATGCAATCGATTAGCAGTATGTCGCAGCTTTCTGATCAAATTCAAAAAACGGCGCAGGTCATTGGATTTTTATCTAATGAAAGCCAAAATATCGGCCGCGTACTCGATGTGATTAAGAGCATTGCCGAACAAACCAATTTACTGGCACTCAATGCCGCCATTGAAGCCGCACGGGCGGGAGAGCAAGGCCGCGGCTTTGCGGTCGTGGCCGATGAAGTGCGCACCCTAGCGCAACGCACTCAAAAATCGACTCAAGAAATTGAGGCCATGATTGCCACCCTACAACAAGGGGTTAAAGAAGCCGTCAGCGCCATGGAAATCGGTATCAATCAAGTAGATGATGCCAATGATAAAGCCAATCAGGCGGGTCAAGCACTGAAAGAAATTGTCACCTCAGTAGACAGCATCACCGAGCTGAATACCCACATTGCGACCGCAGCTGAAGAGCAAAGTAGCGTTGCCGAGAGTATTAATCGCAGCATTATTGCCATCAGCGATATCGCCGAGCATTCCACAGCTTCGGCGGCTGAATTAAGTGAATCTGTGATTAATTTGACTAAGCTTGCCAGCAGCATGCGCAATCAAGTGAGCGCATTTAAGCTCTAATTTAACTCAATCAACCACCAAACGACTGCAACCATTTTTGCTGTTGCAGTCAAACTCCCCTCTATTTACATCATATGTAACCCATTGAAATAGAATATCCGTTTCATTATTTCTCGATTTAATTTCTCCTTTTATTGAACACTTCAAATGATCTCAGCCTCGTTATCGATAGCACAGATAGCGATAATCTCTATTGATCCAAATCAAATAGATCTTTAAAATCATAAAACATTCATAATATTTACACGTTAAGGATTTTCTATGTTGGACAGCCGTACTATCCAAGTTATCAAGAGCACCATTCCCTTACTCGAATCAGCAGGCCCTGCGCTGACGACCCATTTTTATCAACGCATGTTCAAACATAATCCTGAACTAAAAGATGTATTTAATTTGGCGCACCAACATTCTGGTGGTCAGCCTGTAGCCCTGTTCAATGCCGTCGCAGCCTATGCGAAAAATATCGAAAACTTAGCGGTACTGAGTTCAACGGTCGAACGCATTGCCCAAAAACATACGGGGTTTTTGATCAAACCTGAGCAATATGCGATCGTCGGCGGCCATTTATTGGCAACGCTTAAAGAATTAGGGGGCGATGCGGTAACAGAAGAAGTGTTAGAAGCTTGGGCACAGGCCTATGGATTTTTAGCCAACATTTTTATTCAGCGAGAAGCACAGATTTATCAAGCGCATGCAGAACAAGATGGTGGCTGGTTGGGTGAGCGTCAGTTTATTATTAGTGCGAAAAATACCGAGTCAGCAGTCATCACCTCCTTCATATTGACGCCCGCAGATGGCAAGCCAGTTAAAGATTTTATTCCCGGTCAGTATTTAAGTTTGAAGCTAACACACCCGAATTTGGCATATGAAGAAATCCGCCAATATTCCTTATCCGATGCGCCTAATGGCACCAGCTACCGCATCAGTGTGAAACGCGAACTCGGCGGCCAAGTGTCGAACCTGCTGCATGATGCGATACACGTCGGCGACAAAATCGCGGTAATGCCACCCGCGGGAGACTTTACCCTAGAAGTCGCAGCGGACACGCCGGTAGTACTTATTTCAGCTGGTGTAGGCCAAACACCGATGAAAAGTATGCTCAATCAATTACTCAAGCTGCAACATCCAAGTACTATCACTTGGCTGCATGCCTGTGAGCAAGGCGCCGTACACGGGTTTAAACAGGCGATTCACACCAAGCGCCAACAACATCATAATCTGACGAGTCATGTTTGGTATCGTGAGCCAGCCCCAACCGATAAGTTGGGTGATGATTATGATTTCGAAGGGCAAATGGAGTTAAGTAAAGTCGCCGAGTTGCTGCTTCCACACGCACGTTATTATTTCTGCGGCCCCCTTGGATTCATGTCAGCCATCAAGCAACAACTACTAGCTCTGGGTGTCGCGGCAGAAAACATGCACTATGAAGTGTTCGGCCCCCACGCCGATCTTTAATGGCATGGCACGGACTTGAGGGCATTCACGCTCAGGTCCGTTTGACTGCTTAGCTTTTGCACTTAGCTTTTGTACTTAGCTTTTATGCTTAGCTTTCATTGTTAGCATGGCAAACAATAACGATAAGAACGATGAATGCCTGATGTGCTTTTCTGTTCATCATTTTTAACGGATAGAGGCCACTTCAGCAGCAGTGAGTGCGCGACTTTCACCCGGTGCCAGCTTTTCATCCAACACAATATCGCCTATCGACAATCGATGCAGGCCAACAACCGGATTGCGGAACCGACCAAACATCCGTTTGATTTGATGATACTTACCTTCATGTAAAGTCACTTCAGCCACGTTATCAGCGAGGATAACCAGCTTAGCGGGTTGGGTTATAATATCTTCAAAGCCAAAATACATCCCTTCGGCAAATGCAGCGATGTATTCTTCGGTTATGGGATTCGCTAAGGTAACCCGATACACTTTGTCGACCTTGTGTGTGGGTGACATCAACGCATCAGACCAGCGGCTGTCATTGGTCAATAACAACAAACCCGAAGAGTTTAAATCTAGTCTGCCGGCGATATGCAACTCATCACGGGCTTCGCAATCAAGCAAATCAATCACAGTTTTATGCTGAGTATCTTTGGTGGCACTTACTACACCTATCGGCTTGTGGAGCATCACATAGACGGGCGCATTGGCCTGCAGTATGTGCTCATCGAGTTGGATGCGGGAAAACTCATCCACTTGCCTATCCATATCTTTCACTATCAATCCATCGACGCACACTCGGCCCGATAATAGCAGTTCACGCACCGCTTTACGGTGAGTGTGTAACTGGATACAAAGATAACGATCGAGTCGGCCGCGCTTAGATTGCATAACACCACAAATGACGAAATATGAATGAGATAGCCATTCTAGCAGGATGCAAGTTCGGCTCATAGCAAGCCGAACTAGAGGGGCATCACAAAGGCTATTCTGGGCTAAATTGGATCGAACGAGGTAAAATTTGTTAAGCTAGGCGCTCAATTCATCTTACTGTGAGTGGTTACCGCATCAAAAACTTATCCGCAAGTCCCGCTTTAATACGTTCGAACCTGCTATTTTTAGCCTTATTTTTAGTGACGCTAGCGAGCTCTTTTTTCGCCCAAGCGAGCGATACAGTTAATCACCCAAAAGCGGCTCGCACTTCTGCTATCCATGATAAACCGCTGATCGAGCGTTACGTCCTCGATGAACTTAAATCCCTTAGACACGATCAACAGGATCTCGAGCGTCGTCTCACCATCGACATCACCGACCGCGAACTCGCCGTAGCTGACAAATCGATGAATTACGCCAATGTCACTGTGACTTACTTCTTCTACATCATCGCGGGTGTCGCCTCGTTAGTCGCCTTTATCGGTTGGCAATCCCTGCGAGAAATCAAAACGCACACCGCCAAACTGGCTGCTAACCAGCTGCAGAGTATTGCCGAACAATACGAAGAAAAATTCAAAGTACTTGAGCAAGAACTCAAGCGTAAGAGCCGTACTATCACGGACAATAATCGCGAGATTGAGATTATCAATGAAATCCATAACCTCTGGCTACGGGCGCAAAGTGCGCAAACGCCAGAGCAGAAAATTGAAGTCTATGATGAAATTCTCACGATTCGACCAGGGGATTTAGAAGCGCTGACCTACAAGGCCGACGCCGCAATGGAAATGCGCGAATTTAACTGGGCACAAAGCCTGTGTAATCGCGTTCTGGAAGTTGATCCAACAAACGCCCACGCTTTTTATCAAAGAGCTTGTGCTTTTGCGTGCTTAGGGGTTGAAGATAGAGCGATTTCTGATTTAGAGCGCGCCATTCATAACAGTGCATCCTTCAAGGAACTGGCCTTAGATGAGGCGGATTTCTCACAACTTAAAGGACATGCTCGCTTCGAGACCTTACTGGCCTATCACGAACCTGAAAAGCCCTAAGTTCTAAGTTCTAAGTTCTAAGTTCTAAGCTTTAAACTCCGCACTAACGCTTGATATACCGTTAGCACTTAGTGGCGTTTTATCCTAAAGATAAAGCGCCATAATTGAGCGGCTTAAGTCCCACTAGTGAGAAATAGCCTCAATCTTATATGCACAGCGGCGTGCACCTTCGATGATATGTTCTTCGCGGCTCACCACCGCGATATCGGCGAATAACTGCTGGAAAAGTTGCAACTCTGAGCGACAAAAGTTCAAACACTTAGTCGCTGCGGCGCAGATAGGACAATGATTTTCGAGTAAAAAATACACGCCATCTACCTGTTCCATCGTCGCCATATAACCTTCGTTCGAACGTAATTTCGCAAGGATGGCCAAACGTGTCGGAATATCTGTCGCCCCTTCCATAGCGGCACGATATTGGGTTAACGCACTTTGCTCCCTGTAATCAATAAGCTTATCCAAGCCTTGGTCGCCAAAGATCATTTTCACCGAATCAATAAGCTGCACCGTCAATTCCTCATGGCGATCGGCAAAGTGACTGCGGCTCTGTTCAGTTAATCTCCAGTAACGCGTTGGGCGACCACGACCTTCAACTCTATCTTCGATGTCCACATCGCCTGCGTCTTCCAATGCCTGAAGATGTTGACGCACGCCCATCGTCGTTAACGCCAATTCCTCCGCTAAGGTTTTAGCGGTAAGCGGGCCATGTAACTTGAGCAATTGAATAATCTTATCAGTGGTTTTCATCTGAACTCTCCGATGTTAGCCAGCGCATTATCTCCGATCCAGTACCGCTTTAACAGATTAAATAAACTTTTTTATTTACTTTATCCTTTACAAGATTAAATAAAGTAATTACCTTATAAATAATTTATAAACAAATAGGTTTACTTAATGAAATTACTCATCATCAGCACCAGCCAAAGACCCGACTCCCAAAGTGCTAAAGTCGGTCGCTACATTGCAGAAAGCAGTTTCTCATCTCCCCATGCTATGGGTTACGCCAGCATACATCACTTAGAGTTATGCCAATTTAACCTGCCGTTTTGGGATGGAGAGGAAGACAACAAAGGGGAGCACTGGCCCGAAATAGAAAAAAACGTCGACGAAGCCGATGCGCTGGTGCTTATCACCCCTGAATGGGGCGGCATGGCATCGCCACTACTGAAGAACTTTTTATTGATGTGTACTCGCGAAGAAACCGCCCATAAACCGGCACTGTTAATTTCTGTATCGAACGGGATTGGTGGTACCTATCCCATCGTTGAAGTGAAGATGAATGCACTCAAAAACAATAAATTAGTGCCTATTCCCGATCACTTGATCATCCGTAATGTCAGCCATGTACTCAATGCCATACCCGAGGGAGCCCGCGATATCGCACTCAGGGAAAGAGTGCAGTACAGCTTGTATATGCTGCATCAATACGCCCAAGCATTAGCGCCCATTCGTCAACAACATGCCGGACAAGCGTACCCAAAGCAGCAGGAATACTGTTACGGTATGTAAGCGGCTTGAGATTTTAACCACCAGCAACAGACTAAAATCATTACAAGGAACGCATTATGATTCATTTAGAGCATATCAACTTAGTCGTAGACGACATCCCCGCAGCACTGCGCTTTTATCAAGCGGCTTTTCCCCACTGGCGTGTTCGTGGTGGCGATAAAGGCACTTGGTACGGCAAACCTCGCAATTGGATTCATTTTGGCGATGATTATCAATACATTGCTTTTAGTGACAATGGTGAGGGAGAAAACCGAGATTTAACGGGTCATCAAATTGGACTGGCGCATTTTGCCTTTGTCACCGACAACTTAGATGCTGTGATAGCAAGATTGACCCAAGCAGGCTTCCCGATTGCCAAAGATGGCATGGAAGATCCCTATCGGCGTAATATTTACTTCTTTGACGCCCATGGTTTTGAAGTGGAATTTGTCGAGTATATAACTGATATTCCGGCGGAGCGAAATCGCTATTAGCGTAAATCGTTATTAAAAAAGTGGCCAACTGCAGCCGCGAACCGTGCGAATTGGACTGAGTGTTAGTTGCTAGATGTTAGGTGCTAGGAGCTAGACACTATTCACTTCGCTAGGATTGTTGCTGCGCCACTATGGCGGAATCTTTATGGGCATAAAAGTGGAGTCTGAACTGGGTATCTTCGGTCAGTAGCTCCACTTTGTGCCAATACTCGGGATGAGAAATGGCCGTTTCACCGGCGCGAATGATGATCTCTTTATCTAACTCGCCTCTACTGCCCGTAAAGCCATAGAACTTTAAGCTGCCCGTTAGCACTTGGATCTGCCCATACACGCCAGCCTTAGTATTATGCATGTGCAACAACATGTTAGGGACGTTGTCACGGCTGAAAACCGGCGTTGATTTGTAATTAACAAAATCTTTAGGGACTAAGGCCATTATGCTTTCGCACTCCTTGAGGGACTCATGGGATCGAATAACGCTGACGTCAAGACTAATATAGCCGTTGCAGCATTTCTGTCCAACTCAAAGTGTTAGCTTCATCGAGGAGATCCTTCCAACATTGGCATAGGACACGACAGCACACTTACCCATACTCACGCGAGCGACCTTAGCGCTTTATACACAACAACTTTATGCATTCGTTACTTTAGTTACTTTTATCACTGTAATCGCTACACTAGCCCGCATTAAGCAGCACCTAAAATAGATGACATTATGCCGACGCCCTATTCTTACTCAACGACCTATATTTTAGATAAAGCCCATTTCGATGAGTGCTATACCCAATCTGTCGTGCCTGATCCCACGCTCAAACCTTACTACAAAGCCATAGGGTTGGCCCTGATAGGTATCGCGCTGATCTTCGCTGACATTAGCCTCTATTTAGCTTACTTTTTCGTTGGACTCGGCGTTATCGATGCGCTCAATGTGAAGTATCACAAGGCATGGTGGTTAATGCGTCAAATGATGAGTAAAGCGGCCAGCAATGAGGTCACGCTCACCATTGATGAGCAAGGGATTCACACTCAATCCATGTCAGTGACCAGCCAAATTTTATGGACCGACATTTACCGGATTAAAGAAACTGAAAAAGGCTTCTTGATCACGCACAAGGCAGGCACGAGTTATGTATCCTTGCGTAGCTTAGATGATGCGGCTGCGGCCTATATTAGAACTAAAATCTAGTCCCGCTAAAAAACACCCATAAAAAAAGGCTGATCTGCATCAGCCTTTTTCACTACCATCCATCGCTGAATCGTTACTTTTTCAATTCTCCAACCGGTAAAATCGTACGGCCATACTCATTATTGAGCACCTGCGCCATCGCAAAATAAATCGCACTCGCACCACAGATGATCCCTTCAAAGCCAGCAATAGTGCCAATCAAGGCGCTGCCCGTGAAATCACGCGCCGCTAATAGGAAAAATAAGACAGTCAAAGAAGCAAACACAAATTGCTTAGCTCGTGGATAACGTAAAGAACCCACAAACATAAATGCGGTGAATATGCCCCAAAGCGTTAAATACCAGCCCATAAAATACGTTGGACTCGCCGCAATGCCCGCATTAGGCATTAGGATTAATCCCACTAATGTTAACCAAAACAACCCGTAAGAGGTAAATGCCGTCGTACCGAAAGTATCGCCGCGCATAAAACACATAATACCCACAATCACTTGACCAATGCCGCCGTAAAAAATCCCCATGGCTAAGATCATAGAATCAATAGGGAAATATCCCGCGTTATGGATGTTTAACAAAATCGTTGTCATACCAAAGCCCATTAAACCTAATGGCGCTGGATTAGCCAGTTTTGTAGACACAGAGTTCCCCTAGAGAAAAATCAATAATTCAATAAAAATCAACGGCATTAACCGCAGACTTTATGTTCACGCACCTGCGAGAGCCGCGCATTCTAGAGGATAGCCATAACCTTGGCAACGAAATCATTTAAAATGAATAAGTAGCAATAAATACAAAATAAAAACATACACTTAAAATAAAAAATGTTAAAAATATACCGAATCCTAAGTTTGATTAAAAATTAATTCTTTTCAATTCAATATTCTAGGAAGAAAGTCGGCTACAACCTGCGTCATATCGCATTTTATGCAATTTTTTATAACTTCTGCATAGTTTGGTATTAAGCGCCCTTAAAACCTTAATCAAAATGAGGGCTAAAACAGCAAGAATACTGCACTTAATCGCAAATAAGTGGTTAAGGTGATGTAAGTGGCACTTTGGGAAAAAACCAACTCTGGGATGCCAGATTTAGCCTATTTTAGCCTACGAAGCTAATGCAGGAGTTAAGCACAACTCACTCTGCACATAACCTTTGCACAAAGCCCTTTGCGCTGAAGCCAAACTCAACAGGTTCATCTGTTGGGAGAATGGCTAAATCGAAGTCAATGGCTCTGCACTTAAGCTGGTCATTTACTTGAAGCGAATCAAGGGAAAACAAGCTAAAAATCCTTAACCCAAAAAGGTAAAAATTATTTATATCTAAAACAGAATAGCAGTGATAAATTGCTGATGTTGGCGCAGTGGTATTAAGAGAATGCTTCTTAATCTGTAGTTAACAATACATAACTAAAGGAAATAAAATGAATAAGTTATCAGCTGTTTTCACCCTGTTGGCATTAGTGAGCTTCACGACCTTTGCTGACGACTCATCTTTACCGCCTGCACCAGCAGCCGATATCGCTCAGCTGAAAGAAGTGTGCCAGCAGATGGCCTCTGAAGATCAAGTCGAGAATGCAGAGCTAAAACAATATGTGCTTGATTGTGTAAACGATCAACTGACAGAAATGGGCTACAAGTCGGTTACTGAGGTTAATTAATCTTCATTCTAATCTCTGTGTTATTACAGCAAAGCGCGTTTTTCAGCTTCATTCAATGCCATTCACATCTGCGAATGGCATTATTATTTTCAAGCAACACAGCTATTCAGCTCACAATTAATATCATTTCCGTTACAGACGAAACGTATCGAATACAAAACTTAACATCCACAATTAACCGTATGAAAGCCACCAAAATAGGCTTTTAGCATGACTATCAAGGTATTGTGCGATCTACAAATTTACTATTTAATTGATAGCTGTATCATTTTGCATCCCTGCGAATGAAACCACTGTTGAATTGGGCATAAAATGCTAATCTATTTTCCTGTATTATTAACCTCAGCCCTTAATCGTTAAATCATGTATCGCATCCTTTTTGTCCTCATTACAAGTTTAAGTATTTTGCCTTCTGTCGGAATGGCGAAAGAAATCTGCGCATCAGAAAATCAATGCATTGAGATGAACAACTGGGATCTAGGCGTCGCCATTGGCTGGGGACAAAAAAGCAATCCACTCAAGGATTTTGACGATATTCCACTGTTCTTTATTCCTACAGTGGCCTATTACGGCGAACACTGGTTCTTCGATAATGGTAATTTAGGCTACACCTTAGCCGAGCAAGAAAGCTTCACGTTCAATCTAGTGACCAGTTATAGCTTAGATAGAGCCTACTTCTATCAATGGGACCCATCAAATATCTTTTTGAATCGTGGTACTCAAGTTGAAGCCAAAGCCATAAATAGTATGACTTTGTCGACTGAGCCCGAGCCTGAGTTTAATTCCTTAGAGACGCGGAACTTCACCCTACTTGGTGGTGCCGAAGCATTCATCTATACACGGCTCGGTATTATTAGATTGGCGTACACTCATGATATGTTTAATGTTCATCAAGGTTCGGAAGCACAAATAAAATGGACCTATGGCTGGGATTACGACCGTTTCATTTTTGAGTTTGCATTGGTATTTGATTGGAAAAGCCAAGATGTAGTGGATTATTATTACAGCGTTAGACCCAGTGAAAACGCCTATTGGAGCGAAAGATATCAAGCAAAATCAGGTTGGGATAAAGGTGCGGAAATGACGGCCCGTTACATATTAACTGACAATTGGGATCTACTGTTGGCAGTTCGTTACACTCTAATTGCCGATGAGATTGCCGCCAGTCCCTTGTTAGACCAAGACTATAGCAGCACCTACTTTATCGGCGCTGCCTATAGGTTCTAACGTTAGTGACACTGCCTCAGTTAAGCTTGCTTTGCTTTATAGGTCTAAGCCTCGGCTTGATGGGCCAAAGTTCAGCACAAGCCAAAACTCGCGACTCGGCACTCAAACTCACACCCGAAATTTGCATCACAAGTTCAGAAACTGAGGCCTGTGACGTCTATATAGAACTACAGTGGGAACTCGCTAAAGATGAGCTTATCTGTATCTTGTCCGACAACGCTGCCTACCCCAAATGGTGCAGTGATTCAGTTTCAACCCATACGTTAAGCATGAAAATCCACACTATGACGGATATTCAATTTGTCATGGTGAGTAAAGACAGTAACCAAACTTTGGCTGGTGCCAAACTTAAAATCACTTCTGCATCACAACCTCAGGTTCGCAGACGTTACCGCAACCCTTGGAGTTTATTTTAATGACAAGCCCACAATCGAACCACAGAGTATTATTGGTTGAAGACGACGTTCGCCTAGCAAACTTGATTGTAGATTACCTAAAATCCCATGGTATGCATGTTGAAGTTGAACGCCGTGGCGATACAGTGCTAACACGATTAATCAATTACAAGCCAGATATCATACTGTTAGACATTATGTTACCGGGCATGGATGGCCTCACCCTGTGTGAGAAACTGCCCGATTATTTTGCAGGTCCAATCCTATTGATGAGCGCACTTGGCTCAAGTGAAGATCAAATCAAAGGACTAGAACTCGGTGCCGATGACTATGTAGTCAAGCCTGTCGATCCTGCTCTGTTAGTTGCGCGGATCAACAACTTACTTCGCCGTCAGAATCAGCCACCACAGGCAGAATCACACTGTCTAACCTTCGGTAAATTGAGTATCGACCCGCATACCCATGCGATTCGTCTTAATGAAACTGAAATTGATCTCACCAGCCATGAATTCGAATTGCTGTGGTTACTGGCCTCACAAGCGGGCCAAGTGCTCAGCCGTCAGTATATTTATCAGTTGTTACTCAATATTGATTTCGATGGTAAAGATCGAAAAATTGACGTGCGGATCTCTAGATTACGTAAAAAACTCAACGATAATATTGAGACACCTTTCAGAATTAAAACCGTTTGGGGACAAGGTTATCTCTTTGCTCCTGAAGCTTGGAATAACTAAGCACAAATACAGTGAAACGTCTCTTTATCAGTTTATATCTGCTACTCAGTCTCAGCGTGCTTGGGATTGGCTGGACACTCGACAGCCTGTGGCAGAAGAATGTTGATGACAATAATGCCCTCGATGCGCCATTAGTGGCCTTGGCGCAATTGTTAGCGGAACTGCCTCCCGATACCCGCCAAAGGTATCTGGAGGCGATCCCAGCCAATCCTGTTATGCCGTTGCAATTGCTCAGTGCCGATCAAGTAGCGCTGGCAGACAATCAAGCGCTAAGCACAAGCAAGGTGTTCACTACCACGACCAATGACGATATTCTGCTGCAATTTATCCGAGTCGGCGATCAAGTCTTAATGGCAGGGCCGCTGGACATCGATCCTAGAGGCAACCTTCGCAGCCTGTTCACCCTGTTCTTTTATTTATCACTCGCCCTCGTTGCGCTAATTTGGGTTGGCCCGCTTTCTCGGGATTTGAGCATACTACGTAAGGCCACTAAAGAGTTTGGCGAAGCGAAATGGGACACGCGAATTACTCTATCAAATCGTTCCCAAGTTAAACCCTTAGCCAATACCTTTAATGAAATGGCGCGGCATATTAGTGCCTTGATAGAAAACCAAAAACACCTGTCTAATGCGGTATCCCATGAGATCCGCACGCCGCTGGCGAGGCTCAAATTCGCCCTTGCACTCATGCCCATGTATTGTCAGCCTGATTCGGACGAACAAAAGCGCCAAGACTTTCTCGATGAAATGCAGCTCGATATCAAAGAAATGGAAGACTTGCTTCAGGAACTGCTAACCTACGCCAGTTTAGAGTCCCAGCGAGAAGGTATCCAGTTGGATGAATACGATCTAATTAATCTCATCAATCAAAGCATTAAGCGCCTAGAAACCTTAAGTCCAACGCCTATTATCTTAAAGACAGAAGTCGAAAAACTGCCCTTGTTTGGAGAGCCGGCATTGATTGAACGTGCGCTGCAAAATTTACTGACCAATGCCCAACGCTTTGCCCGTACTGAAATCATTATTGAAGTAAAGCAGACACAGCACAGGGTCAATTTAAGTGTGAGTAACGACGGCGAACCTATCCCCTCGGTGGATTTACCGAAAGTGTTCGAGCCTTTTTATCGCAGCCAATCGGTGCAAAATGGCAATAAAGGGCATGGTTTGGGGCTTGCGATCATCAAACGGATTATGCAGCGACACCAGGGGAATGTCAGCGTCACCAGCGATGAGCAACATACCCGATTTAATTTAATCTGGCCGAAGAAGCGCAAGCTGTAATAGGGATTGGGATAGGGATTAAACGGCTGCGCATCTGTTATTCATCTAACGCGCTAATTCTACAAGCGAGTAAAACAAGTCAGTTAAACAAGACTATTTAACTGGCCTATTTAACTTGCAATTCAAAATATTAGTCTAGCTCGAAGCCACCAAAATCGAGATCGGCTTCGGGCTCAGGCTCAAAATTCAACTGCGGATTTAACGCCGCCCTTTCTTGCTCAATTTGCGCTTGCCGTGCTTTCATCATCGCCAACTGGCGACGGCGTTTACGTTGAGTGCACAGCCGAATGACATCGTACTTTTGCGCATCTGAAAACGTTAACCAATTGAATCTTTCGTCACGGCTTCGCAGGCAACCATTACAGTAACCGCGCGCATCGGTTTGACACACACCAATACAGGGACTGGGGATATCAAAAAAGGCTAACTGTTCCATAACCCGCCGCTATTCCTCTGTCAAAATGAGCTGTTCTCAAATGAAGCATACTCAGATGAACCATTGTTAAACGACACCTGCGCAAAACGAAGCTGCCGAATGGCGTTTAAAGCGATTCAAATACAACACACTTATCTAAAGTACTTGCAGAAACAACCTTAATCAAGGCACATTGAACAGAGTTTGTACAACTTGGAGCACTATCATGGGATACCGTCACTTTGCCAGTCTGCTCGTCGCTGTTGCCTTATTAAGCGCCTGCAGCAGTAAACCGAAAAACGATTACGATCTCAATTACGACTTCAGCACACTGCACAGCTTTACCCAGCTAACGCCACAGCCCACAGACGACCCGCTCAGCGCCCAGCGCATTCAAGTCGAAATTAACAACCAGTTGACTCAAAAAGGCTTTGTCGAAAATACCCAAGCCCCCGACTTTAACGTCGCCTACGCCCTACTGACCCAAGATAAACCTAAGGATTCAGGGTTATCGATTGGATTAGGCACAGGCACATTCGGCCGTTCAGGGGGCATAGGAATTGGCACTAGCGTTGGGGTACCACTGGGTAGTGATACCGCTAAAATTCAAACTATTCAGATAGATATTGTCGACCCTAAAACCAAAACACTCATTTGGCGTGGTAGCGACAGTTATGATTTCGATGCAGGCGGCAATGAGAAAGCCCAAGATACCGCCAAAGCCGTTAGCCGAATTTTGGCGCAGTTCCCACCGACAAAATGATCAAGGCTGAGTGAGTAAAAATGGGCGAATTCCGCCCATTTTTATTAATGAAGAATGCTTGTCGTCAAATAACTTAGGCGAAATATCTTGGACTCAGGAAAAAAGCCCTGATGAAAGGTAACGATCGCCCCTATCACAAACAATCGCCACGACCACTGAATCTGGATATTGTCTCGCTATCTCCAGCGCAGCATACACAGCACCGCCAGAGCTAACGCCGGCACAAATCCCTTCTTCTCGCGCTAAGGCTCTCGCCATGGCTTTTGCATCTTGCTCTTCAACATCCATGACTAAATCTACACGGGATGCATCGAAAATTCCCGGCAAGTAGGCCTGCGGCCAACGGCGGATCCCCGGAATGCTACTGCCATCGGCGGGCTGAAGGCCAACAATCGTGATGTCAGGATTACAGCTTTTAAGGTATTTAGACACGCCCATTATGGTGCCAGTTGTCCCCATGCTAGAGACAAAGTGAGTGATTTTACCTTGACTCTGTTGCCAGATTTCCGGACCTGTGGTGAGGAAGTGCGCATTCGCGTTATCTTGGTTATTAAACTGATCCAGCACCTTGCCTTTACCTTCGGTTTGTAACTGCAGTGCCAAATCCCGCGCCGTCTCCATGTTATCCACCAGCATGAGTTCTGCGCCATAAGCTTGCATCGCATCCTTACGCTCTTGGGTCGAATTTTCGGGCATAATCAGGATCATCTTGTAGCCTTTGATCGCCGCCGCCATCGCTAGCGCAATCCCAGTATTGCCACTTGTCGCCTCGATGAGCGTATCACCCGGGCGGATCTCTTGACGCAGTTCGGCCTGAATGATCATATTGAGTGCTGCACGATCCTTCACTGAACCCGCTGGGTTATTACCTTCCAACTTTAACAGTACAGTGGAGGTGCCACAGTTAAGCCGCTGCAAGCGAACCAGCGGAGTTTGCCCGATACAGGCTTCAATTGTCGGAAAGTCAGACACTATGATTATCCTTTACTTGATAAAACAACTAAGCGTTAGCCTATTCTAAGTGGGTTAGCATGCACAAACACAGTGAAAATGATCTATGGCATACAATAAATCGCTCATACTTATTCAAAAAAGTTCTATTTAACTGACTTCTTATAAATAATTACTTCAACTACTCTATATGTCATAACGCTGACAAAGTTGCCAGTTCAAGGAGTAGCAAATGCAAATAAAAGTGATAAAGGCCCTACTGGGAACGCTCTTTCTGGGAACGTCACTCAATGTGGCTGCCGCAGATCAAACCCTGCTGAATTCTTCTTACGATATCGCGCGGGAATTATTCAGTGCCTACAACCCCGTTTTCGCCAAACATTGGCAAGAGAAAACAGGTAAAACCGTCGAGATTAAACAATCCCATGCTGGATCATCGGCACAGGCACGCTCAATTCTGCAAGGATTGCCAGCAGATGTGGTGACGTTTAACCAAGTGACAGACGTACAGGTACTCCATGACCGCGGTAAATTGATCCCAGAAAATTGGCAACAATTACTGCCTAACGCCAGTTCACCTTACTATTCCACCATCGCATTTTTGGTACGCAAAGGTAACCCAAAACAGATCAGCGACTGGGGCGATTTAGCAAGAGATGACGTTAAACTGGTCTTCCCTAACCCTAAAACCTCTGGTAATGCGCGCTACACCTATTTAGCCGCATTAGGTTATGCCCAAAAAAGCTTTGGTAAAGATAATCAGGCTTCACTGGATCAATTCCTGAAAAAATTCCTCGCCAACGTAGCCGTGTTTGATACTGGCGGTCGTGGTGCAACTACCTCATTTGTAGAACGCGGTATCGGTGATGTGCTGATTACGTTTGAATCGGAAGTGAACAACATCCGCCAGCAGTATGGTGCGGACGATTACCAAGTTATTGTACCAAAAACATCGATTCTGGCTGAGTTTCCCGTCGCAGTGGTAGAGAAAAATGCTAAGCGCAACGGCACACAGGAGCTAGCGACTGAGTATTTGAATTATCTCTACAGCGAAGAATCACAACGACTATTGGCCAGCTTCAACTATCGTGTACACAACGAAAAGGTTCAGGCAGAGTTCGCTAAGCAGTTTCCTACGGTTGACCTACTGACTGTTGAGCAAATCATCGGTGGTTGGGATAATGCCATGAAAACGCAGTTTGCTAACGGTGCAAAACTCGATGAGTTACTCAAGCGCTAATTTCAGCTTGATGCTATAAAAGGTTAACATTGCAACCCGGGCTCAGTCCCGGGTTAAGCAATTTTAGCGCATTGACGAGTGATGATTTTCAAGCAGCGAAGACGAATTCAATAGTCTTTAACTCAGACAGCCGATCGCTGACGGCAAATACAGCGTATTGGATTAACTCAATTAACCTGACCGGGTGATTATTCTGTGATTTTTAATAACGGGCGTTTACGCCATAAGCGGGTTCTTCCAGGTTTTACCATCAGCTTAGGTGTGTCCCTACTGTTTGTCAGCCTGATTTTATTATTGCCAACCACTGGGCTGATTATGCAGACCAGTTCAATGAGCTTGTCCGAATACTGGGGCGTCATCACAGATCCTCGGGTGCTGGCGAGTTACCGAGTCACCATACTATCGGCGCTCGCGGCATCGCTATTTAACTGCCTTTTCGGATTGTTACTCGCATGGGTGCTAGTACGTTATGAATTCCCCGGCAAACGCATCTTAGATGCATTGGTAGATTTGCCCTTTGCGTTGCCGACAGCCGTTGCAGGCATCACCTTAGCGACCCTGTATGCGGAAAACGGCCAAATCGGTAGTGTATTGGCAGAACTGGGTATAAAAGTCGCCTACACCCCGCTGGGCATAGTGGTCGCGATGATTTTCACCAGTATTCCCTTTGTGGTGCGTACCGTACAACCGGTTCTCGAAGAATTATCCCACGATGAAGAAGAAGCGGGCATGACCCTTGGCGCCTCGGATCGCGCGGTATTCTGGCGGATCATTTTGCCGTCATTGTGGCCAGCCTTGATGGTCGGGACGGCACTGTCTTTTACCCGTAGCCTAGGTGAGTTTGGTGCCGTTATATTTATCGCGGGCAACATGCCCTATATCAGTGAAATCACATCGTTAATGATCTTTGTCCGCCTGCAGGAGTTTGATTTTGCCGGCGCCAGTGCCATTGCCTCTGTGGTGCTGATGACCTCACTACTGCTATTACTGCTAATAAACCTGTGGCAGGCGCGTTATCTGCGCCGCATTCATGGACGATAAGGAGCAAACATGAACTCATTTAAGCCCTTAAGAGTCGGTGAAGCACCTCTTATCAAGTGGAGCCTGATTACCCTCGCGGTGTTCTTAGGCTTGCTATTGTTGCTATTGCCGCTGGTGAGTATTTTTCAGCAAGCGTTTGTCGGAGGTTGGGAGCGTTATATTGGTCACTTAACTCAGCCAGATTCGCTGCATGCGATAGGTTTGACGCTGATGGTTGCGGCGCTCACCGTCCCCATCAATTTAGTGTTCGGGATCATGCTGGCGTGGAGCGTAACTCGGTTTGAATACCCCGGTCGCAAGTTATTAATCACGCTAATTGATATTCCGTTTGCGGTATCCCCTGTCGTCGCAGGTTTGCTCTATTTGCTACTCTATGGCAACAGTGGTTGGCTGGGCGAATGGCTCTATGAGCACGATCTGCAGATCATGTTTGCTTGGCCGGGAATACTGTTAGTCACCATTTTTGTCACATGTCCCTTTGTCGCCAGAGAACTCATTCCATTGATGCAACAACAGGGCGCATCGGAAGAAGAAGCCGCAGTGATCCTCGGTGCCTCATGGTGGCAACTCTTCCGCAGAGTGACACTCCCTAATATCAAGTGGGCACTGATTTACGGTGTGATCCTCACCAATGCCAGAGCCGTGGGCGAATTTGGTGCCGTTGCTGTCGTGTCTGGCAACATTCGCGGCGAAACCAATACCTTACCCTTACATGTGCAATTATTGTATGAAGATTATCAGGCCGAAGCCGCCTTTGCGAGCGCGTCATTACTCGCCCTGATTGCACTAGTTACCCTAATGCTAAAAGCCGTCGTTGAATGGCGACAACAACGCAGTTTATCCGCCAATGACAATAAAGAGCAGAGCCAACTATGAGTATTCGTCTTACTAATATTTCCAAGAAATTTGGCAAGTTTCAGGCGCTTTCCCCGCTGGATCTTGATATTCAAGAAGGGGAAATGATTGGTCTGCTGGGACCATCTGGTTCAGGTAAAACCACGTTATTGCGGATTATTGCTGGGCTCGAGGGAGCCGATAGCGGCCAAATTCAATTCGGCAACCGAGATGTCACTCAAGTGCATGTGCGTGAAAGACGCGTGGGTTTTGTGTTTCAAAACTACGCGCTGTTTCGCCATATGACGGTCGCCGATAACGTCGCCTTTGGACTCGAAGTCATGCCGAAAAAACAAAGGCCTTCGGCGGCAGAAATTCATAAGCGAGTGACACAACTGCTAGAAACAGTACAACTAGGCCACCTCGCACAGCGCTATCCTGAACAACTCTCGGGAGGACAAAAACAGCGCATTGCATTGGCCCGCGCACTGGCGACCCAACCAGAAGTCTTGCTACTGGATGAACCCTTTGGCGCCTTAGATGCTAAAGTGCGTAAAGAACTACGCCGCTGGCTACGCAGCCTGCATGATGAATTGAAATTCACCAGCGTGTTTGTGACCCACGATCAGGATGAGGCGCTTGAGCTCTCAGATAGAGTGGTAGTGATGAGCAATGGTCATATAGAGCAGATTAATACACCTGCTGAGCTATACTCACACCCCAATAGTCGCTTTGTGTTTGATTTTCTTGGTAACGTCAATGTCTTTGAAGCCAGTTGGCAACAAAAACGTTGGGAAAATGGTCAAGCATTTTTAACACCTCCAGAACAGCCAGCACTGCAGCAAGATGGTGTTCTCTATGTACGCAGTCACGAATTAGCGCTGTCAAATAAGCCCAATAGTCAGGCCAATTTGCCGTTCAATATTGTCGCCATGACCCCCATTGGCGCCGAAGTAAGACTGGAATTAGCCCCACACGGCTGGCATAGCGAAGAACTGTGGGAAGCCAAATTCACCCACCATAATCTGCAGGAACTCGGGTTGCAAAAAGGCAGTGTAGTTTACGCTACCCCAAGAACAGCTTACTTCTTTGGTGCGCAGGGTGAGAGTTCACCGACGCGTCTAAGTTGGCCATTCCTGACTCCGGGCAGTCTCGCCTTTGATATCTAATCATCAAGGTTGAAATCAGCAATATTAGCGGTATCACTGGGCAGTGATACCGCCAAAATTCAAACCATTCAGAGAGATATTGTCGACACAAAAAGCAAAGCATTCATTTGGTGTGATAGCGACTGCTTTGATTTTTGATGCAAGCGGTAACGAGAAAACCCAAGATACAGCCAAAACCGTCAGCTAGATCTTGGCGCTGTCCCCTCCGAAGTTAATTATGGATGGCATATACAGCCCATCCATGTTGAATCAATAGAGCTGATAAGCAAATTTATATCTAGTAATCAACACATTAGATGTTTATAACAAATAATTGTTGCAAAAGTACTCATAAAATCAGCGGGTAAACGAATTAACTAACCGAGGTTAATAATTCCAATTTCAACCTATACATTTCATCAACTGACACCACTTTCACGCTACTTATTTCAATAGAACCTTCTTTCGCCCATAAAAATGGATAAAAGCTCAGGCATTTATCTGTAGCTATCTGTGAATAGTTTTTTTGAAAGCGCTCTTTACCTAAACTCGCATAAAACTCATTGATTCTCTTTGTAACTGACCATTGAAAAAAATCTGTGAACCCGATTTCTAACCCTTCCCAATGAATTGAATCTGGCGACCAATAGTATATATTTCCAACATCTGCGCCTAACCCGCCGCCGTTGATAGCAAAAAATCCACCAACTACGTCATTCGCCACTAACAGATAATGTGCACTTCTATCCCAATCAGTAAGGTTTCTAGACAATCTTTCATGTCCAGAGCCGAAAAATCGAATCCATCCATTGTCGATCAAAATCCCACCGGTTTCGTAGGCAATAGCCCCTAATACCGAACGAGTCGATATCTGAAGGGATTCAAGTACTTCAACCCGATCCTTTGAAGGCGGCAGTATTTCTACACAATGCTCTGCACCAGCAACCATTTCATTGACTACTTTTATGCCAGAGTCTTCGATATCAATCAGTTCATATACACTTTTCAATCTCTTATCCTTGTATCACTAATATCCATTAAAACGACTCATCATTCATAACAGTACCTTGGGAATGTCGAAAATAACTAAGCCAATATAGCGTTTAAAAATGCTAGTTAGCACCCATGGTACCAAGCAAAAATCTTACTCATGGGCATTCACAGTTCGACCTGCGGCCCATTGCCTAAGCGCATTGATTTTATCGCTCATGACCACAGATAAAGGCCGTGTTTTGCTGAGTTCTTCAAGTAATAGCACTTGATCAACACTGCGCTCAACGCTTCTTGCGGTATACATAGCTGCAATTACAGCTTGTTCGATTTCGGCGCCGGAAAATCCTTGGCTGCGGGCCGATAATTGAGCGAGATCTAAGCTCGCCACATCGATTCCACGGCGCTGACAGTGGATTAAGAAGATGGCTTTGCGTATAGCTTCGTCGGGTAAATCGACAAAGAAGATTTCATCCATCCTGCCCTTTCGCATCAATTCTGGCGGCAGAGCTTGAATGTCATTGGCGGTCGCCACCACAAACACTTCAGATTTACGCTCCGCCATCCAAGTGAGTAAGGTGCCGAGTATCCGCGTCGATGTGCCCTCATCGCTGCTACTGCCGCTTAAGCCTTTTTCAATTTCATCTATCCAAAGCACGCAGGGCGACATCATGTCAGCAAGCTCCAGTGCATGCCGTAGATTCTTCTCAGTTTCACCTATGTATTTGTTATATAGGGCTGCTATATCGAGTCTGAGCAAAGGTCGTTGCCAAACGCCCGCAACCGCCTTAGCCGCGAGGCTCTTACCACTGCCCTGCACACCCAGCAGCAAAATCCCCTTGGGCGCATCGAGCGCCTTAGTGTGTTGAACAGAAGTCGGCTTATCGGCTTGGCGAAGGGTGCTGACTGCCGCGATAGGTACACGTTGCTTGAGCCATTTTTTTAGATTATGCAGCCCGGCGATCTGCGAGAAATCACTGGTGTCGTATTCAAATTGCAGCACACCATTTAAGTCGAGTAACTGAAACTTGGCTTTATTGATGGCATCGATATCAGACAAGGTAATAGCACCATCATCAACTATGGCTTTGCGCACCAGACGGCGGGCATCGTCTAAGGTCACGCCCCGCAGATTCTCTGCCAATTTGACTACAGCGGTATCATCGACCAATAACGGCGTGCCTTGGTGACGAATTTTATCGACCTCAAGGTAAATCAGGTTTTGCAATTGCACTGTGCTTGGCAAGGTTAATTGAAAATAGGCGCAATAACGTTTGATTTCGGGCGGGATATCAAAGGCATGGCTCACTAGCACTAATGTGTGTTGCAGTGTCTCGTATTCGAGGGCGATTTCTTTGAGTAAACGGACATTCTTTGGCGCATCAATCACAAAGGGATGAAAGTCGCACAGCACATAAATCCCCTGCTGCGAGGTTGATTTAATTTGCCCAAGCAAATCTGTGGGTTCACTATTAAACTTTTGCGCCGCCATAGGTTTATCGACCCGTGCTAAACCTTGGGTAATGCTCCAAGTAAACACAGGTTGATAAAGCACACTGGCGACCCGCTTAAGTAGCTCGACCACGCGATATTCTTCATAGGTTTCAATCACTACGATTGGCGTATTGGAGCGCAGCACTGAGGTTAAATCGCGAATATCTTGCATGTCTTTCACATTCCTTTTAATTAACCTAAAAATTGCCACAAAAAAGTCCAGCGAACTGGACTTTACACCAACCTTTACACTGAACTGAGCAAAGCACTCAACAAACAAGATTTAACGGTTTAGGTACTAATGTCCATCAAAAAATAAGTAATTCAACCACCCTTGCATCCTGAGTAATACCTTACGCATTACAGCCACATGATGAAAGTGCTCAGTGTAAATAGCAACTTGACCTGACACTCCAGCAGGGAACTCTTTACGAATAGCATCGTCATCTATATCGATAAGAACAACCACTCGACCATTTTGAAACAGGCGACTGGAGGACGCTAATACGCCACCCATTTGGATCTCACCTTCAGCCATTGCGGGTAGCACTTTCGCCACTTTGCCTTTAAACACTTTCCCTGGCGCGGCATCGAGAATAATCTCGGCCTCATCGCCTTCTTTCAGGCGCAGTAGGGAATTCTGCCAAAAGGCTCCGGCAAAATAACGTTGCTCGTCAGGGATAAAGCTCATCACGGGACGTAATGGTAAAGGCACAGCCATAGCCCCTGAACGGAGCGCCATTTGGGTGACGATACCATCAGCGGGTGCCCGTACTATGGTCTGTTCTAAATCATAGAGTGCGCTCGCTAAATCTCCCTGCAAGCCAGCCACTTTAGTATTAACGCCATCAATATTAGACTCATAGGCGAGCCTCATCCGTAACTCTTCTGATCTAGCGGCAGTTAACTGCGCTTCAGAGGCAAGATACAGTTGGCGTTTATTATCCAATTCTAATGCGGTAAAGGGAGAGTTAGCGCCTCCTTTTCGATGACCGCTTTCATAGCGTTCATAGGCGGATTTATTGCGATCTTTATCAGCATTGACTCGCTCAACATTAGCTTTAGCCGATTCCAATGCGGCGGCGAGCTGTGGCACTTCTAACTCGGCAGCGACTAACGCGGCACGCTTACGCTTTACTACGGCCTCAAAGGGGGTGGAATCAATTCGGAAAAGTACATCTCCTTGTTTAACAGGAGTATTTGGCTGCACTTCAACACGAGTCACTAACCCTTTTACCGCAGGGGTAATAGGAATGGTGACAAAATATTCCCGAGCAAAACGTGAATAAGGATGGTTATAGTTCATTAGCAGTATTAAGGCACCAATGAGCACCACGCCCCCCAAAACGGCAGTAGGCACAGTCCATTTAGTCAGCGGGATTTTAAACACTTTAAAAATAACAATACAGATGGCGGCATAGGTCAGTATCAGCAATAGATCCATTTTAGACCTCGACTTTATTGGTAGTATTCGGCTCTTCAACAGCGGCGCTTGCTTGTTCTAATTGCTCAAGTCTCGCTTGTAACGCTATTACCGTCTGACGTAAAGTGCCCACATCCTCCTCTAACGCCTGTTCTCGTTTCATCACAGTACCAAATCCCCAGCCACGATCTTCTCGATATAAGGTGGCCCAGATCCATAAAAATGGCCAAATAGCATGTAACGTAAATAAACTCACCCACCCAGCAATATGCAGGGCATCTTGCTGTGGGTGATTACGCTTTTTGGCAATTTCGTATGGAATATCATGGATAGCAATCACACCATAAAAAATAACGACAACCACAAAAAATAAAATCCCTAACGCAAAGTAGTCTAAAAACATTTGAATCCCCTCAATCATCATGATCACTAATCAAACAAACACAGTTGAATATCTCAAGGCTAAAATTAACAACTAAACAACATTATAGAACAACAAAAAACAATCACTTCCAGCCAAGTCAAATTGAATCGTGTTAACACCAAACCCAGTGATCTAAAGCACACTTGTTTATTTACATCATGCTCTAATGTGCCGTTCGCGTTAAACTCATGGCTAAATTGCGCGCCATGACGCAATCCCTACAACTGCGAATAAAGGAATCACACATGATAGGCACTCCCTACACTGAGGGCGCACGACGCGCCATGTTGCTCGGCTGCGGTGAACTTGGCAAAGAAGTGGCCATTGAACTGCAACGCTTAGGCGTTGAAGTGATTGGCGTTGATCGTTACGCCAACGCCCCCGCCATGCAAGTCGCGCATCGCTCCCATGTGATCAATATGCTCGATGCCAACGCCCTGCGTGCAGTTATCGAGTTAGAAAAACCGCACTTAGTTATCCCAGAGATTGAAGCCATCGCCACCCAAACCTTAGTGGACATGGAAGCCGAAGGGGTAAATATCATCCCGACAGCCCGGGCGACTAAACTCACTATGGACAGAGAAGGCATTCGTCGCCTCGCCGCTGAGACCTTAGGTTTACCTACTTCTCCGTATTTTTTCTGCGATACTGAAACCGAATTTAATCAAGCAATTAGCGAAATCGGTGTGCCCTGTGTGGTTAAGCCAGTCATGAGCTCATCGGGCAAAGGTCAGAGCGTTATTCGCGATATCGCCCTCAGCCATAAAGCATGGCAATACGCCCAAGAAGGTGGCCGCGCTGGCGGCGGGCGCGTGATAGTGGAAGGTTTTATTCCCTTTGATTATGAAATCACCCTGTTAACCATTAGCGCAGTCAATGGCATTCATTTTTGTGCGCCGATTGGCCACAGACAAGAAGATGGCGATTACCGTGAGTCATGGCAGCCACAAGCCATGTCCGATGAAGTGCTAGCAAAATCCCAAGCGATTGCGAGCAAAGTCGTCGAAGCCCTTGGCGGTTATGGATTATTTGGCGTAGAGCTGTTTGTTAAAGGCCATGAAGTGTATTTCTCTGAGGTCTCACCAAGGCCACATGACACAGGTCTAGTGACACTCATCAGCCAAGACTTATCGGAATTTGCCCTGCATGTTAGAGCCATTCTGGGTCTGCCAATCCCCAATATCCATCAGCATGGGCCAAGCGCCTCGGCGGTGATTTTGGCCGAAGGCACCTCAAGCAATATTCGCTACCAAGGTATTGCCGCTGCATTAGAGGCGGTCAACACTCAACTCAGATTATTTGCCAAACCCGACATTGATGGCCGCCGCCGCTTAGGTGTCGCGCTTGCCCGTGATATCGATATCGACAGCGCAGTCAGCAAAGCACTCGATAGCGCCAGTAAAGTGAAGGTCATCTTTTAAGCGGGTTTAGCTGCTTAAAATTGGCTTCAAGCACAAGCTACAAATCAAAGGGAAATGCGCTTCAACGCCATTTCCCTTTTTCAATGCACACAGTACAGCATCCAGAACCTTTACCAATAAAAAGTGACCCACCCAAACCGACAGAGTAAACTAGCACCCTTGTCTTGTGGCCTAAGATTGCACGCTAAGCAGAACAAGCCCTGTGGTACGAGTTTAATTTCGGGCGAGTTGTTCAGAGTAATTTATTGCGAGCGCTGATTAAGACGATTGATTTCGAGCTGTGGCTTAATTCGAGCGTGATCTAAGTAAACTCCAGCAGCAAAAAAACCATTAGTAATAGAAACCAATAGTAGTAGAAATCCATATGCAGCTTCAGCCTTCTTGCTTTACCTCTTTCACACAAGCCATTGATGCCTATGCCCTGCCGCAACGTTTTACTTTTCCTTTCTATTACGAACCGCATCCATTATGCGTGCTTGCAGCCAACGAATTACAACACCACCTCGAGACTCAGCACGACTGGCAACATAACTTTGGCCTAACGGGTGAGTTAACTGGCGCCATTGGCAAGATGTTCGGCGTATTGCTGGTACAAAATCCGCAAGGTGAAGTCGGCTATTTATCTGCATTTTCGGGCAAATTAGCCGAGCAAAACCATTGGCCACGCTTTGTTCCACCTGTGTTTGATATGCTGGCTAAGGACAATTTTTTCCACGCCGAAAATCTGCAAATCAACCAAATTAACGAGCAGCTGTTTGCAGTAGAAAACCATCCCGACATTCCGAGGCTATCAACCGAGCTAGAAACTGAACAAGCTCAAGCGCAAGCCGAACTTGACGCCCACAGACAAGTGATGATCGATAGCCGCCAATCTCGCAAGGCGCAGCGTAATCAACTCGCAGCCCAATTGGCTGCCAATCCGACTGATGAGACCTTGCGTGAAAACGCAATAACTGAAGCAAAGCTCAGCCAGGAAAGCATCAGTGAAAAGAATCAGTTAAGAGATATTAAACGCTATTGGGATGAACGTATTCATACCATCAGCCAAGCGCTAAGCCAACTGACAGATGAGCGCGATGCGTTACGACAACAGCGTAAGCGGCTCTCGGCGGCGCTGCAGCAAAAGCTGTTTGAGCAGTATCGATTTCTCAATATTAAAGGCACAGAAAAGAGTCTGAACGGCATATTTAATGGCACGGTTGAGTTAACCCCGCCCGCAGGCTCGGGCGAATGTGCCGCGCCTAAGTTGTTACATTACGCCTTTAAACATGACCTTAAACCATTGGCGATTGCCGAGTTTTGGTGGGGCGCGCCGCCAAAATCAGAAATCCGCCAGCATAAGCAGTTTTATCCCGCCTGCCTGCGAAAATGCCAACCTATTCTTGGACATATGCTCGAAGGACTCGTGGTTGATGAGAATCCTCTGCTTACCAACCCCGCCGAAGGCAAAACCTTAGCCATCCTCTACCAAGACGATGCGATGGCGATTGTGAATAAACCCGCCGAGTTTTTATCCGTGCCCGGCAAAGAAATTGAAGACTCAGTGTATTCGCGTATGCGCCAAACCTTCCCCCATACCACAGGGCCACTTATCGTCCATCGACTCGATATGTCGACCTCGGGATTAATGGTGATCGCGCTGACAAAAGAGGCCCATAAACAGCTGCAAAAACAATTTATCCAGCGCACTGTGACTAAACGTTATGTAGCACTTTTAGCGGGAATGCCTGCGGTAATGGCAAATAAGCAGGCGACGGGTCACATCTCTTTACCCTTGCGTGGCGATTTAGACGATAGACCGAGACAACTCGTTTGCCACGAGTTTGGTAAAGCAGCCGAAACCCATTGGGAATTGAGCCAACTTGATGAAATGGCACGTACAGCCCGCGTATATCTGTATCCAAAAACAGGCAGAACCCATCAACTCAGGGTTCACTGCGCCCACTCAGAGGGGCTAAATACACCGATTGTCGGTGACGACCTCTACGGCACTCGCGCCAATCGCCTGCATCTGCATGCGGATTTATTGATGCTTCAGCATCCCGTTACCCGTGAACGGATGCGCTTTCAGGTCGATCCTGATTTTTGAGACCTGAGTTCTATATTGATTAACAAGGCACCAAAGGAAGAACCAAGCTTAGGGCGTGATATCTGTGCTTGAAGACTAAGATTTGATGCAGGCTCTTTGACCGCAATGTAAAAGCGGGCTTTTTCGGGCATAGTAATGCCTCACTCAAAAACGGAACCGATAGCAATACTATGGGCATAGGCAATCTGGTTAAAAACATTAGCCGAAATCAATGGCTGTTATTCGCTTTGCTGAGCACCACTCTATTCGTAAGCGCCTGTCAGCCCGCATCGGAACCGAGTGAACTCAAGACAACCCCAGATGCCAGTCATACAGCAGAAGTCACCTCAGCAACCGCAATGCCTCGTGCTCCGCTCACCCAGGAAGTCTATATCTGGCAGCGCCAATGGCGCCCCGCCAATCAAACGGCATTAGTGCAAAGCCAAGGAGCATTCCAAGGATTGCGCATTTTAGCGCTGCAAGCACATCCAAAACCCAATGGCGCAGACATTTGGTTTGAAGTCGCGGTCAATCATGCTTGGCTACAGGCAGATCCTAGACCCAAAATCGCCGTGATTCGCTTAGATGGTCAGTTCGTGCATTTAAATGATGAACAAGTGATCCGTAAAATCAGCCAAGTACTGACAGATTGGCAGGCAAAAGGCACGCACATAGCCGGAGTTGAAATCGATCACGACAGCGCTAGCAGCAAACTGCCCGCCTATCGGGATTTTCTTAAAAAGCTTAAAGCGCAGTTACCTGCTGACCTTAAACTCAGCATTACCGCCCTGCCCGCTTGGCTCAATAGCGCCAATTTCCCCGCATTACTCACCAATATCGATGAACTCGTGCTGCAAATTCACAGCGTGAGCGACCCACGCCTCGGGCTATTCGATGCGACTCAAGGTTGGCAGTGGGTGCAGCAACTTTCAAATATCAGCACTGTGCCTTACCTTATTGCACTCCCCGCCTATGGTTCGGCGGTCATCAGTACAGCTTCAGGTTATAAAGTTGAAAGTGAAACACCGCTGCGCGATCAACTCAAATCAGTCAATGTAGTACAGGAACTGATGGCCGAACCTCTAGTATTACAAGCCTTTGTGCAAAAACTACACACTCAAAAAGATGCCAAACTCAGAGGCATTATCTGGTTTCGGCTGCCGCTGGAAGGGGATAAAAGAGTTTGGCCACTCAACACCTTAATCGCCGTTGCGCAGCAAGGTAAACTTGCCTCCAAGATTGAACTAGTGATCTCAAGCGATAACGATACCCAAATGACATTAGCCACTGAAAATAAGACTAAAAACCAAGAAATCCTCAAGCCACAGCTATTCCAACTGAGCTTAATTAATCGCGGTAATATTGCTGGCGACATTCCCGCGACTTTGTCCCTAGCGGGACAAGCTTGCAGCGGGTATGATGCGCAAAATGGCTATCGCGTAATTCAAAAAAATGGGCTGTTGGTCTGGCAGTGGCGAGCTGACAATACCGCCGCGTTGGCGCCGACTGAAACAGCTCCAAGCGCGACGAACATGCCAATGCCGCAAGCAAACAAACAAACTCAAAAACACATGCTCAACCCTGGCGGCCAGAAAGTGATAGGCTGGGCACGTTGTGAGTCATTATATTTACAGGGAATTTATGCGCCATAAGCCAAAATCATCATCCACAATGGCAACATCCAATCGGGCTTTTATGCTTAAAAAGACCACACTTATCTGTTTAAGCCTATTTTCGCCAATGCTCTTGGCCTGCGGCCCCGATTTCCCTTTGCAATTGACTCAAGACAGGCAAAGTAATCTCAGTTATTTACCGCAAACCTCTTTCAGCCAGCAGCTTACCGCCCTCGCAAAACCTTTGCCTTGGCAGTATCAAGATGCGCCAGCCGCGCAGGAATATCTGTGGGATGAAGTGCATAGCCGTTATCTGTCACAAACTCGCGCTTTTGAAAACAGCGAATTAAGTGAAGCCCATTTGATCTTAGTGAACACACTAAGGGATGCGACAGGCCCAATCGAGGCCGAACAAATGGCTGCGAAGTTGGATAAGGATCTGCCCCAAGCGCTGACCTGGTACACCTTAGGCGCCGTGGCGTTTGAGGCAAAGGATTATGATAGAGCGAGTCACTATTTCAGCAAAATCATTCAATTACCAGAAAGTGAACGCGCATCTCGCAGCCTGTGGGCACTCTATTCGCTGTCGCGTATTGAGCTTATCTTAAGTAAAACCTCGGCGGATCCAGAGCACTTTAATCGTGCCAACGCTTACCTGACTCAATTGCAAGCCGAAGTCACCCAAGGCACCGCCGATCCCCTGCGTTTGAGCTTAGCAAGCCTGGGCGAGCAAGCCTATATTCTGCTTCACCAAGGCCTACCGCAAATAGCCAATCAAAGTGCAGATGATACTGAGCTACAAATGATGCTTAACCCTGATGCACTGAATAAGGCGATTGAGCTCTATGCCACCCAATCAGTACAGGGCGATAGCGGCGGTTATGATTCTTTATTGATGTTAAGCCGCACCTTGATGGGGAAAGACATTGCTGAGCTGAAACCGTTGCTGCAACAGACAAGCGTGCAGCAGTTATTGATTGCCTATTGGCAAAGCAGCACCAATGAATTTGCCTACGATGGCCAGCTTTCAGAAATGGGCTCAAAGGTAGCTGAAATCCTCAAAGTGTTTCCAACCGATGGTTTACAGCTCAACCATGGCGATAAATTAGCGGCAATTTATTACCAGTTAGGGGATTACGCTAGTGCTGAGCGCCTATTGACGCTCGCGAAACCCAGCGGCCTCACTTGGTGGCTAACCGCTAAATTAATGCTACAAAAGGGCGATCAAGCAGAGGCGGCCAAGGCCTATGCTCAGGCGGCGCGTCACTTCCCCAAACAATCCAATGAAGCATTAGCAACAGTTGATGCCAAAGAGACTCAGCAGCAAGCCATTAATGCCGATGAAGATAAAGCCACTTACTGCCGTATTCGCGCTGAGCAAGGCGTGTTATCCCTAGAGCGCGGCGAATATGTCGATGCGCTCAATCACTTACTCGCCAGCGGCGACGAATACTGGCAAGACATCGCCTATGTGGCGGAGCGCGTGCTCACCACGGCTGAACTTAAGTTATTTGTCGATGAGCATGTGCCGCTTATCGCCTTCGAATACCCTAAAGATAGCGACTGGTACGATAACATTGAGCCGATTAACAATCGCTTACGCTATTTACTGGGCCGCAGATTATTACGTGAAGGCGCAATCGCCGAAGCGCCCACTTATTTCCCTAATCCTAATCTTAATGCCAGCGCCCTTGCCTACGGCACTGAGCTGAACGCGGCGAAAAATGCAACAGGCATTGATAGCGCTAAGGCCTATTGGGCTGCTGCCGAACTTGCCCGCCATCAAGGTATGGAAATTTTAGGGTTTGAATTAGCCCCGGATTACTCTATATACCAAGGGGTATTCGATCTAAGCGATTGGAATGAACCGAGCAAATTGGCCGAAAAAGAACAGTTGCGGTTAAGCGCCAGCCAAGCCGTTCCCGATAAACGCTTTCATTATCGTTACACGGCGGCGGAACTGGCCAACAAGGCATCGGATCATGTTCCCCACAACAGCCAAGCCTATGCCGCGCTACTCTGCCAAGCGACTGGATGGATATTGTATCGAGATCAAGAACTTGCCCTACGCTACTACAAAAAATACGTCGCCAACGGCCCCTTTGTGCCTTGGGCCGAAAACTTTGGTATGCAGTGTGAAACGCCCGATTTTGACGGGGCAGAAAAACGAGCACAGGCCCATGAAATTGCAGAATGGAACGCCCTGTATCACAAGCTGAAAAAGCCCGTCGTATTTGGCGTATTAGCCATCACGGGCTTATTGGGTGTGTGGTGGGTGCGTAGAAGAAAGACTAAAAATAACTAACCATTCAGGTCTTTCTCTCTTAACGTCGATATGATGAAAAGAGAGAAAGACGCATACCGCTTTACTTGTTCACACAGTTACTCACTTCACCCTGCAAATAACCGTGCACATTCGCCACGGCAATATTGAGTAGACTTTGTCTCGCTTCCTTAGTCGCCCACGCATTATGGGGACTAATGCTGATATTCGGCGCATGCAACAAGGGATTATCCGCGCTGGGCGGCTCGGTCGATAATACATCGACACCGGCAAATAAGCAGTTTTGCAAAAGCGCAGCAGCAAGCGCGGCCTCATCAATTAATCCACCGCGCGCCGTATTAATAAGCAGCGCATTAGGCTTCATCAAAGCAAGAGTTTGTTGATTGATAAATTGCTCAGTTTCAGGGGTAAGTGGGCAATGCAGCGAGATAATATCTGATTCGCTCAGCACAGTATCACGCGGTACCCAAGTGGCACCTTGGGGCAAGTCTTTGATAACTGAGCGCGTATTGACGAGCACTTTCATCCCAAATGCAAGGGCGAGCGTCCCAACCTGCTGGCCAATATCACCGTAACCTATTAAGCCTAAAGTCTTGCCTTTTAAGGATTGCAGCGGCATTAAGGTGAAACAAAAATCTTGGCAGTTCACCCACTGACCATCAACCACAGCTTGATGATGGGCAGCCACGGCTTGGGTGTGATGCAGTATATGGGCAAACACCATCTGCGCTACGGCATCGGGCGCATAGGCGGGCACATTCGTAACCACTATGCCTTGCGCTTTAGCTGCCGCTATATCAACAACGTTAGTACCCGTTGCCAATACGCCTATGTATTTCAGTGCCGGAAGTTGCGCCAGAGTCTTAGCATTAAGCGGCGTTTTATTGGTGAGAATGATCTCAGCGCCTTGGGCACGTGCGACAATATCAGCGCCAGCGGTGCGGGGAAAACACGCAAACTCGCCTAATTCAGTCAAGGATTGCCAACTGAGATCGCCAGGATTTAAAGTTTCGCCATCGAGTACTACTATCTTCATGTCGCTAAATCTCCTTTTAAAACGATGTGTTAGTGCTAAAAGCTGACTTTGAGCCCAAGGTTAGCCTGCGCCTGCCACATCACATCCGACGTAATGTGCCATAGGCATTCATCTTCATTGCAAAACAACGAACTGTCGCTGTTGATAAACGTCGCGTAACCGCGGATATCTGCAAACAAACCAAAGTGTTGAGTGACTTGATACTCTACCCCACCGCCAATCCCCATAGAGAAACGCGTTTCACTCGACCAAGCGTCAGGCAGCATGCGGGTGATCCCTGCACTTGCGGTGACGTAGGGTCGAATATCGCCACGGGGGAAATATAAAGTGCCACCTAAGTGGATATAATCTAAGTCTAACGAGGTAAGACGATCGGGCGTAAACAAACCGCCACTTTTGAGTTCAGAGGCTTGGTGACTGTATAAAAGATAAATATTACCGGGATCATTCGTGCCAATGCCCAGCATCAGGCCGTAATGGCTTGATTCCTCGACCTTCACATTTTTCTTGTCGCCCGTTTGATCTGCGTTGATGTCAATTTGATTAACATCAAATTGACCGCCACCCAGACTATAACCGCCAAAAGGTGCGACAAACACCTCGGCCTGCGTGGACATAGTCACAGGGAGCAAACTCGCCAACAGCAATAGGCTATACGTGTTTTTCATAATGAATTCCTTATCTTTTACACAATCCAAAGCAATCAAGACTAACGCATACCGCGCTCAGACTTGACTCTGTCATAGGCCGCTTGAATATCCTGTGCCTTACGATTTGCCAACTCCATCATTTCCGGCGGCAATCCCTTAGCGACTAACTTATCGGGATGATGTTCGTTCATCAACTTACGGTAAGCTCGCTTAACTTCTTGGTCGCTGGCTTCGTTAGTAATCCCCAGCAAACTGTAAGCATCGGTAATCGATGTTTTGTTGCCACCTGAGGACTGATGAAAGCGAAACTCCGCCTGCCAGCGCTTCAGTAATTCATCTAACTGTGCTCGACCATAACCTAACTCTTGGGCAATCGTCATCAAGATAGCGTGTTCAGCGGGATCCAGTTCACCGTCGGACAATGCCGTTTGGATCTGAATTTCGATGAACATCTGCACTAACTCTTTGCGGCCCATGGTAATAACACGGAAAGCTTGTAGGCTGCTACGCAGATCAAAATCCGCCGATTTCCCCTCGCGAAACGCCTGCTGCGCTTCTTTACGGGCTTCACCAGTTAAGCGCATTTGATCCATTAACAAGGTCGCGATGCGAATATCGGTTTCAGTCACCTGTCCCGACGCTTTCGCCACATGCCCCATCACCGCAAAGGTGGTATTAAAGAAGATAGCTTGGCGATTCTTAGCCTGCCCTAGCACTTGTCGAAACCCCACGCCAGAAGCCGCGCGCTTATCGTAAAGATGACCGAGCCACAAACCTAGCAGTGCACCAAAAATACGGCCGAACATAAAACCAATGACAAATCCAAAAAACTTACCCCAAAGCCGCATCTTATTTCCTGATTTCTATTATGTATTTGATGTGCCAGCGAAATCCTATGGATAAGCCAACACGGATATTTAGGTATTGCTTTGTAATCTGAGTTCGAGCCCTTGCAAGCGTGCTATCGTGCCAACATCGCACCAAAGTCCCTCAAACAGCCCGCCACTGACTCGGCCTTGAGCCATTTGTGCTCTCAACAACGGACCGAGTGCAAACGCCCCCTGCGGCGTCTGATTAAACAGCGACGGCCGATAAATGCCCATGCCAGAGAAAGTGTACTTAGTCTCACCAAGCTCCTGCACTCGATTGCCATCCAAGGCGAAATCGCCATTTGGATGCTGCTCAGGATTAGGCACTAGCCAGAGATGGGCGAGCGTATCGGCAGCAAGTTCAGTCATTGTCGGTAAGGCATCGATAAACACATCACCATTAATGACCCAAAAGGGTTCATCACTTTCACCCTCACACAATAAAGGCAAAGCCCGTTTAATGCCGCCGCCGGTTTCAAGCGCACTCTCTTCGGCGCTATAGCGAATTCGCACCCCAAAAGCGCTACCATCGCCCAGCGCCTCGACTAATTTATGTCCTAGCCAAGCATGGTTGATGACGATATCGACTATGCCTAACGCAGCAAGTTTTTCAATATGATAAACAATCAACGGTTTACCTAATACTGGCACCATAGGTTTAGGCATATTGTCCGTTAACGGCCGTAACCTCTCACCTCGTCCGGCGGCCAAGATCATGGCTTTCATTGCTTAACCTCAGATAAAGACTGGCTAGCTGTAAACGCAGGCAACACGCGACGAGTCAACCAGTGTGCAAATGGCACGAGTTCGGGATACTGCATGGCGATGTCGACAATATACGTTAATGTCAGTGGAATATCCGCCATATAGGCAGGTTTACTGTCGCGATAATTTAACCGTGCAAAAATCCCCACCGCCTTGATGTGTCGCTGCAAGCCCATGAGATCAAACCAAGTTTGATATTGCTCAACGGGGGTCTGTGTGGGAATGAAGCCTAGCGCGAGTGCTTGCTGATAATGGTATTGCATCAAGTCTGCGACTAACGGCTGCGGCCAGCGAATATAACAATCACGCAATAGCGATACCGCGTCGTAGGTCACAGGGCCGACGACAGCATCCTGAAAATCAATTACGCACAATTCGCCTGCTTGCAGCATAAGATTGCGGCTATGGAAATCCCTATGCATCCCCACGCTAGGCTGAGATAGCGCATTGTCGACAAGCAGATCGAAGCTATCGCTTAGCATTTGCAGCTCCGACTCGTCCAATGACAAATTAAGATGAGTGCCGAGTAGCCACTCAGTAAAGATGTGCAATTCACGGCGAACAAAGGCTTCATCGTACAGAGGTAAGGACTGAACTAGGCCGCTATCAAGATGCTGACTTGCAACCACAGAAGCCACTTGCGGCAGTAAATCGAGCGCCTGACGATAATAGTCAGCCACGTTTTGCACGTTAAGCACTGATAACAGCTGGGTATCGCCTAAGTCGCTCATCAGCATAAAACCTTGAGCAGCGTCGGCATGGATCACTTTTGGAACTGTCAATCCCACGGCGGCATAGGCATTAGATAAAGCGATAAAGGGTGCGATAGGCACCAGTTGTGGCGGTGAATCGGCGGCGATAAAGGTGGCATCGGGCGTCGTGATCCGAAAGTAACGTCTAAAACTTGCGTCACCGGAAATCAATACTGGTGTCACCTCATCGGAAAAATATGCATTCAGCCACTGATTTAGGGAAAGAAATCTCGGATCGGATAAAGTCATTTCATGGCTCTTAAAGAAAAATTGCTTTATTATAGCTGGCATATAATTTGGAAACAGCTAAGAAATTGAGAGATTTATTAAGCGGTGTTGCGTTTGTAAATTGCAACTTTCCCCATCCATACTTGTCCAGAATAAGAAATCATAATTACTGACCTAAAGATGCAGATCCGATACCTTCTGGCCCTGAGCCTGTTACCGCAATTAGTCCTGGCAGACGACTCTCCAACCGCTTCGGCATCTCAATGCTTAATCGAACCGCCAGTACCCCGTATCGTATCTCAAACCCAAGGGATGAGTGCGGCTGAACTCAACAAAATTCGTATTGTCTCTGATAACTCTGATGCAGAAATGGGCAAACAAGCCATTTTCCGTGGGGATGTGGTTTTTAGCCAAGGCGATAGACACATAGCAGCCGATGAGGCGATTCTAGATCAAGCGACTGAACAGTTTGATGCCAATGGTAATTTAGTTTTTCAAGACAGTAACTTCACTGTTACCGCCGAATCATTGCAAGCTCAAATGCGATCCAATCGTGCCACCCTTAAAGGGGCACAATATTGGCTGCATGGCCAACAGGTCCATGGCGATGCCGAAAAACTGCAGATCACCATCAATAACAATTTAATTTTAACCAATACTAACTTCACGACTTGTCCTCCCGACAATGTGTCTTGGCTGCTCGAAGCCGAAAAAATTAAGATCAACAGTGAAGAAGAATGGGGCGAAATTTGGAATGCCAAATTAAGAGTCGGCGGTGTGCCGGTATTCTACATTCCCTATATGACAGTGCCGGTTTCTGATAAACGTAAGTCGGGTTTCCTCTACCCCAGCTTTAGCACCAGTACTACCAATGGCGTCGAATTTTCAGCGCCCTATTACTGGAACATTGCCCCTGAATATGATTTAACCTTTACACCTAACTATATGTCTAACCGTGGATTATTCACTAAGACTGAGTTTGGTTATCTAGCCGGTGATGCCCAGAAAGGCCGAGTCAATTTTGAATACCTTGGCAACGATCAATTGATCAGTGGTAGTCCTAATCGCTACCTGTATAACTGGCAACATCAAGGGGCTATCGACAAAAATTGGCGTGTTTTAGCTAATTTTACTGACGTGTCAGACAACAACTATTTCAATGACTTAAAGTCAGATGTGAACCGTGCTACCGACAACCAATTGTCGCGCATAGGTGAAATCAGCTACTTCGAAAGTAACTGGGATATCAGCACTCGAGTCCAAGACATTAAAGTACTCGGTGAAGATGAAAAACCGTATCAGGTGATGCCTCAAGTCAACTTTAACTATCGCGCCGCCGATTTCTGGAACAATTTAGATTTTGGCTTTAATTCAGAGCTGACGAATTTTGCCCATCAAGACAACAATGTAAATACGGCGACGCGTTTACATATGGCGCCGAGCGTGACCCTACCAATTCACGGACCTTCGGGCTCACTCACCAGCCAAGTGAAGCTGATGCAAACTAATTATTGGCAACAGAATAACAATCCTAATGAAGAACTAGACGACACGGTAAGCCGTACCATTCCGCAGGTACGGATTAATGGTCAGATTAACTTCGAGCGTTTTACTGAGCTTTTCGATGAAAACTATCGCCAAACACTGGAACCGCAATTCCAATATCTTTATGTTGGCTACGAAGACCAACGCGGCATAGGAATTTACGATACGGCCCAATTACAGGATGACTATTTTGGTCTATTCCGTGATCGCCGCTTCTCGGGGCTAGATCGTATTTCCGATGCGAACCAAGTCACACTAGGTGTTACCACGCGTATCTTTGACAGTCATAACCAAGAGGCGACTAAATTCAGCCTAGGGCAAATTTTTTACCTGCAAGACAGTAAAGTCGGCTACGAAGACAATATTTTTGAATCAAATCAATCGACATCTGTACTCGCTGCCGAGTTAGATACCCGTTTGACGAATGATTGGTACATGGGTGCGGCGATTCAATACGACACCAACACCAGTGAAAATAAAAAAACGGAAGTCACCTTAGATTTCAGACCCGAAGCGAACAAATTGCTGCAATTTAGCTATCGCTACGTCCCCGATTTATTGAACTCCAATACCAATGATACTGTGAACATCTCCCAAGCGGGCGTTCGTGGCGCTTGGCCCATCAGTGACGATCTCTACTTCGTGGGTAATTGGTATTATGACTTAAACGAAAGCCGCAGCATTGAAACCTACACAGGTATTCAATACGAATCATGTTGTTATGCGGTGCGATTTAGTTATCACTATCGCATTAAAACTAACTATGACGACAACATAGGCTCTGCAGTTATCGACTCCCGTGAGCAGTTTGAAAGCGGCTTCTACCTGAATTTAGTCATTAAAGGACTCGGTGGTTCTGGCCCATTAGGCGTAACCGATATGCTCAATGACGGCCTGTTTAACTACAGAAAACCGCTTTATCTGAGGAATTAGCAAAGAATTGTGATAGATTGCTGAACCTCAACAAGGACTGAGAGTCCAAACAGGTTAATGAGTGCTTTATCGTTTGCCTTTTGCTAACGCTAATAAAAGCGGATCCTTCAGGTTTAACCATGCACTCAAATGCATCGCCAAAAAATTACATTAGGGCAACTCGCTGTAATTTCGATATAAATGGTAAAGTTATTTCAATTAAGCCGTCGAACCTGACCTTAGAACGTGCCAAGGATTTTGTGGATGAAACCCAGTAAACATCTGATTTTTGCTTTATTTGCACTCGCTATCAGCCAACCTACATTGGCCGCACCACAGCCACTCGACCGCGTTGCGGTCCAAATTAACGACGGCATAGTGCTCGAAAGTGAAATCACTAACATGATTGACACTGTTAAAGCCAATGCCAAAACGGCAAACCAATCGTTACCTTCTGACAGTGCCCTGCGCACTCAGGTGATTGAACGTTTGATTTTGACCCGTTTACAACTGCAAATGGCAGATCGTATTGGCCTGCATATTGGTGACTTACAATTAGACCAAGCGATTGAAAACATCGCACGCGAACAAAAAATATCTGTGGCGCAGATGCAACAGAAAATTGAAAGCGAAGGGTTAAGCTTCAGCCAATACCGCGAGCAGTTGCGCGAAGAAATCACCTTAGGTGAAATTCAACGTATTCAAGTACAACGTCGTATCCAAGTGTCACCACAGGAAATTACTAGCCTAGTCAAACTCATCCAAGAACAAGGGATGAAAGATGTGGAATACCAAATTGGCCACATCCTGATTGACGTGCCAAATAATCCTACCAGTGAACAACTGGAATCCTCGAGCAAACGTGCCAATATCGTTTTGGAGCGTTTAAAGAGTGGTGAAGATTTCCGTCGTACTGCTATCGCATCTTCTTCGGGCCCTAAAGCACTCGAAGGCGGTATTTGGGACTACATGAACATCAACGAAATGCCAACCCTGTTCGCCGAAGTGATCAACGGTGCGAAAACGGGTGACATTATCGGCCCGATTAAGAGTGGTGCAGGTTTCCATATCATTAAGATCATGGAGGCTCGCGGCCTACAAACCAAAGAAATTGAAGAAGTCAGAGCGCGCCACATTTTGCTCAAACCATCGCCAATTTTGTCGGAAGATCGTGCTAAAGCCATGCTTGAGCAATTCCTGAAGCAAATTCGCTCAGGTGAAGCTAAGTTTGAAGACCTAGCGCGTCAATATTCTGAAGATCCAGGTTCAGCCACTAAAGGCGGCGAATTAGGTTGGGCAGAGCCAAGCATTTACGTGCCAGAGTTCGCTCAAACCCTTAACAGTTTAAAAACCGACCAGATCAGCGAGCCATTCCGTACCACTCACGGTTGGCACATTACCCAGTTAGAAGAACGCAGAAAAACCGATGCCACGGATCAGTTCAACAGTAACCGTGCGCACCAGTTGATCTTCCGTCGCAAATTTAACGAAGAACTGCAAAACTGGCTAGACGAAATGCGTTCAGACGCATACATTGAAATCTTCCAGCCAGAGACCAATCGAGGTTAATGTTAATTGAGCACTAAACGTATTGCCGTTACCCCAGGTGAACCCGCAGGTATTGGCCCCGATTTAGTCGTACAACTCGCTCAGCAGGCTTGGCCTGCTGAGTTAGTCGTTTGTGCGGATCCAGAATTATTAACCAGCCGTGCTAAACGACTCGGTTTGCAAGTGACTTTCCGCCCTTACCTGCCAAATCAAGCGCCTAAACCGCAAGAAGCGGGCACATTAACCATTGCCCCCTTCAAGCTAGTGACCGAATCGATTTGCGGTCAGCTCGATGAGCAAAACAGCACTTATGTAGTTGAAACCTTGCGTTATGCGGGCGAGAAAAACATGAGCGGCGAGTTTGATGCTGTCGTGACAGGTCCGGTACACAAAGGCATTATCAATCAAGCGGGTATTTCCTTTAGTGGCCATACTGAGTTTTTTGCCCATCAAGCAAATTGCCCAGATGTGGTGATGATGCTGGCAACGCCGGGATTACAAGTGGCACTCGTGACCACACATATTCCACTGGCCTATGTTGCAAAAGCGATAACGCGTCAACGCCTACAGCATATTATCAAGATTTTACATGCCGATCTCATCAGCAAATTTGGCATAGTTTCACCGAAGATTTATGTTTGCGGCCTTAATCCACACGCAGGTGAAGACGGCCATTTAGGGCGTGAAGAAATCGACGTGATTATTCCTGCTCTCAACGAGTTGCGAGAAGAGTTCCAGATGAATATTGTCGGCCCATTACCCGCCGATACCCTGTTCCAACCTAAATATTTACAGGACGCCGATGTCGTCTTGGCCATGTACCATGACCAAGGACTTCCCGTTCTCAAGTCACAAGGATTTGGCAAATCGGTAAACATCACCTTAGGTTTACCCTATATTCGTACCTCGGTTGACCATGGTACGGCGCTCGATCTCGCGGGTACAGGCAAAGCCGATATTGGCAGCTTTGTGTGTGCTCTGAATAAAGCCATTGAGTTATCCTCAAAGAACTAAACGATTACATTATTAATGAGCAACAAAGTACATTTAGGCCACACGGCCAGAAAGCGTTTCGGACAAAACTTCCTTACCGACGGTAATGTGATTGACCGCATTGTGGGCGCAATTGCCCCCGATAATCACCATGTGATGGTCGAAATCGGCCCAGGCCTTGGTGCCTTAACCGAACCCGTAGCCGAAGCTGTAGATAACCTGACCGTCGTCGAACTTGACCGCGATCTAGTTGAACGCTTACATCATCACCCAGTCCTTAAAGATAAACTGACCATTCACCAAGGTGATGCACTGCAGTTTGATTTTGGTCAACTGAGTGTGCCTGGCAAAAAGATGAAAGTGTTTGGTAACTTACCTTACAACATTTCAACGCCGCTGATGTTCCACCTGTTCGAATTTGCCGAACAGATTGAAACCATGCACTTCATGCTGCAAAAAGAAGTGGTACTGCGTTTATCGGCAAGCCCAGGCTGTAAAGCCTATGGCCGTTTAACGGTAATGGCGCAATACTTCTGCCAAGTGGTTCCGGTTCTTGAAGTGCCGCCCCACAGCTTTACGCCCGCGCCTAAGGTCGACTCAGCAGTCGTACGCTTATTGCCATACGCTGTAAAGCCGTTCCCTTGCAAAGATGTGACCGTACTACGTCATCTTTGTACTACGGCGTTCAACATGCGTCGTAAGACTCTGCGTAATAACTTAAAGCACATGTTATCTGACGATGAGTTCGAGCAATTAGGGATTGACTCAAGTCAACGCCCAGAGCAGATTAGCGTGCAACAGTATGTTGCTATGGCTAACATGGTTTGTGATAAAAAAGCATAAATATATCAGGGCACTTAGGTGCCCTTATACCAAAGCCTAGGAACAAGAATGAGCGCATTGGACACCTCCATTCGGGTTGAAGTTAAAACTGAATATATAGAGCAGCAGTCCTCGCCCGAGGATGAAAAATACCTCTTCAGCTATACCATCACTATCATCAATTTAGGTGAACAGGCGGCTAAACTCGAAACCCGTCACTGGATAATCACAGATGCCAATGGCAATATCAGTGAAGTTCAAGGCGCCGGAGTTGTCGGTGAAACACCAACCATAGCGCCAAATACCGCCTATCAATACACCAGTGGCACAGTGCTCGATACCCCCCTTGGCATAATGCATGGCACTTATGGTATGGTCAGCGAATCGGGTGAGCATTTCCAAGCGACGATCCGTCCCTTCCGTTTAGCGACCCCAGGCTTACTACATTAATATCATTAGGAAAGGGGTACCGTGGCGCATTATTTTGTTGGTGATATTCAAGGCTGTTTCGCTGAATTACAAAAATTACTCGCTAAGGTCGATTTTAATCCCTCCCGTGATGAACTCTGGGCTGTAGGTGATCTTGTTGCTCGCGGACCAGATTCCTTAGCTACACTACGTTTTTTTCGTTCTTTAGGTGATTCCGCTAAAACGGTTTTAGGCAATCACGATCTCCACTTAATGGCGTTACACGGCAAGCTCAAACGCGCTAAGCCCAGCGATAATTTAACTGAAATTCTTGAATCGCCCGATATTTCAGCCTCAATTGACTGGCTGAGACAGCAACCCCTAATGCGTGAATTACCCGAATACCAACTCATCATGAGTCATGCGGGTGTACCACCGCAGTGGTCGCTTGAAGTATTAAGAGAAGAAGCCGCACTCGTCAGTTGCGCACTTAAACAAGATGATTATCTTGAGGCACTGATAAGCCAAATGTATTCGGATAGTGCCGAACAATGGGACCCAAGTGCAATTGGCATAGAGCGCCTACGTTACTGCATCAACGCATTAACACGCATGCGCTACCTCTATGTCGATGGCCGACTCGATTTTGACTGTAAACAACCTCCTGAAAACTGTACTAATCCACAACTCAAACCTTGGTTTGAGTTTGCTTCGCCCCTGCGCCAGAGTCACACCTTGGTTTTCGGCCATTGGGCAGCACTGATGGGCAATATCGGCGATACTAAATTAAAGGCTTTAGATACAGGTTGTTGCTGGGGTGAACACTTAACCCTATGGCATCTTGAAAAAGACCAAAAAATTACCCAAAAAAAGTTAAAAAAGAGTTAAACTAAAACAGCTTAAAGTCGATAACAGACTGAGCCGCCTAACCCTGAAATCGCCCTGTTTTCATTTGGAAAAATATAATAAAAATCGGAGTATCCTATGAAATTTAACGTAGCCACCAGAGTGATTGGCGGTTTTGGTATTGTCACGCTTTTGCTCGTGGTGCTGGGATTTACATCCTACCTCACCAACAACAGCCTAAAAGCCAGCTCGGCGATGATGCAAGAATTAAGCTTGCCAGCGCTTAAGTCGACCACTCACCTCAGTGAAACCTTGAGCGAGCAACAAAGACAAATCCTGATTGCTTATCACACGCCTAAATCGGCCAATATTCCCAGTATTCGTAAAGTGTTCGATGATCATGGCACTCAGTTCAAAAACGAAATAGCCAATGTCACTCAATTAGTGAAAAGTCAGCCAGCGCTCTCCTCCTTAATCAGTCAATTAAGCGGTAGCTTCTCAACCTTTGAGCAAGACAGCCTTGCCATGATCGCCGAACGTGAAGCTTCATTAAGCAAGCAAGAACAGTTAGTTAATCTAAAGAAAAAACTCGAAAATGCCGCCGATGATGCCTCATCGGAACTGCTCGATATTGTTGATTTAGAAAGCAGTCAAAATCCCGATGAGCAAAGTCTGGCCGCGTCAGCCAGCGCGATTGATACTAGCCTCGGGAATATCATCACCACTATCGCAGATTTAGTCACCAATGAAGAAGACAGTAAACATGAACTGATCTCTAAAGAACTTGACTACATTATCAGCGAAACCAAGAACAAACTTGAATATGTGAATCGTCACGGTCAAGGTATCGTCGATGCGGATACCTTAAGTTCAGTCACTAAAGATATTGAAAAAGTTTTAGCGCTCGTTACCGGCCCGCAATCTATGTTGCAGCTGAAATCGAGCCAGCTTTCCCATGCTAAAGAAGCTGTGCTCAAACTCGCTATTATCGAAAAAGACGTGAAAGTTATTAATTCCAACATGGATGATGTGAGTAATAACATCGAACTTGTTGCCGCAAACATGAGCAACGACACCATAGCTAAGATTGACTCTGCTAGCATACAAACAATGATTGTGGTGTTAGTTGCCATTGTTGTCGCTGTCATTGTGAGTTTTGCTGTAGTGAACCCGCTCAAACGCTCACTCAGCCAAGTGAACAATGCCCTTAACGTCTTAGCCTCAGGCAACCTTACCCATAAGCTGGATGACTCTGGACACGATGAATTTGCGGAGCTAGCGAAAAACTGCAACCGTCTCGTCGATAGCTTACGCAGTTTGATTATCGGTATCTTGGATAGGTCGAACCAACTGGCCGCGGCAGCTGAACAAACGTCAGCAATCACAGCGCAAACCACCTCAGGTATTCAAGAACAAAAAAGCCAAGTGGACCAAGTGGCCACTGCAACCACAGAACTGAGCTCTAGCGCGCAACAAGTGTCGTTAAGTGCCGATCAAGCCCTTGAGCAAATCAAGCAAGCCGACCAAGAAACTCAGCATATGCGCGCCATTGCCGAAGAGAACAAACTGACTATTTTGGCTTTAGCCGATGAAGTGGCAAAGGCAGGCGTTGTGATCAATAAAGTGCAGTCTGATAGCGCCTCAATTGGCTCAATTTTGGATGTGATCCGTGGCATTGCAGAGCAGACTAACCTACTCGCCCTTAACGCCGCCATTGAAGCTGCTAGAGCCGGTGAACAAGGTCGTGGTTTTGCGGTAGTTGCCGATGAAGTCCGTAGCTTAGCCTCACGTACTCAAGTATCGACCCGAGAGATCCAACAGATGATCGAAGTGTTGCAACAAGGTGCAGAGCAAGCCGTTGCCGCCATGGATATGGGACGTGCTCAGGCAAATGCCTGTGTTGAAAAAACTGAGCAAGCCAACATTGCCCTCGAAACCATTAGCCAGTCTGTGCATAAGGCCTATGACTCAGGCACTCATATCGCCCATGCTGCTCAAGAGCAGAATTTAGTGAGTCAGCAAGTGTCTGAGAAACTGGAGCATATTGCTGCCATTTCGGAAGAAACGGCTATCGGCGCAGATCAAACGGCTCAGTCTAGCCATCAAGTCGCCAAACTAGCCGAAGAGCTTCAAGCCTCAGTCGGCGAATTTAGAGTCTAAATGTTAATTGCTAAAATCTTCTAAACCAAGGGTCGCTTAGCGGCCCTTTTTTTGCGCCAAATTTACTTTCCCTATCATACCAATCACTCGGTCTGACCGACTTAGTGCAAATTAGGGCCATAAAAAATGCCGAACTTAAGTTCGGCATTTTTTCTGATTCAAGGCAAGATGTTTAATGCAAAGCGCTTAATACTAGACTCTTAACGCTAATGGCTTAAACCAATTGCTTAATACTCGTCACTTAATATTACTAAGCTGCAAATAGAGCTAAAGTGCCGCTAGTTCGGTGCAACGAGTCCAGCTCAGCGATTACTCTTCTTCGCCGCCCGCAGCAGCGCCAAGACGCTCTTTCACTGCAGCAGTGATAGGGCTATCACCATGACCGTTTGCTTCAGCCCAAGCTTGGATAGTCATACCATCGGCTTCAGCGACACTCAGTTCCGTCACTGACAAACGTTTAGCCACAAACTCACCGGCATCATTAGCACTCGCGCCGTAAGCGGTACGCAATAGACTTGCGCCATCGCAACTGATGCCACTGTAAATCTGACGTAGCTTAACGCGGCTTTCTTTTAATTTTTTACGTAAGCGGTTTTTATCGTTAGCTTTGACGTAATCGCAAATACTCGCGACAAGTGGATCAACGCCCGCAACAGCAGGGGTTGGTACAGTGATATAGCTAAATCCAATTAACGCAGCCAAGGCTACAGGCATAAGACGCATCCGATACTCCTTAATACTTTCTTATAGTTTTATTATCAATTTTGTATGGGCTGCATCTCGTCTCTCAAGGGTATTGACCTCTTGGCTTTAGCTCTCGTTCGAAATCTAGGATAACGAAATCGGCTATCTCTTCTTTCCGTGAAAACTAAATGTCCGATATGATGCAATACGTTAGATAAACTGACGTCCCATACACACAGGGTACACAACAGAGGCTGCAATTTAACATTTTTTTACCAAATTGATAAAGCGATATTCCAAACCATCCGCATTTATACTAGACAAAGATTCCGTTTCTTTCCAAGTTCCGTCATCCCAATGGGGGAAAAATGTATCGCCCTCAACCTCTAGCTTGATTTGCGTCAAATATAAGGTATCTGCGTAAGGTAATAACTCGGCATAAAGCTGTCCGCCACCAATCACCACTAACTCTTCACACTCGCCGGCGGCTTGTTTGGCTGCATCAAAAGAGGTCACACAAGTCACGCCCTCAATGACGAGATCCGTTTGACGTGAAATCACTATATTATGTCGACCAGGAAGGGGTCTACCAATGGACTCAAAGGTCTTACGCCCCATCACCACAGGCTTACCTAAAGTCATGGCTTTAAAGTGACGTAAATCTTCAGGAAGATGCCATGGCATTTTATTCTCTTTCCCTATGACTCGATTGTTTGCCATCGCGGCTATCATAGCAATGCGCATGCTCACTCCTGTTTTATTGAAATAGAATTATTGAATGACGGGGCGGGTTCTGAAATACAGCAAGCTCGGCATGGCTAGCCCCACAGCTAACGCCCCGAGAATAAAGACGGTTTTGAGGCCATTACTAATCACTTGTGCCGTCAGCTCAGGACTCACCTGCGACTGGGCAGTCAATTGCACTAAGGCAATGACAGTATTAAAAGCATAAGTACCTGGGATCATAGGAATAATGGCGGCGACAGCATACATTAAAGGGGGGGCTAAGTGGCGTTTTCCAAACCCTATGGTAATAATCCCGACGATAGCAGCCGCGGCAAAGGTGGCCCACTCAATTGGTAAACCAAACTGTAGCATTAAGGTGCGCGAGCTATGACCAATGGCTCCCGCTATAGCGCAATAGGCAAGAAATCGTTTAGGAACATTAAACACCATAGCAAATCCTACGGCGGGGATTGCTGAGAAAAAAGCATCGTGCAGCAGCGTTATCAGTAATTCCATCATAGGAAAATCCCGCCGATCTGCATCGCGATCGTAATCCCTATGACCGAAGAAACGGTCAATAAGGTCGCATGGCCCCAACGGGAAATGCCGACATTCATATGCCCTTTCACCATATCCGATATCGCATTGATCATCGGAAAACCAGGCACTAGCATTAGCACACTCGCTGCCATTGCTGCCTTAGGGGTTTCACTCAATTCAAACACATAGCCCGTTTGAGCCAACATGCTGGTGACAAAAGCGGTGACGGCAAAGTTAATCAATAAATTAAAATGCCGTTTAGCAATCGCTAAACGTACTGACATACCCACTGCTGCGGCAAAAAAGGTAATCACACACGAGATAAGATCACCATTAAACAGGTGACAAAAACTAGCACAAGACACGCCAATCATGAAGACAACTAAGCTTGGAGGATAGCTTTTAGGCTCAATCCGCGCCAAACGTTTACGCACTTCATTGGGGCCATACAGCCCTTTTTCAGCTAATAAACAGATGCGTTGCAATTCACAAACTATGGTCATATTAATGCCATGCTCACGAATGCGACGAGTCGTAGTGATGCATCGACCATGAACCAAACTGGTTAATACGAGGGAATTGGAGGAAATGGAGAGTTCTACGCTGGCAAGGCCTAAAGCCTGACCTAGACGCTGGCTGATTTCTTCAACTAAATCAGATTCTGCGCCGTAGGCCAGTAGCAATTGTGCAGCACGCACAACTTGCCGAGTAATATCATTTTGAGTATCTGCGTACACTGAACTCTCAAAATTAGGACGGTAAGATTATCTCTGGTAAATAACTTCTACGTCGTAGTCATCATCATCAAAGTCGTCGTCATCATCTTCATCAACATAGTCTTCATTTACAGAATCTAAGTTAGCTTGATGATAATTATCCCACTTGAACTCTACTTCACTGTCTGGGTCGATTTCATTGTCTTCTGGTGGCAGGCTCGCAATATAATCGAGGAGCTTTAATGCCAACTCATTAGTGCCGTCGCGGTTGTAGGCAGAAATCGTGTAAACGTCACCTTCCCAACCCATTTCTTTAACGATACGGTCAACCTTTTCTTGCAGCTCTTCTTCGAGCAGCAAATCGGTTTTGTTAAAGACTAACCAACGCGGCTTGCTCGCCAACTTTGGAGAATATTTCTCAAGCTCACCAACAATAGCGCGCGCAGACTCAACCGGATCGGTTCCGTCAATCGGCTCAATATCGATGATGTGCAGTAGAATACGACAACGCTCAAGATGCTTTAAGAAGCGAATACCTAAACCCGCACCATCGGCAGCACCTTCGATAAGACCTGGAATATCCGCAATCACAAAGCTTTGACCAGGACGTGGATTAACCACACCTAAGTTAGGCACTAGTGTTGTAAACGGATAATCAGCCACTTTCGGCGTTGCACGGGAAACCGCACGAATGAATGTCGACTTACCCGCGTTAGGCATGCCAAGCAAACCAACGTCAGCCAGCAGTAACAACTCTAATTTAAGGCTACGCACTTCACCCGGTGTTCCTAACGTCTTTTGACGTGGGGCACGGTTAGTACTGCTCTTAAAACGGGTGTTACCTAAACCATGGAAACCACCTTTGGCAACCAATAGCTTTTGACCGTGGGTCGTTAAATCCCCAAGGACTTCTTCAGTATCATGATCGACCGCGCGAGTACCAACAGGAACTTTTAAGATCAGATCTTTACCGCTGTGACCGGTACAATCACGGCCACGACCATTTTCGCCACGTTCAGCCATGTGAAAACGTTCAAAACGGAACTCGATCAAAGTGTTGAAGTTTTCGTCAGCTTGCAGGAAAACACTGCCGCCGTCGCCACCATCACCACCATCAGGACCACCATCAGGTACATACTTTTCGCGCCTAAAGCTAACACAACCGCTACCGCCGTCGCCTGCTTCGACCCTAATTACTGCCTCATCGACAAACTTCATACTTACTCCTGGCACCACTGAATGAAGCAATTATACCGTCTAACTTCATTGGTCGCCAAAAAACTCGAGATACTTTGCTCCCAATCTTACCTGTCAATGCTCATTCTTGGTAATCATTTACCAACTCAAGCATCTACACGGCGTAAATAGAAGCACAAAAAACAGAAAGCCCCACCAATGGCGGGGCTTTAACAGTATAAGCTAGGTTCGAAAATTAAGCTTCGATGCTAATAAACTTACGGTTATTAGCGCCTTTAACTTCGAATTTCACTTTACCGTCAGTCAGAGCAAACAGAGTATGGTCACGACCAATACCTACGTTTACACCAGCGTGGAATTTAGTACCACGTTGACGAACGATAATGTTACCAGCTAGAACTGATTCACCGCCAAAGCGCTTAACACCTAGACGTTTACTTTCTGAATCGCGGCCGTTACGAGTAGAACCGCCAGCTTTTTTATGTGCCATGAGTTAGACTCCTATTATGCGTTGATAGCAGTAATTTTAACTTCAGTGAACCACTGACGGTGGCCCATTTTCTTGTCGTGATGCTTACGACGACGGAACTTAACGATAGTTACTTTATCGCCACGACCGTGACTTACAACTTCAGCAACGACTTTACCGCCAGCTACTAAAGGAGCACCAACATGCACTGTTTCGCCATCAGCGATCAAAAGAACTTGATCGAATTCGATAGTTTCACCAGTTGCAACTTCTAACTTTTCTAAACGAACAGTGTGGCCTTCGGCTACACGGTGTTGTTTACCACCACTTTGAAAAACAGCGTACATAGCTATTTTACTCCAATTCCTAACACGCGGGCTCATTCTTGGATGAGGCAGGGTGCTATAAAAACTTTATTGACAATGGGCGCGGAGTTTACGCGAAGAATCTAACTCTGGCAAGCCCTAATTAGGAAAGAATAAAAAAAGACCGGATTAACTCTCACATTAGTTGAGCTAGTGCTGTCATATGTCAGAATTTTAGGTAAAATTCATTTCATTATAACACGTGAGCCTAAACAGGGGCCGGTACGTAATGACCCCACAACCAGAGTCTACTATGGATTTAAACGCTATTCGTCAACTGGCTGACACTGATATGCAAGCAGTCAATCAGCTGATATATAAACAGCTTGAATCAGATGTCGCCCTAATTAATCAATTAGGTTTTTACATTATTAATGGTGGTGGTAAACGTCTTCGTCCTCTGCTGTCGGTATTAGCCGCACGTGCGGTGAGCTACGAAGGCGAAGCGCATCTTAAGCTAGCGGCGATTATTGAGTTTATCCATACGGCCTCATTGCTCCACGATGATGTAGTTGATGAATCGACATTGCGCCGCGGACGAGAAACCGCCAACGCACTGTTCGGCAATAGCGCCAGCGTGCTGGTCGGGGATTTTCTTTATACCCGTTCATTCCAGATGATGACTGAACTCGACAGCATGAAAGTGCTCAGAGTGTTAGCGGATACCACGAACGTGTTGGCCGAGGGCGAAGTCTTACAACTGATGAATTGCAACGATCCTGATACCACAGAAGAAAGCTATATGCGGGTCATTTATTGTAAAACAGCTAAGTTGTTTGAAGCGGCTACTCTGCTTGCGGGTGTGTTAGCGGGTGCGACGCCAGAGCAAGAAACCGCCTTAGGTAACTATGGTAAGTATCTTGGTACCGCCTTCCAGCTTACCGACGATTTACTCGACTATACCGCCGACAGTGATGAGCTAGGCAAAAACATAGGTGATGACCTTGCTGAAGGTAAACCAACTCTGCCACTCATCTATGCCATTGCCCATGGCACAGACGAAGAGAAACACCTCATACGTCAAGCAATTGAGCAAGGCGATGGTACACAGGCCATAGATAAAATAGTGGCAGCACTGCACCATTGCGGCGCGTTAAACTACACCCAGCAAAAAGCGATTGAAGAATCAGAGAAAGCCATCGAGGCATTATCGATTCTACCCGACAGCGACTACAAGCAAGCCTTAGTTGCGCTAGCTAAGATTTCGGTCGACCGTAATCATTGATTACTCGCTAATTCATTTTTAGCCCAAAGAAAAGGTCTTACTCAGTAAGACCTTTTTTATTGCCTCAAACCCGCAACCCTAAGATTAAACCTGCCAGCGGATCGGCGCCTCGCCCCGCTCAAGTAATAATTGATTCACTTGAGAAAAATGCCCACAGCCAAAAAAACCCCGATAGGCCGATAAAGGTGAAGGATGCGGCCCAGTAAGCACTTGATGTTGCGGTGCGTTAATCACTTGACCTTTTTTGATGGCATGACTGCCCCAAAGCACGAAGATAATCGGCTGAGTCTGGCGATTTAATAATTCCAGCACGGCAGTCGTAAACACTTCCCAACCCGCTTTGGCATGGGAGTGCGCCTTGCCTTGCTCAACGGTCAGCACCGTATTGAGCATTAATATCCCCTGCTCCGCCCATGCGGATAAATCCCCGTGGGATGGAATGGTAAAGCCATCAATATCTGTCGCTAATTCCTTGTACATATTGGCTAAGGAAGGCGGCGGTTTAATACCGCGTTTGACCGAAAAGCATAAACCATGGGCTTGATCTGGGCCGTGATAGGGATCTTGGCCAATCAATACCACTTTAACCTTTTCAAGCGGAGTCATAGTAAAAGCATTAAAAACATCGGCTTCGGGGGGATAAACCACTTTCCCAGCCCTACGTTCATTGTCTACAAATGCACTTAGTTGCTGAAAATAAGGCAAAGCCCTTTGCTCATCGATAAATGTTTGCCATGTCGCCTGAGTCACGATTTTACTTCCTCAATCCTATTATCGGGTTAGCTTAAAAGCCCTGCTGTAGAATGGCAAGTTTGAAGGTTATGCTTGTCGATAAGTGATAAGGCTATGTTTGCAGTGTTTCGCTTTAAGACTTTCAATTTAAAACATTCGAATTTAAATGCTATAGTGCGCCCATTCTCGCACTGTCTAATACGCCATGATGATCCAACATTCTGATAAATTGATACAACGACATCAAACGGGTTTCACCTTAATAGAGCTTGTGGTGGTCATCATAGTGCTCGGTATTTTAGCGGTAGTGGCCCTGCCAAAATTTATCAATGTGCAGCAAGATGCGCAAATCGCCACAGTCAAAGCCGCAGGCGGTGGCTTTAAGTCAGCCATTAATCTGGCCCGCTCCGTTTGGGCGGTAAAAGTGGGCTCAGGTCCAAAAGAAGACTTACCCGTATTTGGCACTGCGCAATCTGAACAAGTGGATTTTAACGCCTTCGGCTGGCCTGCACAGCACTATATCTTTGGTAATGAAGCCTCACCGTCGCTTGATAATGTCGAAGACTGTATCTCGGTATGGGAAGTATTATTCCAAAATACCCAACCGAGTGTCTCGCGCTTAAATGTTGATGCGACAGAAACCGACTACAAAGCCAGTTATACCAATCCTGGCCAGTGCACTTATTTCTATCGAACAAACGACAAACTCTCGATCAGTTATGACTCCCAAACCGGAGTCGTCATTACCGACACAGATCCCAATAGTTAATGCCTGACGATTCCTTCTTACGTCAATTAAGTTAGAATCGAACTTTAATCTGTTACTTTTAGAGTGAACGCCATGACCGACACGAGCAACACCACCATTTACGAACTTGCCGATCAGTTTATTGCCTTAGCCAATCAGCTAAGTCAACAAGAAGCAGATGTAGGTAAAGTGGGCACGGCACTGCGTTTTGCCGCGGCACGTTTTAACGCCTTCGAAGCCGCAATTAAATCAGCGGATCTCGGCGCCGAGAAAGAAAGCGCATTAGAATGGTTTAGCAGTGAATTCAAAGAAATGCTGAGTGACAACTTAGACGATCACATCGCGAATCCGCCAATTCTCCAAGAAGCGGTGGCAGAAGAGACCGACAATTCAGTGCAAATGTTTAAAGGCTAAGCATGCCTTTCATGCATAGCGAAAACATAAAAAACGCCATCGATTGATGGCGTTTTTGTTTGTTGAAACAGATGACCTGCAATCAATAACTAAAGCGTGTATACCACGCGGAATGCCAGCAGTATCAACACCACGCCGGACAACTTATCAATTAACCCTGCCTTTTCCCGTAGTTTAGGCAACACGCTTGAGTGGGATAACAATAAAGCGATAAGCGTATACCAAAGTCCATCGACCACTAAAGGGGTAAAAACGATTAAAGCTTTAGCCGTCATGCTGTCGGCCACCATCACGAATTGGCTGAATAACGCGAGGAAAAACAGCATGATTTTAGGATTAAATAAGGAAATGGCGATACCATCACGAGCTGCTGTCAAGGTATCTGTCGCCTCCCCTGCGGCCAATTTAGCTTGCATACCGCCCTTGGAACGCAGCGCCTGAACTCCCATCCAAGCCAGATACAAAGCACCGAGAATCGCAATGCCATTAAAGACTAAGGGCGCCTTTTTAAGTACAACCGCTAAGCCGAGTAACGTCACCAACGCATAAATCCCAATGCCTATCGAATGTGCCCACGCACACACTATGCCCTTGCCCCGTCCACCGCCTAAGGTATGGCGCACCACCATAGCTAAACTTGGGCCCGGCGACATAGCCCCCAAACAACAAATAGCCAATAAACCTAACCAAGTACTAAAACTCATTGAACACACCTTACGCCGAATAAAAAGGCCCCATTGATGTAGATAAACTCTGGGGCCTTAACTTGTTTGCTATTCTAGCATCGCGCCATTAAGGCGTTAACGCTAATCAATCCGTTTGTCGATAAATTAACGGCTATTTAGGCTGATAAAAAGCACGGATATCCTTCACTAACTGGGTTAAAGATTCGGGCTCAACGTACATCATGTGCCCCGCTTTATAGTAATGCATACTCACACGACTATTATCTATGCCGTTATCGGCAAAGGTATTTTCGGTGGCAAAAAATGGTGTCGCAAAGTCAAAGTAACCGTTGCCGACAAAAATCCGCAGATCTTTGTTCTCACGCTGCGCTTGACCAAGATAAGGCGCGACGTTGACATAGTGCATCTGCTTACCGCTGATATTCCAGTTCCAGCCCCGGTTCACATCAACGGAAAGTACATTGAAAGGACGAGATAAGGTCACGCCCAAATCGTCATACAGATATTGATGCATGGCAGCCGTATAAGCACCATCAATCCCATAACCTGATGGGTCATCGTCGGTTGAGTCGCCGCCACTGTCGTAGTCTTTACCTGTGTAGCGGCTGTCTAAGCGTCCTATCGTCAAATCTTGCTCTCTGAGCAGCTCCTTAGTGTATCGACTGGCGCTCACGCGCAAATTAACACGATCTAAATAGTGCTCACTTAAACCCGTAAAGCGCGCCAAGCTTTGACGTACAGCTTGATATGCCTCGGGTGTTAAGCGGCTGCCTTGCAACAACGCGAGGGCATAATCTTTGATCGCAAACTGGCGCGCCTCCTCAATAAAAGCCTCCAGCCCTAAAGCTTTATCCGTAGCGCTGACTTTATTATGGTAAAAAGCCGTCGCCGCCATGGTCGGTAAAAAACCAATGTATGGTTGATTATTACCCGGTTGGTAGCGGGCATGACTAAAATCGAGAATGGATGAAATCAGCATAATTCCATTGACCGAAATGTCAGTCCAACCGCCCTGCAATTCATTCACAAGTGCTGCCGCGCGGGTAGTTCCGTAACTCTCGCCGGCCAAATATTTAGGGGAGTTCCAACGTTTATGCTCAATCAACCAGCGGCGAATAAACTCGGCAATCGACTGGGCATCTTCTTTCACGCCCCAAAAATCCGCACCTTTTTTATCGCCTAAGGCGCGGCTAAAACCAGTACCTACGGGATCGATGAACACGAGATCGGACTCATCAAGCATAGAGTAATCGTTTGATTCAATACGATAAGGTGCTGCGCCATCGTCCTTTGCATCCGGCACCACCACACGTTTAGGACCAAATAAGCCCATGTGCAACCAGAGCGAGGCCGAGCCCGGACCGCCGTTAAAAATAAAGGTTACGGGGCGTTTGTTGCTGTCTTTAACATCGTCACGTAAATAGGTAATAGAGAAAATACTCGCCAGCGGTTCGTCTTTATCATCCTTTAAAATAGTCTCGCCACTTATCGCTTGATAACTGACTTTTTGCCCTTGAATCGTCATCTTATGCTCGGTTTTAACCACCTCAGGGACAAGCTTGTCGGCTTTATCTTCGGCCTTTTTGGCGGGTTCGGCATAGCTCAGGCTCGAGCAGAATATGATCAACGGCAACAGTAATAATGACCAAAGCGGCCTAGCCGACGAGCGTCGACGCGATAGTAAAGGTGTCATCTTATTTCCTTTTATTTTTGTTATAGCGGTAACTATCATCTTGCCCAGCTTACAAAGACTCAACAGCAGGCGCAAAACACAATTGCAACTGAATGCGTCAAAGGGCAGCTCAAATGAAATCCCATAAATTCACGCTGATTTAAGCCGTTAACCGCTAAGATAAGCACGAATCTAAGTCTGTATTCCTAAGCCTCTATGTTTAATAAAGGCACGCCATTCTCCAGCAGGAAGTTTTATGAGCACTATTACTCTGATCAGTATTATCATTCTTTGTCTATTAATCGGCGCTATCTTGCTGCTGATTTGGCAAAGACAAAAAGGAAAAATCATACCGCTAGCGGTAATCTTTGTACTGGGATTTTTCGCCTTAGGACTCGGCGCTATTATTGGATTTGTGCATAAAGGCGAGGATTATCAAGCCTATCAAAAACTGCAATGGCACACCTTAGCGCCCGAGCAAATTGCGCCTCTGGTTGCCCAAGGCTATACCGTATTTGTCGATATTACTTCAGATTGGTGCACCATCTGCCAAACCAATAAAGCCGAAGTCACCCACAGGGAACAAATTGTGAATGCCTTAATGGCAGACAACATTATCCTGATGCAAGGCAACTGGAGTGAGGCCAACAAAACGATTGAAAGCTATATGCGCCATGAAGGTGTACCTGGTACGCCCTACAATAAAATCTACGGTCCAAGCGCACCCAATGGCATTCTTTTGCCGTCAAAACTCAGTATGAGTGATGTGCTGAACGGCCTTGCTGCCGCACAAACGAATCGCAGTTAACGGAAAAATAACCAATAAAAAAGGCTGCACTGCAGCCTTTTTGCTCACTTCACTTCAAATCTATAAAAGCCAAATTTCTTGAAAGGTGGGTTAGAAATCGCTTCTATAAATTGGCTTACTCATTAAAAACGGTAATTTACACGGCCATAGTAGAAGCCACCGTTGTAATCGAATGGCCCACTTTCATAGTAAACGCCACCAAGTTGAGAATAAGCGTAATCATCGCCCACTTTCAGCTTTTGCGCTTTTTGGTCGAATAGGTTATTTGCCCCTACCGCCAGGGTTAAGCCATCAAATAACTCATAGCTCACTTCCAGATCTATGGTGACTGCAGCATCGGCCATTTCAGAACCCCAATCAGAGGTATCGTCAGCATGAGTCGCATAGTACTCACCGAAGTAGTTACCACGCAGTGACATGCTTAATTGATCCCATGACTGCGCCCAGGTCAAGGTTGCACGGTGTGCAGGAATACCATCTTCTAAACGCCGAACCTTGCCTTCATCAGTGGTTTCGGGATCGTATTTATCAACGCTGGTATCGGTCCAACCATAGGCAAGACTGAATTTAGCATTACCCGACAGAATTTCCGCATCATAGGAGGCGACGATATCGATACCTTGAGTCGTAGTATCAAAGTCGTTGGTGTAATAACTCACGCCTTGGATCAACTCAGGGAACTCAACGCCCGCTGCACGCAGCGCATCATAGTCTTTAGCTTCAACATCAATCTTACTCGACTGCGCAATACGACCCTCAACGCCAATGTTGTAATAATCGACCGTTAAGAAAAAGCTTTCGTATTCATACACTAAGCCTAACGCATAGCTTGTTGACTCTTCAGGCTTTAACACTTCCCCGCCATAAAATGCCGCAAGTGGATCGGTGGGTGGCGCAATAAACGTCTGGATCAACTGACCATCAATAATCGATGTCTGCGTATTGACAACGTTTTCTTGACCTACCGTTGGTGCTCTAAAGCCCGTGCTGTGTGAAGCGCGGAATGACAACTCATCCGTTGCGGAATACTGCGCCGTCAGCTTGTAATTTAACGTATCACCAAAGGTCGAAAAATCTTCGTAACGCAGCGCTAAACCGAGTAACCAGTCATCACTTAAATAGGCTTCTAAATCCGTATAAATACCAATATTGTGGCGGGAATTTTTACCCGCAGACTCAGGGCCAAAACCTTTAAATCCATGCGAGCCGATGCTGAAGCCTTGCTCGGCATAGGGGCCGGCAATCCAAGAGGCTTCATCACCTTGAAAAATCTCAAATGACTCATTACGCCATTCAAAACCAGAAGCAAAACTAATGTCTTCGAAGCCGCCTAAGGTAATAAAACGCGAAAAGTCGAGGTTAACTGTGGTTTCAACTTGCTCATAGGCACCGGTATCGAAATCAGTTGGGGTATCTAATCCCAATGATGGGTTTAACGAGTTTTTAAGGCCGAAGCTGGCTTTGTTACTACCGGTACCGGCGCTGAAATCGTAATTCCACTCGCCGATATCGCCCTTTACACCGGCGAAGAAAGACATATCTTCAATGGTCCCAGTGAACTGCGGTGTATAACCACCGGGGAAAATTTGGTTCATGGCAAAGCAATTGGGATCGGCAACCATGGCCTTATAAGCATCGGTATCTAAGACGTTACCATCAGCATCGGGAATACCGTCGTTGTTTGTATCAACTTTAGGAATTGGCACTACCACACAAGACGATTGATCACCATTTATAGCTCCGACTAATAAATTACCGCCTTCAGGAGGGGTATACACATTACTGCGGTCCTGCGGATTACGATAATAAAATCCCCCCACAGCATCGCGGGAAGACAGGTTACCAAAGGCATAGGCATGCATATTGGCATTAATGTCTAAGCCTGAGTTGATGAACACTGAGTAGTCATCATTAATTTCAGGATTACCCCATACTTGAGCGGGGTCATTAATCGCTGTATTACCCTGCTCTGCTAAGTTAGCCGCATCGGGACGCTGCACACTTCGACTGGTTGCATCCGCATTTTTATACTGGAAGCTTAAGTTAACGAAGCCATTATCTGTCAGCGGTAAACCAACATCGCCTTCGACTGTGGTTGTGGCACCGTCCCCCTCGTAATATTCACCTTGGGTCACTGTGATGGAGCCACCATCGGAATTATCTTTTAAGACAAAGTTCATGACACCTGCAATCGCATCAGAGCCATATTGCGCCGCAGCTCCGTCACGCAGCACTTCGACTTGCTTCAATGCAGAACCAGGAATAACTGAAATATCAGGGCCTTGAGCACCATCGTTAATGCCGCCGCCTTGGAACGCAATCACAGCTGCGCGGTGACGACGCTTACCATTGACTAACACTAAGGTACTGTCGGAAGGCAAACCACGTAAGTTAACGGGACGTACTAAGGTTGCCGCATCACTGATGGGTTGAGCGCGCGAGTTAAACGAAGGTACCGATGTCACTAACATATCAATCATGTCAGTCGAACCATTCTTTTTAAGGTCGTCACTACTAATAATATCAATTGGAACGGGGGAATCGCCGATTGAGCGTGGTGCCGCACGTGAACCAACAACCGCAATCTTTTCCACGCCTTCATTTTTAACAGCAGCGTCTTCTTCCTCAGCCATGGCTTGCGGGCTAATGAAGCTACCAGACAAAGCTAATGTAATCGCCAAACTGACTGCACTTAATCCAAACTTCTGCTTCTTTGAGGTCATCATATTCATCCCAACTGCTTATTATTTTTAGAATACCTGACCTGCTTTATGTGATTATCGTCCCTAAAACCTTGCTACCACGGTCAATACAAAGTTATTTTTTACATAACAAGAACATTTTTATAACATAAATAAGACAATATCCAATATTAAATCAGACTTTTGAATGAATATTAGTCATTTCTCTTTTAGATCAGTTTGTTATAAGTGAATATTTTTTAAGGTGTGTCGTTAGGTAAAATGCACTTTAGGGCGCCAAAATGTAAAACCATAAGTCACCATAAAGTGGGAAATACTCACTAACTCAATCAAAGACACGATATATCGCGACATGCAACTTAAGGTATACTCGGGCAATACCAGCCAAGCTTGAGTACCGCAGATGACAAATGAGATTTCGGTCAATAATCAAAAATCAGTCGATAAGCATTTCTTGCCTGAAAATCAGTTACTGCTTAACGCTGTCGGTGAAGGTATTTATGGATTTGATTTAAGCGGGAATGCGGTGTTCATCAATCCCGCGGCTGAACGCATGACAGGTTGGAAAAATGAAGAGTTACTGGGCAAAAATATCCATAACTGTCATCATCACAGCCATGCCGATGGTAGCCATTATCCCCAAGAAGATTGCCCAATTTACAACACCTTAAAGGATGGCATTACCCGCGAAATCACCCATGATGTGTTCTGGCGTAAAGATGGGAGTAGCTTTCCCGTGCATTACAGTTCTACGCCCGTTTACCGTGATAATGAACTCATTGGCGTAGTCGCGATATTTCGTGACATTAGTATCCAAAAGCAAACGGAGCAGTCATTACGCCAAGCATTGGCGCAAGTGCAGGCGCTCTCGGAGCGACTCGCCTCGGAGAATCATTATCTGCAGGCTGAACTTGCTGACAAAACGGGTGATGTGGATATTTCGGGCGCCAGTAGCGTGATCCGCCACATGATCCAGCAATTGCATATGGTAGCCAATACCGACAGTACTGTGCTCATTTGTGGTGAAAATGGCACAGGCAAAGAGCTCGTTGCCCGTAACTTACATCAACTCAGTCGCCGCAAAGACAAGCCGATGATCAGCGTCAACTGCGCCGCGTTTTCAGCATCCTTGTTAGAAAGTGAACTCTTTGGTCACGAGAAAGGCGCATTTACCGGTGCCACCAGCCGCCGTAAAGGTCGCTTCGAACTTGCTCACCAAGGCACGCTGTTCCTCGACGAAGTGGCAGAACTCAGTTTAGAAGCCCAATCAAAACTACTGCGGGTCATCCAAGAACAATCCTTCGAACGCCTCGGAGGCAGCGAAACCATTCAAGTAGATATTCGCTTGGTCGCCGCCAGTCACCACGACTTACTCAAGCGGGTCGAGCAGGGATTATTTCGGATGGATCTCTATTACCGCTTGAATGTATTCCCTATTCAAGTGCCACCACTGCGCGCGAGGATCGAAGATATCCCCGAACTCGTCAGCCATATACTGCACAGCTTGAACCGTAAGTTAGGTAAAAAAATCCGCGGTGTGAGCCAAAAAGGGCTGCAAAAGCTCATGGCTTATACATGGCCGGGCAATGTGCGCGAATTGCAAAACATCCTCGAGCGCGAAGCCATTCTATCCCAAGGCGATATTCTGCAGATCCATGCGATGCCGAGCAACAACCCCTTAGCTCAAGCCCAAGGCCAAACCTTAGCAGAAGCGGAAGCCTTGCATATAGAACAGACCCTTAAACGCTTAAACTGGCGAATATCCGGTCCACTCGGCGCGGCGAATGTGCTAGGCGTTCCGGCAAGTACGTTAAGATCGCGGATGAAAAAACTGGGGATCCAACGTCAATCGAGTGAAATATAACTCAAATCACACAACCAAAAAACGCGATATATCGCCAATGTGTGATATATCGCGATCAACATCTAACCAAAGTATTAAAATAACCATATATATCATAAGGTTGAATCAGTTAAAACTTGGCCTAGCGCTTGCTATAGGGAGGCGAATCTTATTTAAGCCGTTAGGACCCTTTTATGCCCAAGAGCGAAGTTACCCCCAATTCTCCAAGTGTGAATAAGAGTGTGAACGCGAAACCTTCCTCAGTCGAGCTGCACATTCCGATTAAAATCCTCTCCAACGAAACTGCAACAGGGAGCAATACGCCCTCTGGCAACATCCATTTTCGTGAGCAGAAAGGTGATTTTCAGCGCCTGCGAACCATGATGAATAGCCTGCTGATCGTGTTGTTTTTCGCCCTGCCGTTTATCTCAATCGATGGCCGCCAAGCGATATTGTTAGATATCAGCCAGCAACAGTTTTTCTTCTTTGGCATCACGCTATGGCCGCAGGACTTTACCCTACTCGCATGGATTTTTATCGCCGCGGCCTTCGGTCTATTTTTTATCACCGTGTTCTGGGGCCGTGTTTGGTGCGGTTATCTTTGCCCACAAACGGCGTGGACCTTTATCTATGTGTGGATAGAAACGCGCATCGAAGGCAGCAGCAACAAACGCAAGCAACTCGACAAAGCGTCCTGGTCTGGCAGCAAAATAGGTAAAAGAAGCACCAAGCACTTACTTTGGGGTCTCGCCGCCCTGCTCACCGGCTGTGGTTTTATCAGCTATTTCATTCCCGCACGCGAACTCTATATCGACATATTGACAGGCAATGCCAGCTTTTGGGTGACTAGCTGGGTCTGGTTTTTCGCCATTTGTACTTATCTGAATGCGGGCTGGATGCGCGAGCAAATGTGTCTACATTGCTGTCCCTATTCACGTTTCCAAGCTGTAATGTTCGATGCCAACACTAAAACCGTGACCTATGATGCACAGCGCGGTGAATCCCGCGGCCCGCGTAAACGTAAGCAAGAAAGCAATCTCAGAGAGAGTAATCTTGGTGATTGTGTTGACTGTAATTTATGTGTCGAAGTGTGCCCAACAGGAATAGATATTCGTAACGGCTTGCAATATGAGTGCATCAACTGCGGTGCCTGTGTCGATGCTTGTAATGAAACCATGTTGAAATTCGATTATAAACCGAACCTTATCGGCTACATGAGTGAGAATGATCTTAAGGGAGTCAGCTACTCCTATTGGCGCTCGCCGCGTTTCTTAGGCTACGGCGCAGCGGTCGTGATCATGCTCATAGTGATAGGTTTAGATTTGAATAGCCGCAGCGAGATCCAGCTTAACGTGATCCGGGACCGTCAAAGCCTGTACCGCGAAACGGCTGACAATAAGATTGAAAACACCTATCAGCTGAAGATCCGCAACAAGACGCAGGACACTAAGCAGTATCAACTCGCCGTCGACAGTGAAATGCCCTTCAGCTTGATTGCCGATCCTATTATTACCTTGGCTGCGGGTGAACAAGTGGACTATCCCGTCACTGTATTAGCCGATAAGGATGCCATCCCCTCGGGGCGCAAAATGATCCAATTCTCGGTGACGGATGTGAAACAGCCAAGCCAGCAAGTGAGTCAAGAAACTGGATTCTTCAGTCCCTAGGCTTTAGCGGTTAATATCGGTAACCGTCTACATTAACCGCTAAATCGGCGCTTGGGGAATCAACCTAAGCGCCGTTCTAAATCAAGCACTCATCCTCAAAAGACAGATCTCGAATGCGCTCCACTCACGCACTATTAGTGCTTTATCGATTACACGATAATTACGCTATCCTTAACGCCTAAGCTTTAGAGTAAAAATACTATTTGTTACATAAAGATACCGTTATTGGCATAGCGATGTTTTTCGCGATAAGCATTGACCTCTAGTGCTAACACCCTCTAATCTAAACACCTGTTTAACTCCAGAATAATAACAACTAATAAACATCATCTTTGAGGTAGTTCAGCATGGCATACGATCAAGACTCTCAACTCAAACTAGACTACTCATCACTGGTCGATCTGATCGAGAAAACCAGCCTGCGTTATGGCGATAAACCCGCCTATGCCTGCCTTGGTAAAACCAGCAGTTTTAATGAGATAGAACGCGACTCTCGTTACTTTGCCGCCTATTTACAGAATAAGACCACACTCAAACCCGGCGATCGCATCGCCATTCAATTGCCCAATATCACCCAATTTGTCATCGCGGCCTACGGCGCAATCAGGGCTGGGCTTATCCTTGTTAATACGAATCCTTTATATACAGAGCGCGAGCTTATTCATCAGTTCAATGATTCTGGTGCTAAAGCGCTCGTGGTGTTATCCGACCTATTGCCGACCTTGGCCAAAGTCATCGACAGTACTCAAATAGAACTCGTCATCTCCACCCATCCTTTAGATTTGATCGATCCGCATGTGCAGCCAAAAACAGGGCTTAAGAATGTCGAGTTTTGTCAGATTTTAAAACAAGGTGCTGACCTTCCCTTTAGCCGATTTATCTCCAATCTCGACGACCTCTCGGCGTTGCAATACACAGGTGGCACGACCGGATTATCGAAAGGTGCCATGTTGACCCACGGCAATATGCTCGCCAATGCGGCGCAGGTAAAATCCCGCATCGCGAGCGTGATCACCGAAGGGGAAGATATCTTTGTTGCGCCGCTGCCGATTTACCATATTTACGCTTTTATGGTGAACTTAGTGCTGTATTTCGAGTGCGGCGGTTGCTCGGTATTAATTCCAAATCCACGGGATATTAGTGGCTTAATTAAGACACTCGCCAAATACCCCTTCACGGGATTTGCAGGCCTCAATACCCTGTTTGTCGCCCTATGCCATCAACCCGAGTTTAAGGCGCTGGACTTTAGCCACTTAAAAATCACTATCTCTGGCGGCACTGCACTCACGGCCGCAGCGGCGAATATTTGGCAACAGACGACAGGCAATATGATCAGCGAAGGTTATGGATTATCTGAAACCTCACCGGTGATTTCACTCAATGCGCCCGGTTATCAAAAGCTTGGCACTATTGGTAAACCTGTGATTGGCACTGAAGTTAAACTCTTAGATGAAAACAACCTTGAAGTGCCCTTAGGTACAGCGGGAGAATTAGCCGCGCGTGGCCCACAAGTGATGCGAGGTTATTGGAATAATCCGCAGGAAACCGCCAATGCCATGACTCCAGAGGGTTTCTTTAAAACCGGTGACATTGCCATAGCAACAGCGGAAGGTTTCCATCAAATTGTTGATCGCAAAAAGGATATGATCATAGTTTCAGGCTTTAACGTTTATCCCAACGAGGTGGAAAACGTGCTGGCGAGCCATCCAAGTGTGATCGAATGCGCCGTGGTGGGAGTAAAGGATGAACACTCGGGCGAAGCGGTTAAAGCCTTTATCGTGCTCAAGGATGATAGCCAAGATCATCAACAGGCAAAAGAGGCCATTCTAGCCTTTTGCCGCGAGCAATTAACCGCCTATAAATTGCCAAAAGTCATTGAATTTATGACGCAATTACCTAAGAGTACCGTAGGTAAAATTCTGCGCCGCGAGCTAAAAGATAAGGCTTAGAGACCGCACTTAAAGTGCAGTACTTAAAGTGCCGTACTTAAAGACAAAGCTGATTAACAAAGCTTAGCAACAAACGCACAATAAAAGACCCAGTGAGCTAACTTGAGCGTTTCAGCTAGCAACTGGGTTTTATTTTACTTAAATGGTCTCATTCAAGGCGCTGGCATTGGCCTCTTCGGTTAACAATTGCAGACTGGCAAATTCACGATATAACGCATTGGATTGCATCAACTCTTGGTGGCGCCCGCAGGCAACAATCTCACCCTTATCGAACACAAAAATCCTATCGGCATTGATCACCGTCGATAAGCGATGGGCAATAATCAAGGTAGTTTTACCCGCCATCAATACGTCCAGCGCTTGCTTCACTTTCTGCTCGCTTACCGCATCTAAAGCGCTGGTCGCTTCATCGAGTAACAATATGGGTCTGTCGGCTAAAATCGCCCGCGCAATGGCGATCCGCTGTTTTTGCCCACCAGAAAGTCGCACGCCACGCTCGCCTAAATAGGTTTGATAACCGTCAGTAAATTCGCTAATAAACTCGTGGGCACGGGCTGCAATACAAGCATCAATCACTTCTTGCTCAGTCGCATCGACTCGGCCATAACGCACGTTTTCAAGCACACTGGTCGCAAAAATCACTGAGTCCTGCGGCACCAGAGCAAACTGCGCCCGCAAATCCTGTGGCAGAAGCTTGGCAATATCAGTCCCTTCCAGTCGAATACTGCCAGTGCTAGGCACATAAAAGCGCTGCAATAACTGGAACAAGGTACTCTTACCCGCGCCACTTGGGCCGACTAAGGCGACCCGCTCACCCGCGGCAATGGCCATATTGAGCTGTTTTAGCACTAAGGCATCATGCTCTGGATAGGCAAAGTTGAGTCCTTCTATGACTAACTCGCCACTGACCTTGGCGGGTAAAACAATAGGATGAGTTGCAACGGGAATATCCACTTGCGTTTCAGCCAGTTCGATTAAACGTTCAGCGGCGCCAGAAGCCCGCTGAATTTCGCCTATTACTTCGCTAATCGTCACCACAGCGCCTGCAACCATCACAGCATAAAACATAAAGGCGGATAGCTCGCCGCCCGTCATCTTACCCGCCATCACATCGTGGGCACCGACCCAAGTCACCATAGCAATCGCCGCGATACTTAAAAACATCACGGTTGAGATCAGCAAGGCACGGTAACGAATGCGACCGCTTGCCGCAGACATCACATCTTCGACCCGGGTATTGAATAAGCTACGGTCTTTATCTTCATGGCCATAGGCTTGTACCGTATGGATTTCATGAAGTGTTTCATCCACATAAGCACCGAGATCGGCAACCCTGTCTTGGCTTTCTCGCGCCAGCGTACGCACTTTACGACCGAAAAAAATCACCGGTCCCAACACTAAAGGTACGGCCAACAACACCAGCAATGTCATCTTAACGCTGGTGATCCCCATCATCACCAAACCACCAAGTACCGTCACACTAGAGCGCAGTGCCATAGACAAACTCGAGCCCACCACGGTTTGCAGCAAGGTAGAGTCGGCGGTAAAACGGGAGATAACTTCGCCGGTGCGAACCTTAGCGTAAAAGGCGGGGGAGAGTTTAAGTAGTTGATTGTAAACAGTTAGACGAATATCGGCACTGACCCGCTCGCCGAGCCAAGTCATTAAATAGAAGCGGCAAAACACCGCTGTGCCACTGACAGCGGTAATCCCAAGCACTAACAGTATGATTTCATTCAGCCGCTGCGCGTTGTCGCGCACAAAGCCTTCATCAACCATTAAGCGCACACCTTGGCCCAATGATAACCAAGCGAGCGAGCCTATCATCAAGCAAATAATCGCCGCGACGACTTTCAGTTTGTAAGGTTTAAGAAAGCTAACAATCCAAGGCAATACGGATCTTTGCTGCGCCGAGGTTAGTTTAGCCTTCGATGCATCAGCGCTTGTTGTAGGCGTGACTGGAATTAACTTTTCGGGCAATGGCTCTGCGCCCGCTTTAATGGGGTTTGGTGATTTGGCTAATTCGACGGTCGGCTCGGTCACTGGGATATCCTTCGGTAGGGAACGGCAATTCAAGCATAACATTCGCCTGAACTGGGTATCTGCAAGCCGTTAACCGCGCAGCTTTGCTTAAAGCATATCAGTGAGATGCTACCTGTTGCGGTAAAATTCAAGGGCAAAGCGTGGTTTTACTCAAAAGAAAAGCATAAAACCAACCCGCAGCGAGTGCGGGTTGGTTTTATTGCCATCGCTTAGCGCGACTTAAGCGACTTGCTGGTTTTCCGGTGTTTTTGGCGTGCCATGGTGGCCATCACGCTTCCAATCCACATCTAACAACTCTGCGCCGCTCAGGCTAAATGCTTGGCCAAAACCTTTCACGTAAAGACCCTGATGGGGCGCGAGCTTGTATAAGTTAAAATCAGTTAACGCCGCAAGGTTATCGGACATTTCGCCAAAACGGGCCGATAACACACTAACGCCCTTAATGAAGGCGGGCGTATCACGGGGCACGGCCTCGGCAATCGCATCGAAGGTCAAACGCTTGCGGGCAAAAACCGATTTGGCCGCGGTTTCATCTTCAACAAGCATCACAGAGACCTTAGATGAGTGCTTTAAGTTATGACCATGACGGGCTAAGTCACTCACCAAAATATAAAAACCATCATCGGCCAGTGCGAAGGGCGCATAACTCGCATTCGGCTGGCCATCTGTACCAATGGTGGCCAGTTGCAGAGTTTCGCGCTGCTGTTTAAAGGCTTCAATTTCGGGTAAGAGTTTGTCTCTTAAACGCTGTTCTTGTTCGGTAATTTCAGGCTTCATTTGCTGTGTTCCTTAAATACTGTCGTTAATACTTCAATTCAGAGGTTTGATTACACCGAGGCAAAGGCAGTCACGAGCGCTTTAAATTGGCGAACTTGCTCAGGAAACAGCGCTCTTTGTTTATCACGACCTAAATACACTTTGAATACGACCTCACCTTCACTGCCGAAAAAGTTAATCGAATGGCTCTCGCTGCCTCTAAAAGGTCTGCTGATCAAGGTGATGCCGCGCATAGCATCTAATTTGAGATGACCATGCAAACCGTCGCCCTTGCTGTAGAGGTTGTAATAACCGTGGGCGTATTTTCCCTCGGGGAAATCCCCTTTAAATTCAAATACGCTGCCAGATAACATCACAATAGTGGTTAACTTTCCCCATTTGGGTAAGGCTTGCAGTAAGGTATCAAGCTGAGTTAACGGAACAAACACCACTTGTTCGGGCGGCAATGCAGCGACCACTTCAAGCTCGGCAATGCCTAATTCACTGGCGAGCTGCGCTGGCATTAAATCAGCTTGTTGTTCAAATCGTTGTCGCAATTGCGCCTGTTGCTCACTTAGCTGACGTTTCTCAGAGTTTAAATCTGGCGCGACATCGAGCTCGGTATCGAGTGTCATCTTCATTTTACTGTCTCCAGCGGTAGTGATTATTGAGTGGCTTAGAACATATAGCGCGCCGATAACTTCATATTACGGCCCGGTTGATACAAGGTTTGCCACGCTTGTTGGTACTTCTCATCGCCGATGTTTTCGATGGCGAAATCCACTCTCACACCCGCCATCGCGCCCATAGTCGGCTCCCACGCAACATACACATCCCATAGGGTGTAATCGTCGTATTTCGCCACTTTGAAGCCATCAGGCGTATTCGACTGCGTCGCCACATAAGTAACGCGAGTGCCGAGCTTCATGTCGCCTTCCATAATGCCTTGGGATAAATCAACGTTAAATTTATTGGCGGGTATACCTTCGATATCGCCGCCATTTTTACGATCTTCACCATGGGTTTGGCCATAATTCATCGCTAAGCGAGTTTGGCCAATTCGGTAACGACCGCTAATTTCAAAGCCAGTTAAACGCGCATCTTCGACGTTATTCCATGAGGTCGTTTGCTCGAACCCAGGAATACCATGCCAAGGATTAGACACTTGCTGCACGATGAAATCGTCCACATCGTTACGGAAGATGTTGAACGTCAACGCTAATTCATCATCACCGGCTAACTCACTGAAACGTAAGTCTGCTTTGATTTCTTTGTTACGGGCTTTTTCAGACTTTAGATCCGGATTGGTCGCAAAGGTGTTGCATAGACCTTGGGGCAAAAATCCCGGAATAGGTGGAATGCAGTAATGGGTGCCACTAGAATACATTTCCTCTACCGAAGGTGCGCGGAAGGCTTGATCGTAACGGGCACTTAAGGTCAACCAAGATTGAGTCTGCCAAACTAGCCCTAGTGATGGCGATAACTCATTATCATCGGAGGATAAATTGAGGTTGTTACTGTCATTTTTAAAGCTGTCATAACGCAGACCTGCATCCAGATTTAGCGTCTGAGTCAGCTCAATATCCGCCCGCGTAAAAGCGCCCCATACTGTGGTTTCACCATCAATATTTCCCGGACGCTGGCCCACTTGACCCGAATCATCACGCGTCGTTTCTATGGTATCGCGAAAGCCATCAACGCCGTAGGTCAACAATGTATTCCCCAAGCGCGAACTGTTATTGAGGTTAATGCCCACAGTGCGATACTCAGTGCTGTCTAGCTGGCCCTTAGTAATACGGTCTTCATCGTAGTCGGTACTGTTCCAATACACTTGCATCTTAGTATCTAGATACGGGTTATTGGCAGGATTAAAACTGTAATCTAAGGTGATATTTTGATCGTCTGTCTTGCGACGCACTAAAGGTATTGAATTACTGGCTGCCGCAGAAGGATTACTTGGCACTAATTCATTGATCTTATTAACTCTAGCAGATAACTCTAAGCGTGATGCTTCATCAGCTTGCCAACCAAATTTAGCTAAACCACTGCTGCCATGAGATGCACTGTTGCTGAGGGTTTCGTCATTACCGGTTTTGATATTGTTAGAGTCGGTGTAAGAGCCGTTCAATAACCAATCGATACTGTCTTGTCGACCATAAATCGCGCCACTGGTTTTAGTGCGCGAGCCATTGGTTTCATAACCTTGTTTGAAATAGCCACCAAAGGTCTCATCTGGCGCTAAAAAGTCTTGTGCCGACTTAGTATTTTGCGCGACGACACCACCCAGTGCGCCACTGCCCCACAAACTACTGGCTGGACCGCGCAGCACTTCAATGGATTTCAGTAACTCAGGGTCCATAAAGAAAGTTGCTCTGTGGCCAGAGTCGGTATTTTGTCTTGCTCCGTCAATAGTTTGCAGTACTCGACTGCCACTTAAACCACGGATTTCAACCCCCTGAGATGAAGCTCTTGGGCCATTCGTCAGCGTAATATTGGCCTCGTTTTTAAGGGCATTAGCCACGGATGATGCTTGAGCAACCGCAAGTTGCTCTTCACCCACCACGGCTACGCTGCGGCTGGTTTCGGAGGATTTCTCGCTGATGCGGGTTGCGCTTACTAGCACTTCATCAAACTCAGTTGTAACGAGTTTTTTATCCGCATCGCCTTGAACAACTGGCTTCACATTTTCTTCTGCCGCTAACGTAAAACTTAGGGCCGTACTGCTCAGTGCTATCGCCATTGCGATCACTAACGGCTTTTTCTTCATCTCTTCATCCTCAAGTGATAATCAGCTATATCCGTGCAATTCAATACTGACCCCAGACTCTCTTTCCAGACGCCAATCCTTTTAAGATTGAGTCTGTTATAGATGTTCCATTCCAGATTTGGCTCTTTCAAACTTGAGCCCTTTCCAGATCGAGCCCAAGGCAATCAGTACCCATAAAGTAGGATAAATTGTCGGTTTAGCTGTTTTTTTAAGCGCTCATTCGAGCTATTGCAGGCACTCTACCTGAGATAACAAAATAGATCAAATGCAAATCATTATCATTTGCGATCTTGTTTATATTGAGATATCTTAATTAGCGAAGATAAATGAGCAGAAGTGCTTTATTGGGGAAAAGAGGTTGCTGTGACACCAAAACGATATCTTGCCTTTGGCGCGTTAACTGTTGCCATACAAACGGGGGTTATCGCCTCGCAACCCGCTATCACTATGCAGCAAAGCGCCCAAGCATCGAGTGTAAATCAAGTGGCGAACGCTCCGAGCGCAAATCGTGTCACCCTTAAATTGGCTGCAACAACAAGCTCTGCAAGCAGCAACGTCAGTATTGAGCCCACTCAAACAGACGCCAAAATAGCCACTGTAAACAGCACAGTGCGAAAAGTATCAACAGCAGAATCTGTCGATAAGACGGTTATCGAGGCGATAAAAAAAACCAAAGCTGATCAAAGAATTGGCAGCCAGTTAGCTAAGAAACCTTCAATCGAAAAAACCACGACTCAAAGTCATCCAGATACAACTCCATCAGGGACGAACGCTTTAGCACATAAGCGGCCCGAACATGTTGAGCAAGAATTAGAACTAAAAACAGAGCCTAAAACAGCACAAGAACAAACGGATTTAATTGCTAACACTGCCGAACTAGATGCAAAAACGCCCCAAAATGTACCCAGTGCAGCATCTGACAATGCCCCAGTTAACGACAGCCTCCATACTAACATAGTGGAATTAGCCAAACCGCTGTTTACTACAGCGCCACCACAACCGACTTATCCGCGAATAGCGCGTAAGAAAGGACTCGAAGGCACTGCAACCATAGAAGTGATGTTTAACGAACTTGGCGAGCAACTGGCGCTGACGTTAGTAAAAAGCTCAGGCTTTAGCCTGCTTGATCAGGCAGCAATTGCTGCAGTTGAGAACTGGCAATTTGCGGCGCCGACGCCAAGGCTAGCGAGTCATTACAAGGTCAGAGTGCCGATTCGTTTCGCGCTTAACTAGCGGGCCTTAATCTTATTGCTGAAAGCTAGCCATAGTAAAGCTCACTTTTTGATTCACTCAATGACGTATAAAACTGATTTTTCAATCGATTGGAGAGGCTTAATGCCCGTAACTGATTTTTCAACCCTACAGACACAACTTGGCGTGCTGACTTGGCCCTTGTTGTTATGTGCTTTTTTAGCTTTGATGATCTGCCTTGAACGTAGTGCCTTGTTTTTGCATCAAACTCTGCTGTCAATCTGGCCCAAAAAACAGGCTTGGATAAAGGCATTGCGTCAATCAAGCTCGGCGGCGACCACTGAAAACGTCAGCGTGCTGCTCGCACAAACCAGCGCACAACAAGATTTACTCGCCCGTGGCGCTACTTTGTTACTCAAACAAGTCCACCAGCCCAAAGTGCTAAGGGAAGAATTGCTCAGTCTGTGGCTCAACAAACAGCAACGCGACTTGCAAGCCGGGCTTAAGGTTCTGCAAGTGATTGGCATTATCAGCCCATTACTCGGCCTACTTGGCACAGTATTAGGACTCATCGACATGTTTGCCCAGCTTGGGCAATCACAAGGCCCAGTTACCCCAGCGCAACTCAGCGCTGGACTCGGCCTTGCGATGAACACCACAGCAGCCGGGCTTATTATCGCCGTGCCCGCGATTACCGCCGCCCATCTATTTGGCATTTGGGCTCAAGGACAATGTCTGCGCGCAGGGCACGTGCTCAATCAACTCAATCTGTGGTTAGCGGGTATCGAAGATATTTCAATCGATAGCAATCAATACCAAGCATTCAGCAAAGTCAGCAACAGCAGCACTGAGCAAAAATCGGCATTCAACGCCCATACTCAGATTGAGTCACAGACATGATAAGTGCAGATGAATCACCGCGCTCGCAGGCAGGCATTGCTTCGCCTGAGCAACTTCCGAGCCTAGATTTAACCGCGTTAATCGACATTATTTTTATCATGTTGGTATTTCTACTGCTGACGGCAAACAGCCAACTACTCAGCTTGCCGGTAGATGTGCCGCAAAGCCCAAGTTCGGCCATCACTGCAATCGACAACAAGCCAACGATTGCCATCAATATCATGGCGACAGCGCCTTATTGGGCAATAGATAGTGAGACATTTGATGATTTAGCGACTTTTACCGCCGCGTTTACCGCACATTTTAAGACTATGCCAGAGGCGACCGTTGTTATTGCCGCCGATAAGGCCGCGCCAGTGGAGCCCTTGATGCAACTGCTCGCGCTGCTGCAGACGCTGTCAATCAGTCAGACCCAAATATTGATGGAGCATTAGTGCGTTGCCAAGCCCGCTATCTGCCCCCAAAAGCCAAATGAGCAAGCTAAATAATGAGCCAGAGACACAGCTAGTACAGCCTCTCTAGCTAAAGACCAAAACCAACACGAAAAGATGCAGGCAGTAAACCACGACTTTTAACTTACTGATCTTAATCTACTGAACTTAACATACTGATTTTTAAAGCTACCATTTTGAAAGTCAGATGTTAGAAACAGTAACTAAGCCTGTAGCGAACAAGTTTGTATTAGGAGTTCAACCATGTTGTTTCAAGCAACTAAAATGTCATTAAAAATAGATACTAGCGCCCTTGGCCATCCGCATAAGCCTAAGTGCGCATTTAATCCGTTAAGCCGATTTAAGCCATTAAGCAAAGTGGTATTTATCGCCTCAGCATTTGCAGCTTTGCTATCGTCCAGCGTCTTTAGTGCTGAATCTGAAAGTGAGATAAGACTCGTGAGTGCGGGCACGGGCGTCACTGAGCTAGTGCTCGCCCTCGATGCGGGCAATGAGTTGGTCGCTATCGACTCCACCAGCTATGTACCTGAAGGTTTAGCCCATGTGGCTAAGCTTGGCTATCACAGAATGCTCTCCGCCGAAGGCATTATCGCCCTCTCGCCAACACTGGTTGTCGGCTCGGATGTTATGGGGCCTGAGACCACGCTCAATGTATTGAAACAAGCCAATATCCAAGTCGTGCAGTTACCCGCAACGAACGATGAGCCGCAGCTAATGAGCAATGTGGATACCTTAGGTCAATTACTCAATCGTCCAGATAATGCCATTAAGTTAAAGCAGGACTTACATCAACAACTGCAAAGCTTAGCGGATAAAAAACAGCAAATAAGCGATGCTGGCGCGCAGCCAAAAATCCTCTTTATGCTGCTACAAGAAGGCCGTGGCGCACGGGTCGGCGGTAAAGGCACTGCCGCTGATACCATTATCGCGCTATCAGGCGCACACAATATCGCCGAGTTTGATGGCTACAAAAGTATGTCTCAGGAAGGGATTTTATCCTTGAAGCCCGACATTATTTTACTGTCAAAGCGCAGCGATAGCCCCACAGAGCAAACCAACGCGCACATTGCCCAAGAACTGATAAAAGAGATGCCGCTACTCGCCCATACTCCTGCGGGTAAAAATGGCCATATACAAACACTCGCGCCGCAAGCCCTTCTCGGCGGTTTAGGCATCAGCGCCATTAGCGCAGCCGATACGCTTGCTAGCACGTTGCTCAAACAAAATCAGTAACCTGCATAGTAACGAATACCGTCACTACTCAGGGGGCTCATGTTGATTATATGAGTCACTTATTTGAATGGCTTGTATGAGCCACGAATCGGACTCACTGATTTGCACCACTGACTCACACAACTTATGAGTCACCTGATAAAAATAGAAAGGATAGTTGAGATGTTCCTCAATCGCTGGCTCTGGCCCGGTTTAGTCACACTGTTAGCCCTAAGCTGCTTACTCTCGGTCAGCACAGGCCCTGTCAGTATCAGCCTAGTGGATGCCCTAAGCGCTGTACTTAATTGGGCGACTCAGCAAAACATCGGCAATATTGCGCCCCACGAGCAACTGGTGGTCAACACTGTGCGCCTGCCACGGACATTATTGGCACTGGCGGTAGGCGCTACGCTCGCCCAGTGCGGCGCTGTAATGCAGGGTCTGTTTCGTAATCCCTTGGCCGATCCCGGTATTATCGGGGTGTCATCTGGCGCAGCGCTGGGCGCGGCCATCTGTATCGTGCTGTTACCCAATGTAAATCCATTCATGATCCCCATCAGTGCCTTTGTATCGGGTTTAATCACCACCCTTGTTGTCTATCGCCTCGCCAGTAGCCCAACCGGAACATCGGTCGTGTTGTTACTGCTATCAGGGGTTGCTATTGCGGCACTGGCAGGCGCAGGAATTGGCATGCTCACGTACCTTGCTAACGATATAGCGCTACGTGATTTAACCTTGTGGCAAATGGGCTCGATAGCAGGAGCGCAGTGGATGTATGTCAGCCTGTGCCTCGTGACGTTAGCATTACTAAGCTGGCGATTTCGCCAAGATGCGGCGGCGCTCAATGCCTTGCTACTTGGTGAATCCGAAGCGCGTCACTTAGGGATAGATGTCGATAAGCTTAAGCTGAGACTCATTTTACTTTGCGCCTTAGGCGTTGGCGTAAGTGTCGCGGCGACAGGCATTATTGGCTTTATCGGCCTAGTGGTGCCGCATTTAGTGCGGATGATGTTAGGGCCAGATCATCGTCAACTGCTGCCCATCAGTGCACTTTTAGGTGCCGCCCTATTAGCCTTGGCCGATATCGGCGCCCGCGCCTTCTTACCACCAGCAGAGTTACCCGTTGGATTAGTAACCGCCATCATAGGTGCGCCATTCTTCATCTTCTTACTACTGCAACAACGCAGTAAGCTCATCTAAGCGAGGCGTTATGACTGCCACTTCCTATGCCGAATCAGGATCAGAGTCAAATTTAGATTCTGAATTAGCATCAAGAGCGCATCTAACTCATTCAACCCATGCGCAGTTTGAACGCACCAAGCTCAGCATTAGCAAGCTCGATGTCAGCATTGGGCAGAATATGGTGCTCAGCGATATAAATGTGCAATTTAAACCCAGTGCAGTAACCGCCCTACTCGGCCCCAATGGCGCGGGTAAATCGACGCTACTCAAAGCCCTTTGCCAAGAAATCAGCACACCAAGGCAAAGTATCCGTCTAGGCCATAGCCAGCTGGCGGATTGGCCTAGGGGCGAGCTGGCAAAATCCTTAGCCGTACTGCCACAACACGCCAGTCTCACGTTTCCCTTCACAGTATCTGAAGTGGTCGCTATGGGTCTTTACCCCTTAACCATTAGTCATAAAGAGGGGGAAACCTTAGTTGCCGAGCAGCTAGCGCAAGTAGGCTTATCTCATCTGGCTAAGCGCAGTTATCCAACCCTCTCTGGCGGCGAAAAACAACGAGTCCAGCTCGCCCGCGTTTTGACTCAGCTCAGTCAATCGCCGTTCCCACCCATACTATTATTGGATGAACCAACATCGGCATTAGATCTCGCCCAGCAACACAGAGTGCTTGAGTTAGCCCAACACTTAGCTCATCAGCAGGCGTACACTGTGATAGTGGTATTGCATGATCTCAACCAAGCCGCTCGCTATAGCGATCAATTAATCGTATTAAAACAAGGGCGAATCGTAAGCGAAGGCACGCCAGCTGAGGCCTTGTCGGTCAATACCATTCGGGAAGTATGGGACTATGAACCTGTGTACCTTGCTGATCCACAGGGCGGGCATCCGCTGATTTTTTAATGAAATGAAGATATTGGCTGTAAGTTTTAATGTCTAATGTGGGTATAATCTGGCAATAACACATTGGGCTCGCTTTTGACTAACGAATGAGCGAGCAGCTTCGCGGGCATATTGGCTCTTATATTTACGAGCCTATTTTAGCCGCAAGTGCGTTAACTCAAGCCGCATTAACTCAAACGGCAACAATTTAGGCAACTTCCAGATGAAACCCACTATCTCGACAGAAACTCAGCAAGAAGCACTGGCCGCAGCCAAAGCCACTCAAAAGCCAGGACAAACTAAAGAGCAAACTAAGCTCATTGCCCAAGGGATTGAAAAAGGCATCGCCGAGTATAAAAAACTGCTTAAAGCTAAAGCCCGTGAGCGGGATAAAGTCCGTAAACAGCAGTTGAAAGCGAAATCTCGCACAGTGAATGACATAGATAATCTAGACGATGCTGACGAGATCATCGACTCCCAGAGTCAGTTCACCCGAGCCACTTGGGTTGCTATCGCTCTACTCGTGCTAAGTTGGGCAGGATTTGCCGCCTATTATGTTATGACGTGATTGCCGAACTCAGAACTTACCGCTTCATGCTGCCGTTTCGCCACTCTCAACAACACCAATCAGATCGGCGATTTCAGTGAGATGGGTATCAACCCATGCACTACTGATTGGCCCCCATGTCACTATGCGGTAATAACCTGCATTGTTACGACTGCCTTCCTGGACAAACTCGACTCGAATACCTATATCCTCAAATGCGGCGATGGCATCCTGTAAGGTGCGGCGCGGCATTCCAGTTAACTTATTGAGTGATAAAAGATTATGGCGATCGTCATCCATTAAGTGCGCTAAATAGAGCTTACGCAAAAACGCCTTATGCTGCTTCGTAACTTGTTGCGATACCGGCATTGAAGATGACATAGAATGACCTGCCTAGAAACAAAAGTAATTATCATCAAAACTACTTTATATTCAGGCAATAAGGCAATAGCCAGCACTAAATACTTACGAAAGATGATCAGTTTTTCTGCTAACCTATCTCTCCTAAATCAAGCGAAACGACTTGTCATCCTCCCCCAACAACTGTTATTTGTAATGTCACTCACCACCTATGAGGGAACGCTAAGATGAGCCAGACAATTACAGCCGATCAAATACTGACATTTTGGTTTGAAGAAATTGAGCCAAAGCTTTGGTGGATTAAAGATGTTGAATTTGATGCACAAATCAAACAGCGCTTTGGAGACATATTAGCTCAAGCTAAACGTGGTGAGCTTTCCCATTGGCGAGTCACACCCCAAGGTCGATTAGCGGAGATCATAGTGCTCGACCAATTCTCCCGTAATATTTACCGTGATACGCCTGCCGCTTTCGAAGCCGATGCCATCGCTTTAGTGCTCGCTCAGGAAGCTGTTGCCCAACAGGTTGATTTAGCTCTCAAACCTAAACAAGTCCCCTTTCTCTTTATGCCCTATATGCACAGCGAGTCGGCAATGATCCATCAAGTTGCGGTTAAACTGTTTAATCGTGAAGCGACGGTAGCCAACTTAACATTTGAACTGCAACATAAGGCAATTATCGACAGATTTGGCCGCTATCCACATAGGAACGCCATCTTAGGCAGAGAATCGACAGCAGAGGAAATCGCCTTTCTGCGCGAACCTGGCTCATCTTTTTAATTCGCTCATTGTTTAGCGTATTTGAATAAATAAAACCGTGCTGAGTTCACAGACACACTACACTTACTCAATCGAGTCATGGAAAGACTGGCGAGTAACAAACACAGCTGTAAGTGTGTACCGCGGAGGTATTGGTAACTTATGACGCAAAATCTAAATAAGCCAAATAGCTCAGAGGCTCGTTGTAACCGCTTTAAATTGATGGGGTTTCTCACCTTATGCGGCGCTCAGCTTTGCCAAGCAGCAGAAATTAAGATAGGTGTCAGCCTGTCTATTCCACCTTATGTTATCCAAGAAACCAATAGCGGAATCGAACTCGAATTACTAAACCAAGCCCTCGCCGTTAAAGGCCATACCGCTTCTATCCAATACTTACCACTGGCGCGTACATTCCATGAACTCAGGGAAGGTAAACTCGATGGTATCATCAACATTAAAGATGGCATGCTCGACAACGTCTTTTACTCCAATGTTGCGATAACCTACCAAAACTGCGCTATTAGCCTAGAAGATAATAACTTTACTATCAACAACATAGACGACTTAAATAACAAGCAAGTCGTTTCCTTTCAGCGTGCATCATCGTTATTGGGGGAAGAATTTGCCAAAATGGCTAAGGCTAATAGCGGCTACCAAGAACAAGCAAGGCAAGTGCAGCAGGTTTATATGCTGATGAAACACAGGGCCGATGTCGTAGTGATGGATAAAAACATCTTCAAATATTACTTAAAGCAGGCTTACCTTGAGGGAAAACTCACTGAGAAAGATTTAAAACAACAGGCCATTTGCCACAAAATATTTCCACCAACAGAATACAAGTTTGCCTTTCTCAGTGAACAAATTCGGGATGATTTTAATGTGGGACTCAAACAAATTACCCAAGATGGTAGCTTAGTGGCCTTGCAGGAAAAGTATCGACGCCTGATGTCCTTCGAGACTGAAGCTGAGGCGTCGACCAAATTAACAGAACCTAAAATCATTAAAAACGATTCTTACTAAGTCTTATCTAAGCGCTTTATTTCACCACCAGCACAGGGCACTTAGCATACTTAACAATATCTTGTGTGACATGTGGCTTTAAAAAATCCGCTAAACCGCTGCTACCATGACTAGCAATCACCACCATACCTACATCGACGGCTTCCGCTAAAATCTCATCAATCGCATCACCATGACGCACCACGAGCTTGATATTGAGCCCCTCGGTGAGGCCTTGTTGCATTTCCTGCTGTATGCTTTGCATTTTTGCATCGACAAAAGCTTGCAGCTCATTTTCCAATGTGGCGGGAATATCAACCGCAATACCATAGCAATGGGCGCCACGGGCAGGACTTGTCACATGCAACAATCGAATATCAACATGATAAAGATTAGCCATTTCAACCGCATATTTGAGCGCATGGGCTGCGGTGGATGAAAAATCCGTAGGGCATAACACTTCTTGAGTACGCATAAGCTTATCCATCATTTGAGTTTTAATCAGGCTATCTATTAAAGCCAAAATACCACTAATTTATAGTAGTTAGCTATGCTTCTTGCGTACCCATTTCAATTAAATATTCTTTATCAATCAAAAAGAAAGGACGCAATAAGCGTCCTTCGGGTTTATTGAGTCAAGCTACTAACTCAGTTATTTCACCACCAGCACAGGACAAGCCGCACCGTTAGCGACCGCTTCTGCGACATTAGTATGTAAAAAATGCGAAATCCCAGTTCGGCCATGGCTCGCTATCACCACCATGCCAATATCTTTACTGTTGGCCTCTTCTAAAATTTGATACACAGGATCGCCACGGCGGATCAAGGTCGTGACAGGAAGCTCAGTGTTTAACCCGGCTAACAGCGCCTGCATCTTAATTGCGGCCGCGTCCTCCATGCTCTTAGCCAACTCTTCTGGAGTGATCGATAGAATCATAAAGTTTTCATCACCGATCGGCTGTTCAACTACATGTAAAATTTTGAGTCCTACATGGTATAGATTAGCCATTTCAATGGCATAACTCAGTGCATGGGCCGCAGTTTCCGAAAAATCTGTGGGCCAGAGTATTTGACCGGAACGCATAATCTGTACTCCTTCTATGATGCTAATGGATTACTGAGTAACTAGTCTTTTAACCAAGCAACGGCGTCGCCATTATCAACAAAAAATCTGACCTCAGCAGGCGTAAACCAGTTTGCCAATTTAGCCAACACTTCCTGCAGAGTCGTTTTGCCGACTATGGCTATTTTCTCGAAATGACGAATATGCTTCACCCCAAGTTTCAGATCATCCCAAGCAGCCTGTAATTCCAAGCCATCTAACTCGGTCACATCCACTAAGGCGAAGATATCAGGATCTTTTACGCCCGCCAGTGCCGACTCCAACACTGGCACCATCATTTCGTAGTCTTGATGAGTTAAAGTACCGATGGCCTTAAAGGCAACAAAAAAATCATCATCACCATAGCGTTCAATACCAATCGTAATTCCGTGCTTTAACAATGCCATACATACTCCTTATGCAACAACCCTTGAATTAGTGTAAAAGCTAACGCCTAAATAAGCCGTGATCTTGCTCAAAAATACATCAGATAACTTGCACCATCTCACTAAGCAAGTTAGGATGAACCGACTAATCAGTCGGTTCCAATTTAATAAAAGACTCAATCGAGACGATTAGTTAAATAAAGTACCGAATAAGACTCAGCCTACCATTTCCCTTGGAGCGACCACTATGAATATGGCCACCGAACAGCTTAATGCCTCGCCACTGACTCAATTGCTCCAACGCCAACGCAGCAGTTATTTAGCGGCGCCGAATCCAAACTACGCTACGCGAGTGGAGCAATTAACTCGACTTAAAGCGGCCATACTGCAATTTAAAACGCCTTTAGTCGAAGCCTTAAGCCAAGACTATGGCCATAGATCGATTGATGACAGCCTAATATCAGACATTATGCCGGTCATCAACAACATCAATTACAGTTTGAAAAATCTAAAAAAATGGCTCAAACCCAGCGCTCGCCATGCAGGGCTCTTGCTCGCACCCGCCAAAGTCACTGTGCATTATCAGCCTGTGGGGGTTATCGGCATCATAGTGCCGTGGAACTTCCCCGTCATGCTATCAATTGGCCCGCTAGTGACCGCCATCGCGGCGGGTAATCACGCCATGCTAAAAATGTCCGAATTCACCCCTGCGACTAACCAAGTGATCAAACAACTACTGGCACACGTCTTCGATGAGTCCCACGTGGCAGTTGTAGAAGGTGAAGCCGATGTCGCCGCAGCGTTTTCAGCCCTACCCTTTGATCATTTACTCTTTACCGGCTCGACCACAGTTGGCCGTCATGTGATGCGCGCCGCAGCCAATAATCTCACCCCAGTGACACTCGAATTGGGCGGTAAATCGCCAGTCATTATCGCCTCCGATATGCCGCTTGAGATAGCAGTAGAACGAATGATTTACGGTAAGTGTTTGAATGCCGGACAAATCTGCGTCGCACCGGATTATGTTCTATGCCCTAAAGCCCAAGTGGATGAATTTATTGCCGCCTACCGAACTAAATTTAATGCCATGTACGGCGCGATAAACCACAACAAAGACTACGGCAGCATCATTAATACCCGTCAGTTTGACCGCTTGATGACAGTGCTCGGCGACGCGAAAGCTAAGGGTGCCCATGTTATTTCGGCGACAGACGAAGCTATCGATAGTCAACATCGTAAACTCGCCACTCAGCTAATCACTCACACCAGTGAAGATATGCTATTGATGCAAGAAGAAATTTTTGGCCCATTGTTACCGATTATTAGCTACGACACCTTAGATGAAGCGATTCAGTACATCAACCACAGAGCAAGACCACTAGCGCTGTATGTGATGAGTTTCGATGAGCCAACTCAGCAAAAGATCCTCCAGCAGACCCATTCTGGCGGTGTGTGCATTAACGAAACCGTGTTTCATGTCGCCGCTGACGATGCGCCCTTTGGCGGAATCGGCCCGTCGGGAATGGGGCATTACCATGGCAAGGAAGGTTTTTTAACCTTCAGCCACGCTAAAACTGTGCTTAGCCGAGGCCGATTCAACACAGGCAAATTTGTGCACCCGCCCTACGGCACTGTTATCCAGCGCATCTTAATGAAGCTATTTTTGCGCTAGTCATTGGGGGATAAATCTTGAATCAGCCATTAACGCCGCAACCTATAAAAACCATGACAGATAAACGCCAAGCCATTCTCGACACTGCCTTAGCGCTCTTTGTCAGCCAAGGATTTCATGGCACGTCCACCGCCTCGATAGCTAAGCAAGCAGGTGTAGCAACGGGCACCTTGTTCCATCATTTCCCTTCCAAGGAAGCCTTGATGGAATCTTTATTTCTAACAATAAAACAAGAGTTTGCCGATGCCTTGCTGCTAAACACTCATAATGGCAGCGATCTTAAACTCAATGCCCTACAGCTATGGCAAAGTGCAATTGATTGGTCGCTGGATAACCCTGTCAAGCAGCTGTTTTTTCAACAATATTCAATGTCGCCCATGATTGCCGCTAAGGTGCGCGATCAGGCGATGAACAGCATCTTAGGCTTTATTAGCGAGCTGATTAAGCAAGGACAAATAGAGGGATTAATCGCCCACTATCCGCTGGAGCTGATGCTAGAAAACTGCCATGGCCAATATCTGGCGGCAACCCGATTCTTTATCGATAACCCGCACTTAGGTACGAATACAAGGTATCGCGATGCCAGTTTTGAACTGTTTTGGAAGGCCATGCAAGCGGGCTAACACCACACAGCCCACAACACTGCCAACGTCCACCCACTACAGAAATTAATCCAATAAAAAAACCGAGTCAGCTTAACTGGCTCGGTTTTCTTTTACGCTATCGCGACTAAGCGCTAAAGCAGAAGCCTGCTTTGCTCTAGCATCTAATACCGACTTTCAGGCACCTAGCCCTGACTCAATTCCTGCGCTTTCTCGACTGGTTGAGTAACTTGAGTTGGACTCCAGTAGCCTTGCTTAATGCCCTTATCAATCAGCTCAGCGACCGCTAATTCAATGGCTTGCAACACGCAAAACTGTACTGGCTCGTTAGTGGTAAAACCGATTTCTGCCTCAGCGAGGCGATTTAAACTGGTGTAACGGAACAAGCCAGCGCGCATTTCTTGGGATAAAACACGTTTGCTGGTCGAAACCGACATCATCACTTTACCTGTGTGCACATCGACGGCGCGCAAATAAATGGTCACCTGATCTTCACGATACATTTCCGAAGCGCCAATGCCGTAGTATTCGACACCGCTACCGCCTGTGCTGGTGTTAGTCTCATAGCTAATGACGCCACCTTCGAGTAACAATCTGGCGGTGGATAATACGGGCACTTCATCGCCCTTAGTACCGCTCTGTTTATTACTAATTTTGCGCTCGGTCAGCAGGTTTTGTAGCCCTTCACGTTCCACTGGGGTAAACCATTTAGAATCGAGCAAGGTCTGCATCAACATAGAGGTTGCGCCCTGAGTCACGGCGGTCGAAAACGAACTCACGTTCGCCTGTGGTTTATATTGGCCAGTTTGATCGCGAAAGGAATACACAGCAACTGGAATGGGAAACTTAGGTCCTGGTTGAGTTTGCAGCCCACGCATCACTTCACTCAAGGGGTTAACCTCGGCAGGCGTGATATTCAAATCGGGTTTAGGGATCAAGCTACAGGCCGACATGCTTAACAGCAATAGACCCAAAATGATTAAACGGGCCATTAGTTGCCACCTCCAAACGCTGACATTTCAATTATTGTCACTTCATTCGTGGCAATATTAGTGATAGTCAGTATAACTTTATCTCCTATAGAGTTAATTTCTATACGAAAATCGCCAGTATTATAATCACCATCGGTGATTTCACCATCAGCAATCCCTCGGGTAATAGAATTGATAAGATTACGCTCTAGGGATTCTTTAAAGCGAGTAATAAAGTCCTTCTCGGACGAGTTGGACTTATTGTCATTCTGGGCTTGGGCTTTATTTAATAAGAAAGCCCCATTTTGTGGATTGCCGCCAAAGCTGGGATTCACTGGCGTATAAATCAATTCAGTGGCTTGGCCACTGCTTGCCACACATAGTGTGACAAGGGCAAGTAACGTCCTGTATGTCATTATTATTATCCTAAAAGTCGTCCGATATTCCTGAAAAATCACCTGTTATTGCATTGGCTCTTACTTGCGCTAAATAATCAATCGTGATCAAAATCGCCTGCTCTGCACTCTCTTTAACCGGATTGGCACGACGACCAAAATGGGTGGTGTAAATCCGTGTCCCGTTCACTTCTAAGGTTAAAACCGTCCCCGCCTGCGGAAACACAGTCTCGTACAGCGTCACGTTAAAGCCTTGGGTAAAGGGCAGCTCGCGCCAATAGCTTGAGTAGTAGAAGCCAAAATCCTTACCAAACCGTGTCAAGGTTCTATCTATCACTAAACCACTAATTTCAATGTCGTTATCGGCAAGAGTGATAGGGGAAGCCAGCAGCAGGAATGGGCATAAAACGTAAGTAAGCAGACGCTGTTTTAACTGTTTCACTTATCCCTCCTTAACCTTTTAATCGAACCTTAAAAACCGCGCCAACCTCTGTTTTAACAACGGGAGTTTTAGCGTCAATTTTCGATAAAGCAGGTTAACAGGATTGAAGATCTCCCGTCATTACGCTGGAGGGCAAATTAGTCCGAAGAGCTAAGGTAAAAAGGCAAAAATAGCCCATTTGGCTAATACGCAAAGAAGCCGTTAAGACCGGAGGAATAGGGTAAACGAACAAATGAAGAAGCAATAAAAATGCGACCCTAAGGTCGCATTGCTGTGCTAATACAAAACGTGCGGATTATTGTGGTAACCATAGTCGAACCAACAGGCCACCGTCACTGCGATTGTGCATACTAATACTGCCATCATGGGCTTCAATAATTTCACGGCACAGAGGTAAACCAAGCCCTGTACCCGATTGTTTAGTCGAGTAAAACGGCAACAACGCTTGCTCTAAAACTTCGCCTGACATGCCAGTACCGCGATCCTCGATAACAATACTGAAACCCACACCATCCACTAAGGTTTGTTGCCGAATCGACAGGGTGACATCCTCAGGGTTTGAACCCGATTCATGGGCATTTTTTAGCAAGTTGAGAAGCACTTGCTCCAACTGTCCTTGATCGAAATAGCCATCGTTTTCAGGCAAATCATGCGTAAGTTTAAAGGGATAATGCTGGGTTAACTGAGTCGTAAATTGTGTCCAATTGACCTGACGTCGCTGTGGGAGCGGCAACTTAGCAAAGCGGGCATAGTTGAAGATAAACTGGCTCAGATGGCCAGTGCGATTCTCTATGGTATCGAAAATCAACTTAAGTTTTGGATTATCCAGATCTTTAGTCAGTAAACGCCCCGAGTTCACCATAGAGGCGATGGGCGCCACTGAGTTATTGAGTTCATGGCTAATAATGCGGATCACTTTCTTCCACACTGCCACCTCTTGACGATTAAGCTCACGGGTCATCTGCTTGAGCAATATCAAGTTATGTTGTTGGTTATTCAATAAAAATTGGCCACGACTAAGATACCAAGTTTCCACATCATCTTCGCCCATAGCAAAGAGGCCGTTCTTTTCATGTTTAAGCGCCAAGGCCAATACCTCGGGCAAGTCCAGCAGCAATTCATCTAGGCTCAAACCTTCCATTTTGCCCTTTTTGTGGAATAGATGACGCGCAGCATCGTTGGCGTAAATTAACCGCTGATGGTCGTCGAGCAATAGCATCACGTTGGGAGAGCTTTGGATCACCTTATCCAGCAACAACTCTCGCTGGTAAATGTATTGCCTTTCTTGGCGTAATTTTGCCGCAGAATAATTAAATAACTGGGCCAAGGTTTGTAGCTGACCTTCACCATGTTCTGGAATACTCACGCTAAAATCATTATCGCTAAAGTTCAGCAGACCTATTTCGAGGGAATCCAAGCTACGACCCAGATGCCGTGTTAACCAAGCGACACTTAGGCCACACGCGCCACAAGCGAGCAATAACACCAGTAAACCTTCACTTAAGGTTAAACTCGAGACTCGCTCGATCTCTGCTATTTCAGGGGATGCTGGGGCTTTGGGCGGTAAAATCGAGAGCGGTTCTACACGTAAAGGCTCTGCGATATGGGCGCTAAAATTAAACTGCCCTTCTTTAAGTTGTTCTAACTTGAAGAGTTTTATTTGTAACTGTTCTTGCTTAAGTTGTTCAAGTTTTTGCAGTTCAGCCTTAATCTGCTCGGTCCTCTGACGCGCTTGCATTGCTGCCGCTAGCTGCAATTGTTCAGTATTTTTAAGGGCAAGCTCGATGGCAGCAGTGGTTTTTTCCAGATCAGCAAAGTCGAGTTGTACATTCACATCGGGGATTTCGATTGCCTTAGATGTGGCGACAACCGAAGTTTCAGGTGAGATATATTTCACCAAGGCAAAACTAAGCAAGACGCCAAACGCGCAGCAAATCATTGAATAAATGATAATTTTAGTTCGGATTAACACTGACATTCCTTAATCAATAGCCTTTCTCTCGCCAAGAAGCTGTTGCCTAGAACCTACGAACTAGCATCTGAGACTTAGTAGCTGTTGCCTAGAAGCTGTTGTCTAAAAGCTACAAACTAGCATCTGCACTTGGCCTATGACTTATCTAAACCAAACTTATCCATGCGCCGATACAGCGCCTGGCGACTGAGCCCAAGCGCTTTGGCGACCCGAGCAATCACGCCATGGTGCTGTTTTAGCGCCGCTTCGATATCTTCGCGGCTCACCTCTATCGCCTCATTAGCCGACTGTGTTTGGTCGCGGGCAGAGTTATCAGCAAAAGTGGCATTAGCGGGAATGGAAGCAGACGCATAAACGGGCTGAGGATCAGATTGTCTCTGTTCAAAGATGCGCGGATCGGGCTGTCGCTGATCTAAGCGTCGCGGCGCAGAAGCTGCAGAAATATGGGAAGTCGCAGATCTTGCAGCACTCACGACAGGTGCCAAGCCAAAGTCAGCCTCAGTCAATACATGGCTTTTTGCCAACAATACCGCTCGCTTACAGGCATTTTCCAGCTCACGCACATTACCCGGCCAGCGATGGTGCAACAACGCCTGCAATGCGGGCTTACTCAAGCTAAAATCGCTACCGATAAAATGCTGTACTAAAGGCAAAATATCATCGGTGCGTTGATTCAGCGGCGATAGCGCCAGTTCAATCACATTTAAGCGGTAAAACAAATCCTCACGAAAACGCCCTTCGGCAATATCTTGGGCCAGATCCGCATTGGTCGCACTGATCACCCGCACTTTCACTTTTTGGGTTTTATGGCTACCTAAGCGTTCAAATTCACCGGTTTGCAGCACGCGCAGCAGTTTTACTTGGCCAGATAAGGGCAAGTTACCGATTTCATCTAAAAACAGTGTGCCGCCGTCGGCCGCTTCAAAGCGACCAATACGCGCTTTAGTCGCCCCCGTAAAAGCCCCCGCCTCGGCACCAAACAACTCTGCCTCTAATAAATCCATCGGCAAAGCGCCGACATTGACCTTGATAAAAGGCTTGTTTTTTAAGGGAGAATTAGCATGGAGAATATCGGCAAGCTTGTCTTTACCCGCACCATTAGGGCCAGTGATGAGGACCGACACATCGGAGCGCGCCAGTTGCAAGGCTAAATCAATGCAACGCTGCATCGCGCCACTACCAAAGACAATCCCACAGAGGTCCGCATCGGCGATCGCCACTTGGCGTTGATGATTCACCCGCTCGAGACGATGGTTAGCACGGGAGAGTTTATAAAGCGCGATCAAATTGGTAATGCTATTGAGCACCTTAGCGTCATCCCAAGGTTTACCCATATAATCGGCCGCGCCCGCTTTGACTAATTCAACGGCGGTTTCGAGTTGCGTCCACGCCGTCATCAAAATGATCGGTAGATCCCCTTGGCGTTCGCGCAGGGCGTAAAACAGTTGCTTGCCTTCCTCGCCCGAGGTGGTATCACGGGTAAAGTTCATATCTTGGATCACTAAATCCACATCTTGCGTCGCCAATAATCCAAGGGCGTCCTCCGGACTATGGCAAGTCAGCACCCGATAATCATTAAGCTCTAGCATCAAACCTAGGGCTTGGCAGATGGCGTGATTGTCGTCGACGATGAGGATAGTATCCATAAGTATGAGTGTTGTCCTATATAAAACTATTAACCGTAAAGTAACAAAAAGTGCAATAACATCCTATTGTTATCGCACTTTTATTGGGCTTTTATCGTACCTTGAGTGACATCAAATATTTCGCTATACGCTGCGGGTTGCCGTTGCTGGCGAAATATTTGCCGCCTTACGCGCTGGTAGGTAAACCGCTAGCGTGGTGACAATAAACAAGCCTGCCACAGTAAATAATGGATAACTTAAGTCCAACATAGGCAAGCTATAGATTTTCATTAACTGCTGCCCTAACTGTATCGCTAACAAGCCACCCAACACGCCTCCCGCGAAGCAAATCAAATAATTTTCTACGAGGAAGTAACTGACAATGTCGCGCTTTTTCGCACCCAGTGCACGGCGGGTACCTATCTGCTTAGTGCGGCGCTGGATATTAAACATCACCATACCGGTTAAACCGAGCGAGGTGATCAGCAGCAGCAACACTACCATCATGATCAACACGGTAATCATCAATTTATGATCGCGGTATGAGCTATCTTTTAACGCCTCGATTGACTTAAAGCCATCGAGAACTCGGTTAGGATTCTCGGCCAGCAACGCTTTTTTTATCGCATCTTTAAGCTCGGCGTGAAACTCAGGTTTGGCCCGTACCATGTAAGAACTGCTGCCATAATCCACATTTTGAATCACACTGTTTTCAAGGCTAGAACTGTCAATCCACGCGCCTTGCAGTTTATCGACAACCCCTATCACAGTGATCTGTGCATCTTTACCCTCGTACAACACTTTGCCAAGTGGTGATTCATCAGGCCAAATCGCTTTAGCTAACGCGCTGGAGATGATCGCTAATCGGCTCGGGCTATCGAGATTGTCCTTAAGTTCATGGGGGTAAAAGTTACGCCCTTCAATCAGCTTAAGGCCTAAGGTCTCAAGGGTGTGATCTGTCCCTAAGTACATGGCAAATTGCGGTGTCGATTTAGCGCTATCCGGATCGGGCCCCAGATTGAAGGTGCTCGACCAGCCGCCACCGCTTAATGGCAACATATTGGTTGAGGTCGCATCAATCACATTGGGTAGCCCACGTAAAATTTGCTGATCAATTTTGTTTTGCGCGGTTTTATCGATCAATGGATCGAAGTTGAACAAGCTAAAGGTCAAGACTTCAGACTCTTCGACTCCCGAAACGCGCTGCATCAGGGCTAAACGCTCTTGAATAATAAAGCTCGCGTTCGCCACAATTGCCACAGACAAAATAATCTGAATAAGCAGTAAGACAGGACCGCTTTTACTGCGCAACAAACTGCTGAGAATAGGTTTAATATGTAACATAATAAGTCCCTTACTGGCTTTTCAGATAAACGCTAGGTTTAGTCCGGCACACGACCCACGCGGGATACAAGCCAGCCAACAAGGCTGTGCCTACCGCAATACTAGGAGTGATAATCCACATACTCGCCGATAAATGGGTTAACCCCTTCGAGACCTCAAACTGTGCCGATAAGCCGTAAAGTGATGCGTAAGCCCAAGCGAGTCCCAGTAAACCGCCTAATAAACCTATCATGCCTACTTCCACCATATATTGAGCGAAGATTTGGGCACGGCTAGCACCGATTGCGCGGCGTACCCCAACTTCAGGCGCTCGCTTGAGGAACTTAGTGAGCATTAGACCTAATATATTGACTAAACAAACACTTAAAAATAGTGCGCTCAAGCCAACCAAGATTTTATTGTCTTCAGGAACGACATGATTGTATTCAAGCCAAGTCGCGACATCGGAGACCTTGACTGAGTCAGCGGCAGATTTTTTATCGGTAAAGCGGCCCAATGCTTTTTGCTCTGCGACATAATTACTGAGCCAAGAACGGTAACTGGTTACGGCATCTTTATTGGGTAACTCAACCCAATACAGCAGCCACACTTTTTCAGAGTTAAGGCGATCGCTGTAACTATTCATCGTCTCAAACTTCCAACCCGAGGTGTTACCCCATACATCAAACTCTTCGATAGGTGTCAGTGAAAACGGCACAAAAATTTGTTCTGTGTCGTTAAAGGCACCGTTAGTGGGATCATAATATTTAGGCTTAGGGTCCCAGGCTTTAATCACCCCCACTATTTGATAAGGTTTACGATTAAGATAGATAACCTTGCCGACACTGTTTTGGCCCGCAAACAGCTTTTGATTGAGTTTATCGTTAATCACCACTTGATAAGCAGGTTCAGTGTCAACGGATTTATCCCACACATTGCCGTACAAAAATGGCACGTCAAACAGCTTAAAAAAGTCGCTATCTGTCACCCGAATACTTTCTAAAATAGGCGCGAAATTGACATCCTCAGTTTGCAGCGCCATCCCAGTGCGAAACATCGCCGCTTGGCGTTTAGGTAAGGTATTGTTGCGCAAATTCATCGCATCTTGATAAGTCACTAACGAGTTAAGCTCATCCCAAGAATCGGGACCTTGGCTCCAAAGCTGTACCGCATTTAACTCATCTGAGCGTTCACCCGCAGGATTAAACGACATCATCTTGTAGACGTTTAACGTGGTGATTGTGATGCCAATACCTATCGAAATCGCCAACACCATCAACAGCGACAGCACTGGGGTTTTCTTAATGCTGCGCCAGGCTAAATCAACATAATAAAAAAACATAATGCGTATCCTTAGTCAGCGTTGGCGACAAGTTTATCTAATGGGTGCGAAGCCGTAGTTTGCACACTGCCATGGGGCTGATACATAGTAAAATCACACACTTGACCATCGACGATTTGAATATTGCGCTGGGCACGGCGAGCGAGTTCAGGGTCGTGCGTCACCATGATAATAGTCGTGCCCGCTTGATTGATATTTTCAAGTAATTCCATCACTTGGCGCGCCATTAAGCTGTCGAGGTTACCCGTTGGTTCATCGGCGAGCAGAAAACGCGGTTCACCGGCTAATGCGCGGGCAATCGCCACCCTTTGTTGCTGTCCGCCCGAAAGCTGAGTGGGAAAATGCTTGAGTCGTGAAGCTAAACCCACTTGTTCTAATGCTTGCTGTACGCGGCGTTGGCGTTCCTTGGCATTAAAACCACGGTAGCGCAGCGGCACTTCGATATTTTCTGCCAAGTTAAGGTCGGGAATTAAGTTAAAGCCTTGGAAGATAAAGCCGATTTTCTCGTTACGGATAGCAGCGCTCTTGTTATCGCTCAGGTTAGACACGTTAATGCCATCGAGAAAATAGTCACCGTGGGTAAAACCTTCGAGCAAACCCGCGATATTTAAAAAAGTCGTTTTACCTGAGCCAGAAGGACCCGTTACCGCAACAAACTCGCCTTCATTCACTTCGAGGTTAAAATCGCGCAGGGCGTGGGTTTCCACTAAATCCGTTTTAAAAACCTTGCTCACACTCTTCATTGATAACATGTTAATTTCCTTAAAATAATCAAATCAATTTTACGCCCTGACGCTGCATCTAAACGACGTGATGCATGGCAGCGTCATCAGCCGAAAAATGGCTCAACGACAGATTCTACAAGCCACACAAAAACGCCCAATATAAAGTCGGCACTTTCGAGTGAAACCTCACCCACTTGGCGAACCTCCTCCAATGGATTGGTCCATTCCAAGATATTCAGTCCAAGGAAAAACCAGCTATTGGCTTCACCAATACTCAACTCCACCGCGACCACCAGTAGCAGTAAGGCCAACACGCCAAACATTTTTGATGACATCAACACACTGAAATCAAATTGTTTATCACGCATATTCGGCTCCTATTCTTGTCCATGTCGCAGCAGGTTTCGTCATTCACCTTGATCGCTGCGCCGTTATATTCATCAGATTGGTTATTTAGTAATTTACGAATATCGGTCATCAATGAATCCTGACCTGTTCTGCTTGATTAAAAGGTTCGACACTGGATATCACCCACTCATCTCCGGCTTTACCGCCTTCGAGTACTTCGACTTGGCTCATGCTGGTACTGCCGAGTTTGATCTCGCGGCGGCTGGCTAAATCGCCTTCAATTTGGTAAGCCTCATTGCCACCACCGCTAGTCATAAAGGCGCCGCGTTTCACCATTAGTACATCGGGTCTGTGCTCCAGTAAAACTCGGGCAGAGATACGTTGGTTCTGACGCAGTTTCAAGCTGTTATCTTGAACGAACTGCACCCTTGCGGTCACTTCACGGTTACGCACTTCGGGGGAGATGGACGATAACTTGCCCATTAACTTCACGCTGCCAAAACTGAGCTCAACTTCCATGCCTAAACCCAGATCGTCGGCATAGGACTCTGGCACCGCAAGTTCGGCCTCATAGGCGCTTAAATCCACAACGGTTAGAATTGGTTGGTTAGCGCTAAGGCGGGTTTTCTGCTCTGTGATCCAGTTGCCAATAATGCCGCCCACGGGCGCTCTGATATTCAAGGCTTCAACTTGGCGTTCGAGTTCATGCACGGCAAGGGTTTGGCGCTCGACCTCTAAGGCTTTATTTTTAATTTCGAAGGTCAGGGTGTCTTTTGTTAGCGCCACTTCCTGCTCGGCATGGGCAAATTTAAGCTTAGCCTTGTGTAAATCGTCCTTACCTTTCTCGTAATCGATTTCACTGATCAGCTTATTTGTAATTAATAACTCACCCCGGCGGCGCTCCCTGTCTGCGGCTTCTAAATCCACCGCGGCCATGTCTAAGGTTTGATTTACTTGCAGTTGATCGCGTCTCGCGTCCAACTTGGCACGCTCTAAAGCACTCTGCATTCCTGCCAAAATCGATTTAGCCTGCTCTAGCTGATTGGTTAATCTTGGGCTATCAAGCTTGGCAACCACATCGCCTTTATTAACGCTATCGCCAGGATTACTCAGCAGAGTGACTGTGCCTTCCTCAGTGCTATACAAAATAGGCGCATTCGCCGCCACGATTTTACCTGTGGTCGCTACATCGCGGGTTAAGGTTCCAACAAAGAGTGTTGCCGTGGTGATGTCGCTGCGGCTTAAAGATTTGCTCACGTTATCTGCGCCCAAGCTCGCCCACACTAAGGCGCTGACCAATAAGGCGCAACCGCCGATCAACAGAGGTAACTTAAGACGTTTAGTGGTCGATGGCACAAGTACAGTATCTTGGCCGCTAGTATCTTTAATCATGGCTTTACTCGCTTCCCTGTCGGAATCATCAGTGCCGAAGCGCAATCAACGGACACTATTGGAAATCTATACCACAGAGAAAGCAAAGCCTATGCCAAACCAGTAAAAACATTATTATTCAAAATGTTAACTTGAGATTACTGATAAAAGTGTCCGCGGACACTGGAAGTTAAATCGAAAAGTGTCCGCAGCAGATTAAGCAAAAGTGTCCGATGTTAAAAACGATGACCTAGTGCGAGCCATGCAGCTAAGCGCTTCAATTACATGTCCTAACAGATTTATTGGCCGAAACCACCGAGTTTCCCTTTACAGTAAAATCCTTGCCACATAAGATCCTGCCACCCTCGCAGCAAAAACGATCAAAAGACCAAACCCTATGACCACAATAACAATCACTCGCCCAGACGACTGGCATATTCATTTAAGAGACGGCGCCCAACTTAAAGATACAGTGCGCGACATCAGCCGCTATATGGGCCGTGCCATCGTTATGCCAAACTTAGTGCCACCCGCTATCGATACCGAAACCGCACTGACTTATTACGACCGTATTAAAGCGCAGGTGCCAGCGGGCTCACAGTTCGAACCTTTGATGGTGTTGTATTTAACTGACAAAACTAGCCCAGATGAAATTCGTAAAGCCAAAGCTTCGGGTAAAATTGTCGCCGCTAAGCTCTACCCTGCAGGCGCGACGACCAACTCGGATTCAGGCGTAACCGATTTGAAGAACATCTACCCTGCCCTCGAAGCCATGCAAGAAGTCGGCATGCTGTTTTTAGTGCACGGTGAAGTCACGGATTCATCGATTGATATTTTCGACCGCGAGCGCGTTTTTATCGAAAATATCCTCAGCAAAATCGTCGCCTATTTCCCAGACCTCAAAATCGTCCTTGAACATATCACCACTAAAGATGCGGTCGATTTTGTCACCCAAGCGTCTGATAATGTGGCTGCGACTATCACAGCCCACCATTTGCTGTATAACCGCAACCATATGCTGGCGGGCGGTATTCGCCCACATTTTTACTGCCTACCGATTTTAAAACGCAATACCCACCAGCAAGCGTTATTAGCGGCTGCGGCAAGCGGCAGCAAGAAGTTCTTCCTCGGCACAGATTCGGCGCCCCACGCTAAGGATAAAAAAGAAGCCGCCTGTGGCTGCGCGGGTTCGTACACAGCCCACGCCGCCATTGAGCTGTATGCCGAAGCCTTCGAATCGGTGAATGCGCTGGATAAACTCGAAGCGTTCGCCAGCTTCAATGGCCCAGATTTTTACAATCTGCCACGTAACGCCGACACGATCACGCTAGTGAAAAAACCATGGAATGTCCCTGCAACTTACCCGCTGGGCGACACTAACGTAGTGCCGATTCGTGCAGGCGAAGCCATTGATTGGCAGGTTGAGTAAGCCTTAAGTCTTTAACATCAAGTCGCCTACGGGCGACTTTTTTATGCCCCAGATTCATTTTGATTTTTAGACCACAATCGGCTAGTGTCTCTCGCTTAAAATACAGCCCTAACCTATGACCTTTTAAGAGAAAATCAGTATGCCCACAAGGATGTTATTCTCGGTTTTATCTTCAAGCCTATTGCTTGCTTCTACGCTCCCATTACATTCCTTTGCGGCCAATGAACTGACGGGGATCTGGCAGGGACAATTAGGCAAAAGCAAAGTCAGAGTCTGCTTTAATCAATATGGAACAGGCAGTTATTACTATCAACGCTACTTAACGCCGATAAGGCTCGAGCAGCAAGATGAACTGTGGAAAGAAGAAGGCAATACAGGGAACTGGCAGTTTGATACTGTCACGCCACAAAAACTGAGCGGCCATTGGTTTAAAGATAGCGCGAGTAAATCGTTCCCCGTACAACTTGAGCGAGCAATCAGCCCAGATGATGTAGAAGATTGCGGCGCCGATGCGTATAACCTGCCACTAGAAACAAGGCCAAAACTCAGCCGAGGGAAATGGCAACCCTATGAAAATATTGAGTATCGCCCGCTGACGTTCGGTACAGAAGTAGGGATCGAATTTAAAGGCCCACAAACGGGGATCTTGGCAATTAATCAATGGCTTGAACATAAGCTCACCGATGAAGCCCAACTAGCACAAACCTTTGACACTCGCCGCAGAATGCTGGCACAAATGGGCAGTTTTGTGACTGACGAAACCTTTGCCGAGCCGATTTTTATTAATCAGCATTGGCTCAGTGTGCGCCTATATCGCTGGGCCGCAGGTTACGGCGCTAATGGTATCAGCCAAGAATTTGTCAGTTTCTCCCTTAGCGATGGTAAACCTTTCCACCCGTGGCAGTGGTTTCTCGCCGATACCAAACCGCAAAGCATGCTAGATAATATGAGCCATCCTTTACCCCAAGCATTAAGGGAAAAATTGTTTGCAGGTAAAGAGTTAGATCCAGAATGTCCTTCATCAGACGGCTCGGGATATTATCAGCTCACCCTTGAGGCAAAGGCCATCAAATTCTGGGAAACACCCCGCGGCGATGGATGCGAACAAGAGTTTGTCCTGAGTCCGCAGGAGGCGATGCCTTTCGCCACACAATGGGGACAAACACAGCTTAAGTTGTTGTAATAAAAACATTAGGATAGTGAATATGACGGAAGCCACAGGTATCGGTGCAAGTGCCAGAACTAAAGCCAGAGCAGTAGAAAGCTCACCCGAAGCCTTAGTGCAAGCCCAGCTTGAAGCCTACAACCAGCGCGATATCACTACGTTTGTCGCCCAGTTTAGTGATGATGTGTGCATCTATCGTCCACCCGCAACAGCGCCCGTCATCCAAGGTAAAGCCACTTTTAGTGACTTCTATCAGAATGAACGCTTTAATCTGCCCAACTTACATGCAGAAATCGTCAGCCGTATGGTGGTGGGCAATAAAGTCGTCGATTACGAACGCATCAGCGGGATTAGAGATGAACCCTTTGAGGTGATGGTGGTATTTGAAGTCTCTGATGGATTGATTCAAGCCATGTGGAGTTTTGCAACCAACTGATTGGTTTTATCTATCAGTATTTTTATCAAGAAAAGTCAACGTCGTGGGGCTTCACCCCTGATTTGTTAATCAAGAATCGACCAAGAAGGAATTAACAGCAATCCCCTCTTTAAGGGTGATTAGTGCTTTATCTGTTATGCATAGAATTAATCACTTTCATTCCAGTGACACGACATAAACTCGTCCCTGAGGGCTCGACGACGGCATCCATGCCGCCAACGGTCACTTACATGCAAGTGATTAATTTCGCCAACACTTAAGTATGTCTGTAGCTACATGACTCATATCTCCGTAAACACCATAGTAACCAGTATCATACGCCCACTAAAAGTCACCTAACGGCTAACCCAGAGCCTGCGCCATCATCCATGATATCGCCACGGCATTTTTATCAAAATATTTCAACAGCTTCGCCGGGGAGAGGTGAACTTCTGTGGCATTAGAGTTAACATTTCGCATTAAAAGAGTTATGCATTTTCTGTCTTTTTTTGAGCGCTCCTAAGCATGTGATCCAGTTCGATAGGATGATTGAGCGGTTATCGCCAAACTGTATTCGGGCGATTCGCACTTGTTACGTGTGCAAAGGCCAATTGGCATTGATGGGATTAGACAGTAAGAAGTCGTATGCGTATTGGTTGAGAAGGGCTGAGATAGCTTTAATTAATTGAGAATAAAGAATAATATCACTGTTGTTGAAGTTTACAGATGAAATATAGGGCTAAAGCATGTATATAAGAATTATACGTTTTTGTGATGATTTAATGAGCCCAATCTTAGTTGGAATTATGGTTGGTTTGGTTTTATTTGGCTGTATCTTTATTTGTTTAGATATTCTTACCTTAAGCTTAGGTGTGTTAACTAACATCGTAATAGCCTTTGCATCCATCATCGCTGTCCTAGTGCATGGTAGTGGTTTGTATACACAAGAAAGATCAAGACGGTGGGAACTCAGGAAAGGTATTGTTTTTGATTTGTTGAATGCACTATCGAATAAGTTAGAGTTATCTAAAGAAATGTATGACATTTATATGCGTTTGAACCATATGCAAGAGGATGAGATAGATGAAATGCCAAGGCTTAAAGAGAGAGAGAAGGAGCTTATAAAAAGTTGGAATGATCTTAGTGCAAAACTCAATAATCAAGTTAGAAATATTTTGAATGTCTATAAGCCTGTAATGACTAAAGAATTTTCTGAATATATTGATAAATACAATGTAAATATCTCTGATTTAAATATGTTATCAAGACAAGAGTGGGTTGAACACGATGACTTGTTCGAGAATGAAATTGAAATTTTGTCTGAACTGCAAGCATATTTATTTGGCTTTGTCGCTGATGAATCAGGCCTAAATTAAATAGGTCTCTCAATAGTGTCTAAGTAATAATGTACATTTAACCAATCACTTAGTTTGTTCTTGTTAATAGATGTAGTGGCGCGTCATCACTCAAATAAGTATCATCCACCAGATAGAGCTTATTGGTGCGGATCATTTGACGAATCGCCTCAACATAGGCGTGCCCGCGCTCCGAATATCGGTCTAACGTCCCAGCGAGTTCAGAGCCTGTCACAGCTTGATTATCTTGTCTGGATTGAACACGAAGATCCCGCATCTTTTGATAGGCATTATGGGTATTCAAATTCAGTAGATACCCTTCCACCGAGGCAAGTGGTGTGTCGAAACGGGCTAAACCATAGTTTCCTAATCCTTGGCGTTTTTGCTTAGGTTCCATGCCATCCCCGTTGAAATCCCACTGTCCAAATAATGCATTACCTTCATGGGAAAATCGCGATGTTCCCCAACCGCTCTCTTTTGCTGCTTGTGCTAATACTAGAGATGGTGGCAGGATATCCACCCTTTTAAGCAGCATTTGTCTTTGGGCCTCTAACAGCGGCTTATCTGTACTGCTTAACACTTTGTACTTAACAGCCAAAGCAATCAGCGCTGTGTCATCAATATCTGCCGACATGATAACTTGTCTTTCTTGTAAAATTTTCTCATTAGCCAACAGCACTAAAGGTGTCATTAATCTAAAAAACACCGTTTTCTTTTGCTTCACAGGGAGTTGGCTTGACACTGAACGCCAGCCCTCTCCCACTGCATCAAAGGTCAATCTAGGTATCGATTTATTACCCTTATGAAAATTTTCTAGCGTGTAATCAAGTGAATCAAACAAGAGCATCAATTCGTTAATCGAAGTAATACTGACGTTTTGTGGCTTTAGTTCTGAACTGGGTAAAACGGGCTGTTGGGCCATAAGTGGGAATGGGAAAGAGTTAACGCCTGTCTCCACAACATTGCCTCTATTTAACTGCAAAAGAAAAGCCGTTACATATGTTGACGTACTATCGATAAGAAGCCGAGCACTCGTACTCATAGTTAAAGGATAGGGAGCAGTTTGAGGCAAAGAAGTGGATGTTTGAAATACCATTCCATTTGAAATCTGACTATTAGCTGGCGTCTTTTGTGGATATTCAAAAGAGTACACAACAAACGTACTCATGAATGTGAGCATCATTAACGAAAGCTTGAGCCTTTTAAACATGACATATCTCTAACTGAGGTAAAACGGTAGCAAAGGGACTAACCAATACATCGGGGGCGTAAGGTAACAATTAAAACCTGACAGTTTGCTTAATAGATATAAAAATGACCTTTAATAAGGTCATTTTTAAGGTAGAGAGGCGGAAGTGACCCTTATTACAGGCCACGTCTTACTTATCGCGAGTGGTTCTAGGCGGGTTTTAAAACCCGTTTTTACACTGGGACAGTGCATTAAAAAGCTTGAAAGAAAATCCCGAAGGCGCTGAAGATAGCGACAAACCATGAGAGGGATCGTAGGGTGCCTTTATTGGCAAGGTATAGGATGTGATACACAAAGCGGGCGGCGACATGGGTAATTGCCAACCACTCAGTGGTGGGGTTTACTTTACCCGTGGCGATAACCACTAATACCGCCAGACCAAACACTAACAAGGACTCGAAGGCATTTTGATGCCCCGCCAAGGCGCGAGCACCAAAACCGGTTAGCTGTGCTTGCTGGGCGCGGGGATGATTATTATCATAACCGCCCGCCTTAGCCATCGCCCAAGCGACGGGGCCTTTCGCCAGATACGGCAATAACATGGCGACAAATAGGCAAATAAGTAAAGTATTCATAGATTAAGCTTCCTTTGATTGTTGTTCGAGTTCTGTTATTCAAGCTCTACTGTTTTAGTTCTGCTGTTTTAGCTCTGCTACTGCGAGTACTGGTGTTTAAGCTCTACAGCGACGAGTCCTGTTGCGAGTGCCGCTACGAGAATTTTAGTTAAAAGTGTATGGGTTAGCGGTGTTATTTCACTATATACATGCCTTCACTTGCGGGGCTGCTGAATTTAAAGCCAAACTTTTCATAGAGTTCAGGCACATCGGCCATCAGGGTAATATAGGCGCCTTCAAAAGCCTCACGATCTAGATAGGCCATAATGTGCTGCATAATCAGCCGTCCTAAGCCTTTGCCTTGGTGCTCGGGATCGACCGCAATATCGACAATTTCAAAGTTCAGCGCGCCGTCGCCAACCACACGCCCCATACCCACAGTTTGATCGGCAAGCTTTATCTGCACGCCATATAAACTCCTAGGTAAGGCCTTAATAGCGCCCGCCATTGGCCGAGGACTTAACCCCGAAATCTGCCGTAAACGGATAAAATCATTGGCTGAGGCAACGTCTTCAAGCACTTGATACATGATATTCCCTATTGTTTTTATTCTGTCACTTGCTTAAGTAACTTGCTTCTGTAACTAAGCTTCAGTCACTTGGCTTTCAATAAACTTTTCAATCGCTTAGCTCTCAGCCACCTCAAGATCAAAGCCTTCATCCAGAGTCGGCGGCTGAAAATAACCGCTCACATGCCAGAACATCGCCTCGGTATCGAACATAGCGCGCTCAGGGTGGCTTTGTCTGCGTTTATCGAGTTGGCTCAAACAAAGCGCATCGCTGTGGTTAAGGTAAATAAGTTTATGGGCGGCGCCGCAATCGGTAAAAATGCTTCGAAACCACAGGCGTTGATTAACCGTATTAGCAGGAAAGTCCATCACCACAGACACTCCCGAACAGAGTAGTTCCTGCACATGCTTTTTAAGCAAGGGCTTAAGACGAGCGGAATACTTCAGGTAAGTATCAAAATCGTTAATCTCATCGGGATATAGCGCAGCAAGCCATTCATCTTCTGAGATTAAAATGCAGTTTTCGGCCTCGGCGAGTTGTCGCGATAAGGTGGATTTACCTGCGCCCATTTTGCCACAGAGGAATATCAACGTGCCTTTACCGGCTTCTTGCCCTAACGCATTCTGCTCTGCCATCTTCACTCCTTGATTACATATCTTTTATCTCAACTAACGATTTCATCTGGCGAGGATACAAACTAACGACAGTACAGAGCATCACATAAAGCATGAACAACCAACAAGGCTTAGGGCGGGTTTGAAGTAATAAATTCCCATTCAATTAATGACTATGCTGTGTTTCCACAGCAGGCGTTTTTATTTAACGCGCTTTATCCAAGGCATCACATAGGGCTTGAACGCCAAGTAAGGCTCTGGGCGTCGCACGGTGTAATAAATCGGCATTAAGCTGATAAATATGCTGATTTTTAACGGCGGGAATTTCGGGCCATTGGCTCCAATCGACACCTTTAACATTGCCTTCCTCTTGGCTTTGCAAAATCACCTCGGGCAAGGTCAGCAACACATTTTCTAAACTCACCTGCGGGTAATCACTGGCGGCATCGTAAAACACATTTTGGCCATGGCAGACACTGATGATTTGTTGGATCCAACTGTTTTTAGAAACCGTCATCAAGGGCGTAGACCAGAGTTGATAAAACACTTTAGGCTCAGATTTACTGGCATTATCGCTCCTTAAACGACTAAGCTCAGCGCGGTACGCAGCGGCGGCCTTGCTCGCCTCTTCAACATGCCCAGTTAATTTCCCTAGCTCTTCCAGTTCCTTGGCAACACCTTCTAAGGTTTTGGGATCGCTCCCATAAAGGTTAAACCCCAGCGTTCGAAGTTGATTGATGTCTTCAGCTTTATTGCCCGTATCCCACACCACAATCAGATCGGGATTAAGCTCCATCACCCGCTCCATTTGAATGCCATAGTAACCGCCAATACGCGGGATTTTTTTGGCAGCCTCGGGATAATCCGCATAATCGGTTGCGGCCACTATGGCATCGCCCGCGCCTATGGCGTAGAGCATTTCTACCGCGTGGGGCGAGAGCGCAATAATACGTTTAGCGGGATCGGCCAACACGCTATGGGGAAGAAACAAGCTGAGCCCAAAAACGAGTCCAGCTAAGTGTAGCTTAATCATGATATGCCTTAATTTTTAAAGAGTTAAACTAGCAGCTCTGGCCAGCCATAGTGTTCGATATAGGTTTGTAGATTCTTGGGGCGATACTTAGGATCTTGATCCCAGCGGGCCTTCACCGAATGATGCAAAAGCACTGGGACTAATGCAGGATCGAGTGGCCGTAAATATTCCTGTTTTATCCGATAAAAGCTGCGCCTCGAATCATGCAAGGTGGCTAACGGACTCGGATGCACACTCGCGGCTAAGTGTGGCTCTAAGCTTAAATCAAATTTCTGCGCCTCAGATATCATCCACAGCAGTGCATTGTCCGACAGCAATGCGCCGTCTTTATCGGGTTTATAACTGCCGCCAATATTGCTATGGGCACCGGCAAACCACACCTGCTGCATGTCCATATTGTCACGCAGTTGCCAGATGGTGGGCTCAAAATCGCTGCGGTGTTCGTCTATGGCTAAGGCATGGCGGGCAACGCGCACATTGCGGCCGATTTTAGTGTCGTAAAACTCATCTTTATCTTCGAACAAACCTAAAAACGAGATAGGGATCCCCATGGCGCCAACGGTATCCCACACGCCAACAAACTTGATGTCCCGCGATTCATGGCTGTATCTAGCTCTAAATTCGAGGGATTTTTCGCCGTCAGGGGCAAAGGGCGCACTGCTTTTTTTATAGTGGTCGAAGGCTTGCTGAATCAATGCCGCATCGGGGCGTTTGAGTATGCCGCAGTTATTAATCAAGCCACACAGGCAACGCACTGTATAAGCACCGCGACTAAAGCCAAAGAGGTAAATCTCGTCGCCGGGAGAATAGTTTTGCACTATGTAGCGATACCCATCCATGATGTTTTTATGCAAACCGCGCCCTGTTGCGCCGCCCATGGCTTCATCGTAATAGGAACCGACACCCCAATCGTAAAACACTTGCTGGGGTTTGCCGTCACTGGCCAAGGGGCTAATCGCCCGCGCGAGGCGCAGCACATTGGTTGGGAAATCGACCTTAAGATCTTTCTCGGGCCGATTCCAAGTCCCATCGGCACAGATCACGATACGCTTATTCATAGGATCATCCTTGAGAACACTTTGAACACTGAACGGTTAGCGACTAACGGCTAGTAGTGGCTAAAGGCCTAGCTGCCAGCCAATAACAGATAGTCGCTTATGCGCCTACTTTTACCAAGTTCGATTAGTAATCAAAACCTTGCTGCGCCTTGATACCCGCTTCGAAGGCGTGTTTCAGCGGCTGCACTTCGCTGACCGTATCTGCAAGCTCGATAATCGCTCGGTGGCAAGCACGGCCCGTAATAATCACATGCTGCATCGGTGGACGATTTTTAAGTGCGCTAAGCACACGTTCCACATCCAGATAGTGATAGCTCACCATGTAGGTGAGTTCATCGAGCATCACGCAATCTATGCTCTCATCTTGCAGCAGCTTTTCAGCGGCTTCCCAAGCGAGCACAGCGGCGGCGGTATCCTTTTCTTTATCTTGGGTTTCCCAGGTAAAACCTGTACCCATTACATGAAACTCAACTCCGGCGCCTTCGAGTAAGTTACGCTCACCGCACTCCCAGGTGCCTTTGATAAATTGTACAACTGCGGCTTTTTTACCGTGACCGACGGCGCGGGCAACGGTGCCAAAACCTGAGGTCGATTTACCTTTGCCGTTACCGGTTAATACCAGCAAAATGCCCTTCTCTTCTTGGGCGGCGGCAATTTTAGCATCTACACCGGCTTTCACTTTTTGTTGGCGAGCCTTGTGGCGTTCGGCCTTGATTTGCGCTTGTTCATTGTCGTTCTGTGCTGTCATGGTCTTCTCTTCACTCTGCTGCTAAAAATGTCTGCTTTATAAATGGTTCAATAGACAGCGGCAAATGGTTAGTTTGTAAATGCCGCTCTCACAATATCCGTTCTTTGCCGAATTCAACGCTGAACTGCGGCATCCAAAATAGTCTGTAATTTTTGCATGTCTAAATGCTCGGCTAACACATCGACTAAACGATCGAGTTGCTGCTCACGTATTTGATTGATATCTATCGCCTGAGCATCGTTTAATCCCGCCCAGCGCAGGATCAGCTGACAGGCATCAGGGCTATCAAACAACCCGTGTAAATAAGTACCTAAGATTTGCCCATCATCACTTTGCAGGCCATCGGCAAAACTCAACGCTGGCACAGCTAAGCTTGTCGATTCTGGGATTAACTGCAAGGGCGGATTGGTTTGTTCAAGCCTAGGGATAAGATAACGTGATTCGCCGCAGTGGATTTCATAGCCCTTCACTGCAACCTTTTGCCCAAGTAACGTTAGCTCACCGCTCACCCGCCGTAACTGTTTATCGGCTTTCAGTTCTGTGCTCAATGGTAAGTAGCCAAGTCCTTCGGTATCGCCCGCACTGTCTTCAATCCCTAAGGGATCGGCAATGCTTTGGCCTAACATTTGGTAACCGCCGCAAATGCCGAGCACTTTGCCGCCGTAACGCAGGTGTGTGTCGATATCCTTATCCCAACCTTGCTGGCGTAAAAAGGCCAAATCGGCACGCACATTCTTACTGCCGGGCAAGATCAATAAATCGGCGGCGGGCAAATGAGTGGCGTGACTCGCGGCTTGGGTTTTCAATGACACATAGTCAAAATCGATATCGGGATGCAACCGCAGCGGATCAAAATCCGTGTGATTACTGATCCTTGGGTACACTAATACCCGCACTTTTAAGCGGCTGTTAGCGCCTTTAGATGGCGAGCTTATCAGCGCATCTTCGGCATCGAGATGTAAATCATGCAGATAAGGCAACACGCCTAAAACAGGCTTGTTCGTATAAGCTTCAAGCCAATCGAGCCCTGATTGCAACAGGCTAATATCGCCACGGAAACGGTTGATCACAAAGCCCTTTACCCGCGCCTGTTCAGACTCAGATAACAGCGCCAAGGTCCCGACCAAATGGGCAAATACGCCACCTTTATCGATATCGGCAATGATAATCACAGGGCAATCCACAGCTTCGGCAAATCCCATGTTGGCAATATCGCCCTCGCGCAGATTGATCTCCGCCGGACTCCCCGCGCCTTCCACCACAATGGTTTGATATTGGGCAGTCAATCGCTCGAAGGATTCCAGCACAGCACAGAGCGCCATTGCCTTGTAATCCTTAGATTTAGGCCCAAAAAAGGCTGAGGCTTCCAGCGTTGTCAGGGCTTTGCCGTGAACGATAATTTGCGCGCCCGTGTCCGAGCTAGGTTTAAGCAGTATGGGGTTAAAATCGGTATGGGGCTCAAGATAACAGGCCACGGCTTGCAACGCCTGTGCGCGGCCAATCTCGCCGCCATCAATAGTTACAGCGCTATTGAGCGCCATATTTTGCGGCTTAAAGGGCGCAACCTTTACGCCCTCTCGGGCGAGCAAACGACAAATGCCTGCCACTAAGGTGCTCTTGCCCGCATCCGACGTTGTGCCCTGCACCATCAAGACTTTTGCGCGCCGAGGTGAATTAACCGCAGGGCTATTTACTGCGGGATTCACCACTGGCGGATTAACCGCAAGATTAGCAGCAGGATTCATAACAACGGTGTCAGCGGTATCGAGTGCATTGGCACAGCCTGTGTTGTCTGTGTTTGAAGAAGGCATAAGGTTAAAAACTTATTTTAGTTTGCAGGAACAAAGATAAAAACTCAGCCTGAATATCACTTAACTGATTTAGATTACAGTGGTTTGAGTGCCAAGGGTAAACCCGCGACCACTAAGGTGACATTGTCAGCTAAGGCGGCAACGGCTTGGTTTAACCAGCCCGCTTCATCAACAAATTGTCGGCTCAATTCACCTAAGGGCACGATACCAGAACCGACTTCGTTACTGATCAACACCACCACACCTTCGAGCTCAGCAAGGGAATCCACAAAAGCGGTTTTCTCTGCCTGCCAATTCTCCAAAGCTTCATCGTTAGAGATTGAACTGGCAGACGGTATAAAGTCTGTCGCATTCCACTCTGTCGGCGCCGGCTCATCATCAACCTTGGCGTTGGATGCGAGTAATTGATTGGTTAACCAAAGGGTTAAACAGTCCACTAAAATCACTCGCCCAGGTTTTGCTAAGCGTTTTAACAGTGCCGTAAGGGCGAGCGATTCTTCAAACAATTGCCATTCGATACCATCGTCCGTTCGTCCCGCTTGATGCTTGGCGATACGGCTCGCCATTTCATCATCCAGCGCCTGCGCCGTGGCCACATAGCAGGCATCGAAGCCTAGCGCAGTGTACTGGCGCACTAAGGCTTCACCGTAGCGACTCTTACCGCTACGGGCGCCGCCTAGGACGAGGTGGATCACAATATGTTACCCACAACGAGCAATACAAAATAACACACGATTTCAGCTATTTGCTGCGCCGCGCCTAAGGTATCACCCGTGTAACCGCCAATCTGGCGTCTAAAGATCACTATGATCAAACGGCGCAGTCCTATCATCACCAATAGCAATGACAATGCCGCTAACCCCTTGAGGAATAACAACACTAATACGCCGCTGGCGATCAGGATAAGCAGCTCATTAATGCCTTGATGTTGCGATAGCGGCTTAGACTTACTGGTCTCGTCATCGCGGACATATTTTTCACTAAAGATGATACTGGCTGATACCACGCGGCTCACTGTGTGGGCGACGATAAGTGCCGAGCCCGCCACCACAGGATCGTACAGCGCCAACTCGACTAACAACTGCCATTTCAGCAGCAGGGCCAAGATCAACGCCAGTGCGCCATAACTGCCAAGGCGCGAGTCCTTCATGATGCGTAGCTTGTCTTCCGCCGTCCAACCACCGCCAAAACCGTCGAAGGTATCGGCGAGGCCATCCTCGTGGAATCCGCCCGTGAGCAAGACGCCAACCAACATAGCTAACAGCACAGAGACGCCGGCGGGGAGCCAGTTCTGCGTCAGCCAAAATACAATGGCACTTAACAGGCCGACCAAAAGACCGACGAGACCGAAATAACGGCTGGCCTTATTCAACTTATCGCTATCGACTTCGACCCATTTAGGCATAGGAATGCGGGTAAAATAGCCCATGGCAACTAAAAACAAATCTATCTCTTTGTGCCAGCTTTCGCGTTCTGACATAAAGCATCCTTAGTGAATTAACACTTGCTGCAAGGTTTAAGATTAAAACGGTTGGCTAAAAAGTTATTATTTTAAATAAGTAAAATAAGCGACTTAGCAGAGCACATCATACAACAGCCTCAATCCCCGCATCACTAAAACTCGCCATTTGATTGTAAAAATTTACTGAGGCTTGAATAAGCGGCAACGCCAAAGCTGCGCCCGTACCTTCGCCTAATCTTAGCCCGAGGGATAATAAAGGTTTCGCCTGCAAAAACTCTAACATCCGCTGATGGCCTTGCTCGTCTGACTGGTGGGCAAAAATCAAATAATCACGCACATTGGGGGCGATTTGCACCGCAACTAATGCCGCAGCTGTAGCGATAAAACCGTCAACAACCACCAGCATTTTGCGCTCGGCAGCCGCTAACATAGCCCCCGTCATCTGCACAATTTCAAAGCCACCTAGGCAAGCTAACACTGATTTTGGCCCATTTAAGGCACTTTGATGCAGCAATAACGCCAGTTCAATCAGCATGAGTTTACGTTCTAAGGTTTCGCTATTAATGCCCGTGCCACGGCCGACACAATCAATCACATCAAGCTGCATGATCGCCGCCATAATGGCTGCCGCAGCCGAGGTATTGCCTATGCCCATTTCGCCAAAGGCGACTAAGTTACAACCTGCTTGATGGTGACGTTCAATCAAATCGCGCGCCATCGCAAAGCCTTTATCGACGGTTTCCAGCGCCATTGCGGGCTCTAAATGAATCGCCCCTGTGCCCGCGCCAAGACGTTGATCGATAATGCCTTCAACCCCTTCGACTGGCGTTAAAATACCGCAATCGATCACTTCGAGCGTAAAGCCCACCTGCCGACAAAAAACGTTAATCGCCGCGCCGCCATGGGCAAAGTTTTGCACCATTTGGCGCGTCACTTCGCTAGGGGCAATCGACACGCCTTCTGCGGCAATACCATGATCACCCGCAAACACTAACATGGTTGGATGAACGATTTTCAGCACAGTATTTTGTGGCTGATCCGTTTGTTGCAAATCAGTCGCTTGCACGCGGGCAATCTGTAAGGCTAAGGATTCGAGCTGACCTAAGGCGCCGGGCGGCTTAGTCTTAAGATCAATTTTTTGCTGGATCAGCGGATCCTGCGCTTTACTCACAGGGCTGATTTGAAAAGACACGGCTGACTGAGACATCCACACTCCACTTATTATCTTAAATAACCACAACGCATCCTGCGTCTATGACTAACATGTCCAATTTTGCATTTCCAATCGCGGGGCAGATATCAACAAAAATGCTGATTATCCAGCCAGTCTGCGCTTGCTAGATGACTCTAGGATTACGTTCTGACTAGGTGCTTACGCCATGACTCTGCGTTTACGCAAAATCAGCAAAAAGAACATGCTACCTATGGCCGCCGTGATAATCCCCACGGGCAACTCTTGATTGCCAAGTAAACAGCGCGCCAGCACATCAATCCACACCATAAATAATCCGCCCACCAGCGCCGTTAAAATAATCGGCTGACGACCGGGAAACAGCATGCGCACTGTGTGGGGGATCATCAAACCGACAAACCCAATACCGCCGCAGGTGGCAACCAAAATCGCGGTAATCAAGGAGCAGAGCAGCAGCATATTGAGTCGCAACTTAGGCACATTCACCCCTAAGGTATGCGCCGTTTCATCCCCCGCTTGCAACGCCATGATCTGCCGTTTCATACCTAAAATAATGAACAAGCTCGCGCCAATCACCAGTGTCGGCAGCACTAATAAGGACCAACTGGCCTTAGCGAAACTGCCTAAACTCCAAAACAGCACAGAAGCCGTCGCCTGCGGACTGGCGAAATACAGCAGCAGACTCGTTAGCGCGCCGAACATAAAGGAGGTCGCCACGCCTGAGAGCAACATGCGCTCCACTTGGCTATTGAGCCCAAGCCCAGACAAGGCCAGCACTATCAGTACCGACAAACTGGCGCCAATAAAAGCGCCGAAGGGCAAGCTAAACCAGAGCAAACCCGACAAGGCGCCCGAGCCACTAAAAATCCCCGTGTTCGCCGCCATACCCGCATTTTCAAAAAATCCAGAGCCCGTAAATAGCGTCAACATCACCACAGCGCCAAAGGACGCGCCTGAGCTAATGCCAAACAAATAAGGGTCGGCCAGTGGATTGCGGGTCACGGTTTGCAGCACACTGCCCGCCAAAGACAAACCCGCACCCGCCACAAAGGCCAGTAAAATACGCGGCAGTCTGAGCTCCATCACGATGCGCTCCGTCATGCCATTGGCTTGAGTGAGGTTGGCCATTTTATTGATAAACACTTGGATAACATCCATAAAACTGATGTTCGCCGCGCCAAAACTCGTGGCGGCAATGGGGGTTATCAAAGTGATTATGCCTAATGCGACCAGCATCAGTTTTTGTCTCGTCAAAGGTGTCACGATACGCCCCAAATGTGAGATGAAATGCTATTTACTCCCTGAATCATCCGCCCTCGCCTCGCTCAGCCAAAGCATCAGCCATGCTGTGCGTCGAATCATGGTAGCCATAAAAATAGCTGATCAAGGGCTTTTTATGTTGTGGATGGGTCGATACCTTAGCGCACACGCCAAACACATCGCCAATTCGCGCCTCGGTTAATACTTCAGTTGGCGTGCCCATAGCGCTAACTTCACCGTTATGGATCAACAACAAACTGTCGCACAGGGCGCTGGCTAAATTGAGATCGTGAATGGAGGCAATCACGCTGATGCCAAGGCTACGCACTAATTCGAGGATTTGAATTTGATAACGCACATCGAGGTGGTTGGTTGGCTCGTCGAGGATCAACAGTTGCGGCTGCTGCACTATGGCGCGGGCGATCAAGGCACGCTGCTTTTCACCGCCGGATAAGTGCTCGTACTGTTGGTGCATCTTATGGCTCAGGCCGACTTTCTCTAGAGCCTTTGCAATGCGCTCGCCGTCACAGCTCGAATTGGTATCGAACATGCCCTTATGCGGCGTTAAGCCCATGCTGACCAATTGCTCTGTGGTTAGGTCAAAATAATGTGGCGTGTCTTGCTGCACTACAGCGACACGGCAGGCAAACGCCTTGGGCGATAAACGCTCAATATCTTGATCAAACAGGGTAATTTTGCCCTGAGTCGGGCGAACAAAGCGATACAAACAGCGCAGCAAGCTAGACTTACCCGCACCGTTTGGACCAATCAAACCCAGCATCTGCCCGGTAGGCAGCGCAAAGTTAATATTGGAAAGAATGGTTTTGCCATCGATACACCAGCTTAGCTGGCTGACATCAAGCGCGACCGTCTGGCTCGCTGATGGGCGAGTGTCGCTGTCATTCAAGGTATGGCTCGTTTGGATGGCAGAGAGTTTCACCAAAGTGGTGCTCCTAGCAAGTCCAAACCTGAATTAAAAAAGGTTATGCACATTGTCATCGGCTCCCTCGAGTCACCCGCTCGAGAACTAAGGCTGCACGCAGCGATAACAGAAATAGGCAGGTCTCCTGACTCGTCACTTTTTGTATTAAAAACAATATAAAAAGTCACTCACAGTTGCGGGCACAGTTCGGGCTGACTGACAAGCAGCTCCCCGATTCCCTATTATGTTGAGATTGATTTCAAGCCTTTGCAGGGTAAGCTGGCAATCGTTGCCACAGAACATACTCGCACCACTCAAAACTCCCAACACCTATTTCTGTGACGTCATCCGATACGCTATCGCAAGCCTTGCAAGGCCGCGTGCGTAGGGGGACGCCAGGAAAACGCATTATCCTATATTTACCTTAATAGGCAATCGACAATCACGCTGGTAAGACAAGAAAAATCTTCACCTTAGGCCGATGCATATCACTCGCAGCGTCCGCTCGGCCAATCTAAACGCCAGTAACAAACGCCGTGCTCATCCTGCAGCACAGTAATGCTCACCACGGCCGCCACGGGTAAATCGAGTTGACTGTAAAATCCCACCGCCCGTTCAACCCCAAGGGCGCGCGCCATTAGGTGACGGATCACCCCGCCGTGGGTCACCACCCATACCTTGGCAGCCAGCTCACCCGTACTCAAGCCCTTACCCACGCTAGCGCCCGTAACCTGCTCGGCGTTATCTGAGTCGATAATCAACCGTTTAAACTCGGCGGCGAGTATCTGGTCAATCGTCCCATTCACCCGCGACTCGAAACTAGCCATAGTTTCCCCATTGGGCGGCGGTGTTTGCCAAGGGTTTTGCCAATAGGCCGCTAAATGTTCGCCCGCTTGTTGATACAGTTCATCGAGCCGACGACCGTCCCAATCGCCAAAATCAATTTCCTGTAAACCCGTTAAAAACTGCGCCTGCAATGGCCTTGACTCAGATACCAGCGCCGCCGTCGAATGCAGCTCGGCGGCAAAGGCTTGGGCAAATTCGCCGCAGCGGCGTGAAGTCGAGCTATAAATCACGCTACACACGCTGGCCTGTGACTCAACAGCTGCCGACATTTGTTGCCAACCCTTTTTACTCAAAGGCACATCCACACGACCCCGCAAAATAGCGCCGCCTTCACACTCACCGTGGCGCAACAATAACAATCGAACTTGTTTCATATATGCCTTTTTAGTTAGGGACTAGATGCTAGGAACTCAAGCCAAGAGCCTAAATTCTAGATTCTCGATTCTCGATTCTCGCTCCTAATGCCTTTGACTTTCATCTTGCCCTGACAATCATAAGTCGCGTATTATGGACGTCTATACGTTTAAATGTCCAAAACAAATTTTTAAGAACAAGTATTCAAAAAATGTCGGCAGACGACAATAAAATGCACTTAGCATAACAATGGCCGATTTTTGGACTTAACTTAGCTGTATTTAAGGTAATTATTTATGACGATACCCTCAACCAAAGCCGGCCAGATATTGGCAGACATTCGTAAACAGCTTGCTGAGCGCATTCTAATCTTAGACGGTGCCATGGGCACTATGATCCAAGACCACAAGCTCGAAGAAGAGGATTATCGCGGCGAACGCTTTAAAGATTGGCACACTGACGTCAAAGGCAACAACGATTTATTGGTGTTGTCGCAACCCCACATCATCAAACAAATTCACACCGACTACTTAAACGCCGGTGCCGACATCATAGAAACCAACACCTTTAATGCTACGACTATCGCCATGGCTGACTACGACATGCAGTCGCTGTCCGCCGAAATTAACTTAGCCGGCGCCCGCCTCGCCCGTGAAGCCTGTGATGAAGTCTTTGCTGCCACAGGCATTCCGCGCTACGTCGCCGGTGTGTTAGGCCCCACTAACCGTACGTGTTCGATTAGCCCTGATGTGAACGACCCAGGCTACCGCAACGTCAGCTTCGATGAGTTAGTGAGCGCTTACCGAGAATCCACTAAGGCGCTGATTGAAGGCGGCGCAGACATCATTATGGTCGAGACCATATTCGATACCTTAAATGCCAAAGCCGCACTGTTTGCGATTGAATCGGTATTTGATGACTTATTTGGTCAGCATTCGAGTGACCGCTTACCTATCATGATTTCGGGCACCATTACCGATGCCTCAGGCCGTACCCTTACCGGTCAAACCACCGAAGCCTTTTATAATTCCCTGCGCCATATCAAGCCCTTATCTATCGGCCTTAACTGTGCGCTTGGGCCAAAAGAGCTGCGCCCGTACGTCGAAGAATTATCGCGTATCGCCGAATGTTATGTGTCGGCGCATCCGAACGCGGGTCTGCCGAACGAGTTTGGCGGCTATGATGAAACCCCAGAGGACATGGCGAACGTGATCGAAGATTGGGCGCGCGAAGGCATGCTCAATATTATCGGCGGTTGCTGTGGAAGTACGCCTGAACATATCCGCGTTATTCGTGAAGCGGTCGACAGACATAACCCGCGCGTGTTGCCCGATATTCCCGTTGCCTGCCGCCTTGCCGGTTTGGAACCGCTGACTATCGACGCCCAATCCCTGTTCGTTAACGTGGGTGAACGCACCAACGTTACAGGTTCAGCCAAGTTTTTAAAGCTGATCAAAGACGGTAAGTTTGAGCAAGCGCTCGATGTAGCCCGCGAGCAGGTCGAAAGCGGCGCGCAGATCATCGACATCAACATGGACGAAGGCATGCTCGATGGCGCCGAGATCATGCACAAGTTTTTAAACTTGATAGCCTCTGAGCCTGACATCAGCCGCGTACCGATTATGATCGACTCCTCTAAGTGGGAAGTCATCGAAGCTGGCCTAAAATGTATTCAAGGCAAGGGCATAGTTAACTCGATTTCCCTTAAAGAAGGCGAAGCTAAGTTTATCGAGCAAGCAACACTGGTGAAACGCTACGGCGCGGCGGCCATTATCATGGCGTTCGACGAACAAGGTCAGGCCGATACCAAAGCGCGTAAAATCGAAATCTGTACCCGCGCTTATAGGGTGCTGGTTGATAAGGTCGGCTTTCCGCCAGAAGACATCATCTTCGACCCGAACATTTTCGCCATCGCCACGGGTATCGATGAACACGACAACTATGCCGTCGATTTTATTGATGCCATTAAAGCGATTAAAGCCACCCTGCCCCACGCAATGATTTCGGGCGGCGTGTCGAACGTGTCGTTCTCGTTCCGCGGTAACAACCCAGTGCGCGAAGCGATTCACGCGGTCTTCCTGTACCACGCCATCAAAGTCGGCATGGACATGGGCATTGTCAACGCGGGTCAGTTAGCCATTTACGACGATATCGACCCTGAGCTTAAAGTACGGGTCGAAAACGTGGTGCTTAACTTGCCCTGCCCAGTCGAAGGCTCGAGCAATACCGAGCAGTTACTTGAAATCGCGGAGAAATTCCGCGGTGATGGCGCGCAGGTGGGTAAGAAAGAAGATTTAGAATGGCGCAGCTGGCCAGTTAGCCAACGCTTATCCCATGCGCTCGTCAAAGGCATTACCGAATTTATCGATGAAGATACCGAAGCCGCTCGCCAAGAAGCGAAACGTCCGCTGGATGTGATTGAAGGCGCCTTGATGGACGGCATGAACGTGGTCGGTGACTTGTTCGGCTCAGGCAAGATGTTCCTGCCACAGGTGGTGAAATCGGCGCGGGTGATGAAAAAAGCCGTGGCTTACTTAAACCCCTATATCGAGCTGGAAAAGGTTGAAGGCCAATCTAACGGCAAGATTTTGATGGTGACGGTAAAAGGCGACGTGCACGATATCGGCAAAAATATCGTCGGCGTGGTGCTCGCCTGTAACGGTTTTGAGGTATTCGATTTAGGTGTAATGGTGTCGGTGGAGCGAATTCTCGACGCCGTGAAAGAACACAATATCGATATCATCGGCATGTCGGGCCTCATCACGCCGAGTCTGGACGAGATGGTGCACAACGTGAAAACCTTCCACCGCGAAGGCTTAACCATTCCGGCGATTATCGGCGGTGCCACTTGCTCGAAAATCCACACAGCGGTGAAGATTGCACCCCATTATCCCCATGGCGCTATCTATATTGCCGATGCGTCCCGCGCCGTGCCTATGGTGAGTAAACTCATCAACAACGAGACCCGCCAAGCGACCATAGACGAAACCTATGCCGAATACGACGACATGCGCACTAAGCGTTTATCTCAAGCCAAGCGCAAAGAAATAGTGTCACTCGAAGCGGCCCGTGAAAACCGCTGCCAACACGATTGGGCCAACTACACCCCGTTCACGCCAAACGTGCTCGGTCGCCAAGTATTTGATAATTATCCATTAGAAGATTTAGTTGAGCGTATCGACTGGACACCGTTTTTCCGCTCGTGGGAACTGCACGGCCATTACCCCGAAATCCTCACCGATAAAGTGGTCGGTGAAGAGGCGCAAAAGCTGTTCGCCGATGGTCAGGCCATGCTCAAACAAATCATCGAAGAAAAGTGGCTCACAGCGAAAGCGGTTATCGGCTTATTCCCAGCCAATACCGTCAATTACGACGACATTGAGCTCTACACAGATGAATCGCGCACCACAGTCGAAATGACCACACATCACCTGCGGATGCAGCTTGAACGTGTCGGCAACGACAACTTCTGTCTATCTGACTTTGTTGCACCAAAAGACTCAGGCGTCGCCGATTACATGGGCGGCTTTGCGGTGACTACAGGCCACGGCATAGACGAACATGTGGCACGTTTTGAAGCCAACCACGACGACTATAACGCCATCATGCTCAAATGCTTAGCCGACCGTTTGGCCGAAGCCTTTGCCGAGCGGATGCACGAACGGGTACGTAAAGAGTTTTGGGGTTATGCGGCCGATGAGCAGTTAAGCAACGAAGCCTTAATCCGCGAGAAATACAAAGGCATACGCCCCGCACCGGGCTACCCCGCTTGCCCAGACCACACAGAAAAAGGCTTGTTATGGGACTTGCTCAAGCCCGATGAGACTATCGACTTGAACATCACCGAAAGCTACGCCATGTTCCCCACAGCGGCAGTATCGGGCTGGTATTTCGCCCACCCGAAATCCCGCTACTTTGGTGTGAGTAACATAGGCCGCGATCAAGTGGAAGATTATGCCAAGCGTAAAGGGATGAGCATTGCGGAAACGGAGAAGTGGCTGGCGCCAGTGTTGGATTATGATCCCGAGTAATCATGTTTACTCAGTAAGTTGCCCAAACTGAATTTAGGCAACTTTATAAATGGGCAAAGTTAAGGGGCGAGTTATCGCCCCTAATTTTTTACTTTAGAAAATTAAAATCAAAGTCGTGGGGCTTCACCCCACACCCGACCAAGGAGGACTGCTCGTCCTATCCTCCTTGGATGCTCCCTTGCCGAACAACGTCCTTGTCTAACTGCCAGTTCGCCATCCCTGGCTCTCGTTCGAAACGCTGCTACGCAGCACTCACCCTAGCGAAGTGACATGCATTAGTTACCTGTCTCATACTCCAATAAAAATCGCCTAACGGCTCAGATGGCACATCCATGTGCCCCCGAGCCTGCGCCATCATCCATGATGTCGCCACGGCCCCACTCTAACAACTAAGAGCTATCTGCGTATTTCGACAACTTCGCAGGGGATCGGTGAACTTCTGTCGCATTAGAGTTAACGTTTCGCATTGAAAGAGTTATGCATGTCCTATCTTTTCTATCTTTTATCTTTTCTCCAGTTCGGCTGTTCCTGCCTCTGCTCATAAGCACGAACATCATCGATTTTCATTCGCCCTTCAGCAACTTCGCAGGGGATCGGTGAACGTCTGTGGCATTAGAGCTAACTTTTCGCAGTGAAAAAATTAAGCCTATTCAACCTCTAACAGATAAGTGTTATGCCTCATAACTGATGAACGATTGGTGTCACTTTCTACGGCAGCGAGTGCTTGACTGAGGTGTTCACTTAAATATTGCCACACTTCGTTGACGGCGCGGCTTCGCGCATCTTTTCCTAAACACACTAAATGAATCGGCGCAGGATCTGTGTGTTGCCACTTGGCTAACACTGGTACTAGCTGGCTGGCTCTCAGTTCTGGCTGAATTAACATGGGGTCGACCCGAATGATCCCCATGCCCATACAAGCAAGTTCGACTAAGGTTCGGCCATCATCCGTGGAGCTTGATGCCACAATGTGTTGAGTTTCAATTTCGCCATTTGGGCTACGAAAGTGCCAACAATCCATGGCGAGCTTTTGATGACGAAAGATTAAACATTGGTGCGCAGCTAAATCGTTGGGCACCTCAAGTTTAGCGGCCTGCTTAAGGTAGGCGGGACTGGCAAAACAGGCCCATGATTTCGTGCCGATACGGCGCGCGACCAATGAAGAATCGGGCAACTCACCGACCCGCAGCGCAATATCTATCCCTAGCTCAATTAAATCGACCACGCGATCATCAAGATTGATGTCTATCACTATCTCGGGAAAAAGTTGTTTCAGCTTAGGCAGTAAAGGCAGCAGATAGCGTTGACCTAGGATGGTTGAGCTACTGATTTTTACCCGCCCACTGGGTTTAGCTTGCGCTTGCTCGGTGAGCTTAGCGGTATTGCTAAGCAATTCTGTTAGTGAATCGGTGATGGCCAGCAACTCAGTACCCGAATCGGTTAAATTGAGCTGGCGCGTACTGCGCTGCAACAACCTAAGCCCAAGTTGGTGTTCAAGCTGGGCAATTTTCTTACTAACGGACGAACGAGGCAACTGCAGCGCATCAGCAGCGGCTTGAAAACTGCCTAACTGAGTGACACAACGAAATATATATAAATTAGGTAATTGCAGGTGCAATGCCGAAGTATCGATAGCCATATTGGTTCCAGTAAAGAAACAATTCATTTCTTATTACATACCTTATTGGAAACCATTCTCCGAGTTATGCTTTTCTGCGTCAAGCTTCACGACTCACCACGGACTCATCACTCATCAGGAGCACACAGATGCAAACCAGTCTTCACAATAAAACAATTTTAATCACAGGCGCCACTGCGGGTATTGGCTTGGCGACCGCGCACGCTTTGTTGCAACAAGGTGCGAAGTTAATCATCACAGGCCGCGACCAAAGCCGCTTATACCATGCCGTAAAGCAACTTGACGGCAATGTTATCCCAGTGCTGTGTGACAGCGCCAATATCGCGCAAATCCAGCAAATGGCTGCGCAGTTAGCAAGGGATGAGATTACACTCGATGGCCTGATTTTAAACGCTGGCGTGTTTTACCCAGCACCGTTTGAGCAGATGAGTGCCGATAACTTTCACAGCACAATGGCGATTAACTTTACTGGCCCAGTATTTACCCTACGGGCCTTATTACCCTGTTTAAACAACCCCAGTAGCGTGGTATTTATCTCTAGTGTTGCAGTGCAAAAAGCATTTTCTGCCGCTGGCGTATATAGCGCCAGCAAAGCCGCGTTTGAAGGTTTCGCAAGAGTGCTAAATCTTGAACTTGCAGCCCGAGGCATACGCATTAACTCAGTGCGCCCCGGGGTGACCGCAACCGAAATCCAAGCCAAAGCCGGCATGGATGACGCTACCATCAATGGCTTTTTTGAATCATTGAACACCACCCCTGTCGGCAGAGTATTAACGCCAGCAGATATTATCCCGGCGATTAACTATCTCATCTCCGATGCCAGTATTGGCCTACGCAATGCCTACATAGATATCGACGGTGGCTTTGGACTGTAGCGAATTATCAAGTAGGAGGTTAAGGGAAACGCTGAAGATTTTTGAAGGAGTAATCTAAGCTCTGCTTATGGAAATCAAACGTAGACCAAGGAGGATGTGCACCCTATCCTCCTTGCTTATCTGTTCAGCAGCAGCCAAGACGCGCCTTGCGAAGTCACATGCACTAATAGCTCAAACTTCATTTTTGAAACCAAGATCAAAATCAAAGTCGTAGACTACCATTCCACATCAGGGCAAGAAGGGGGGGTCGGTGAACGTCTGTGGCATTAGAGTTAACTTTTCACATTGAAAGAGTGATACCAGTTCCATACTTCTTATTGTCCTCAACTTACCAAGTTATATTGTTGACTCAAGATGACTATTGATACTTCTATAAACTAAAGACAAGTGGATCAACTCAACCAAAGCGAAATGGATTATTCCGATAATGGAATATGGCCGCTACCCATTAACGACTAGTGAAGTGGATGAAGAACTCTAGATATCGAAATGTAGACCACACAAAGTGATTTTCTGAATAATTACGGTATATTCATAAGTCATACTAAGACCCGAAATAATAACTAACCCACAATAAACCGTGATATACACACCCGACACCAATCACACTTAAATCCTAAATAAATAAACCAATAAATTCAACATCATGAATAATCCAACATCCTTCCTGCTTGAGAAAAAAGATCCAAACACAGTATTCAAAAAAACCAACCAGTAAGTCTAAATGATGACTCCACAACAACGTGATAGTGATATAGCCTTAGTTCAACGCTAAAGACGATATATAAAGCTATCGGCATAACAATTTGATCTAATTAGCAGACTGCATCATATAAGTAGAAAAAAATTTATCGACTATACTCAGTTTCTCATCATAAAAATGACGTTTTAAGACTTCTTGGAAATCAATATGATCATATTTAACAAAAAATTAAAGGCTGAACATGAACAATTGAAAGAAGAGTTATTTTCAATGCGGCAAGTTAGGGAAAGCCTTGATAGTGAGATGTTAGTATTAGCGCTAGATGCTGATGGAAAAATTATCGCAATCAACGCTAATTTTACTGACGACATGTTATTTCAAAAAAGCTCACCTATCGGCAAACACTTAACGGAAATGGTGCCAGCGCGAGCTCGAAACACAAGTCATTATAAAGCAATGTGCAATGCCATAAAGCAATGCGAGCATTGGGTAGGCGCACTGCAAATTGTTAAGGGCGATGGCGAGGAAGCTTGGTTACGAGCCATTTTACAGCCCGTCAAAAACAGTAATGGCAAGTTAAAACACTTTTCTATTTATGCAAACGATCTAACCCGTACTATTGAAAGCTCGAAAAAACATGAAGATTTAAACCAAGCATTACAGCGCTCTACCGCTGTTATTGAGTTTAACTTAGACGGTACAGTCATTACTGCTAACGATAACTTTTTAAATGCGATGGGATACACTAAGAATCAAATTGTTGGTAAACACCATAGAATTTTTTGCGAACCAGAAGAATATAACTCAATAGAATACAAGCATTTTTGGGAGCAGCTATGCAAGGGACAATTTGTCGCGAATCGCTTTAAACGTGTTGATAGCTATGGCCGTATCGTTTGGTTAGAAGCCTCTTATAATCCGATTTTTGATAGCTACAACGAACTCTACAAAGTCGTAAAATTTGCCACTGTTATCACAGATCAAGTCAACAGAGAACTGGCCGTATCCGAAGCGGCTGACATAGCCTATAGCACATCCCAACAAACCGATGCTTTTGCAAAAAAAGGGAGCTTAGTGCTACAAGAAACAGTTGTGATGATGAATAAATTAGCGACGCAAATGAATGATGCAGCGAAAGGCATTGAAGCATTAGATAAGCAATCTCAAATGATTGGTGAGCTTGTAAAAAGTATCAGTGGCATCGCCGATCAAACCAATCTTCTTGCCTTAAATGCAGCAATTGAAGCCGCTCGCGCAGGAGAACAAGGACGCGGTTTTGCAGTCGTTGCAGATGAAGTCAGACAACTTGCCTCACGTACCAGTAAAGCGACAGAGGAAATTGTAGAGGTAGTATCAAAAAATAAAATGTTAACCGAAAGTGCTGTCAATATGATTGAGCAAGGTAAGCAACAAGCGCAACAGGGGTTAACACTCTCAACCCAATCGGGTGAGGTTATGTCAGAGATTCAAGATGGTGCACAAAAAGTGGTTAATGCAGTTGGCCAATTCACCAACCAGCTAACTGTCTAATTTTAAAACCCTTATGCCCTATAAAAATACATTTTTGGTGTTACATAAACGTGGTTGAACAGATTATCCATACACAAAAGCCAGTTCGGCAATCCTTGCCTCTCGCTATTAGGTGCAATAACCATCGGGGTTTGGATTACGCTAACGCGGTTTTAGAAGCTGATTCAAACTTCGTTTGATTTTTTAAATCAAAATAAAAGTCGTGGAATTCCATTCCACACCAGGGCAAGAAGGGGATCAACAGCAATCCCCAAGTATATCCATATACAACAGCCAGTTTGGCATCCCTGCCTCTCGCCCATAAGCGCAATCACAAAAGGTGATTATTCGCCTTGCATCTCCCCTTGCCGAACAACGTCCATGTCTAACTGCCAGTTCGCCATCCCTAGCTCTCGTTCGAAACGCTGCTACGCAGCACTCACCCTAGCTAAGTACATGCATTAGTTACCTGCCTCATACTCCAATAAAAATCGCCTAACGGCTCAGATGGCACATCCATGTACCCCCGAGCCTGCGCCATCATCCATGATGTCGCCACGGCCCCACTCTAACAACTAAGAGCTATCTGCGTATTTCGACAACTTCGCAAGGGATCGGTGAACTTCTGTGGCGTTAGAGTGAACTATTCGCATTGAAAGAATTATGCCAACGCCACAAGACTTATTATCCTCAACTTACCAATTTATATAGTAGACTCAAGCTTATTATTGATACTTTTATAAACTAAATATAAGTGTATCAACTCAACCAAAGCGAAATTAACTATTACGACTGTGAAATATTGTAGATCACCCATAGACCATAAGTTAAATAAAAAGAAAACTTCTAGATATCGAAACTTAGACCACCTAAAGTAATTTGACGGATAATCTTTACCTATAAGCATAGGTAACACTTTAAAATTAAAAGTGACTGCAATAGCAATATATACACAAAGCATGCTAAGTAACGAAAACAATAATTTAAAGCTAAAAACATTCATCTGCATAAAAATCGATTCAGACTTAAATTCAACCATCAAATCAACTGCAAGACCGATAACTACTGTCAAAGCAAGCACTATGCTCATACCCAAAAAACTAATTTTTTTCATAAAAAACTCTTAAATCATCCCTAAAATAAATCAATAAACACAGTCAGCGAAACATCTCGAAAGTAAAAATTAAACCAATAAATTCAACCTATTATACTTTTTCACAAGTATATTAAAAACAAAGAAAAAGGTCAGAAACATGAGTGTTTTTACAAAGATATCGATAAAACGTAATGGACTCATCCCGCCAGCTAATAACACATCGAAAACAGGCAGTGATGGCAGCACAACAAATGTAAAAAATGAAGTAGCTAACACAGAGTAAATAAAATACCTTGGATACCCAACTCGATTAATAATCAAAGCACATACTAAAGAAAATATGATCATCAGTGGAAGATGTATCCAAAAGCAAAATACAACCATCCCCAAGTTTTCACTTAATGCTTTTACATTGAAAGATAACAGTAAATCCCACCACCATTTGCTATCGACAGACAACCCACTTCCATGCATAAATATCGACACAGCTATGCCGAAGATAATCACTAAAAACTTCAATTTACCTCCAATTTAAAATTCCGGTAAGATGTCAATCCAAAAAAAAGTCTTTCATATCATTGACCCAATTAGGAACTTTACGATGTACATCTAATTCGCAGTATTTTTTTGCGAATTTAACCTTCATTCCAATCTGATCGAAAAATTCATCTAGAGAAGCTAATTCAGAGATTCTAAAGTCAAATGCAACTCCAGAAACAAGTTCATTTTCAAAGCCAATGCAACTATCAACAACATTTTCAATAAGCCCTTTGTGACCTGTAGAGCAGTAATATTCCAACACTTCTTTAAATATTTCTGAATTTAAAACATTTTCAATTTCTGTAGGTGGAAAATGGGAATTATCAGATGCTTTTAAAAGCTCAACAGCTTTGCTCACACTGTTTATTTGCATTCTCCTCAATCTAAGATTCTTCATCGAATCTTTTGAAGAATAACCCTCGAATTTTTTATCTGTATCAAGAAGAAAGTAAACTTTACCTTTAATATCGCTTCGTTCATCCTCTAGTGCCAAATATATATATTCATAAACTTTCTTAACATACTTACTTCCCCCAACAGAAAGAATGTTAAAACCTTCACCTTCCAAGAAGTGATTTAAATATATTTTATCTGAAGCGCCTTCACAGATAATCCATCGTTTATTACTACGAGTAATTGACGATATAACAGACTGAACAAAGTCATTAACACTTTTAAGCTCAATATTACTCGGCATTTTGCCTTGAGTTTCATTACGTATTAATCTGACATCCTCTCTGAATCTTGATAAATTAATCAAAAAAGAAACTCTATTATCTTCCGAGTCCGCAATATAAACAGCATTACCAGACGATACTGATGGGAAAAATCCGTACCAATGAGTTGAGATAAGTGTTTGCACTCGATTTTTTGATATTTCTTCTAATTTTTCAAACTGCTCAAAACAAGCTGAAGTATGAAGAGATACCTCTGGCTCATCCATAGCAATAACAACCGTTTTATTGTGTAAATCTCTTCCTGAATTTAAAATAAATGCTCTAGCTAAATCAATAATTGCTTTGCGTTTCTCGCCTGAACTAAAATTATATATCGGAGTAAGTTCAGAGTTAGACCTTAAATTTAGAACTTTTGACTCAAAATATGTCTCGATTATTTTTGATGTTAGATGAGTCAAATTGAATAAAGTCTGCCTTTTAGCAGGTTTTTTATATTCATACTTTTCTAAATAGACCTCTACTTTTCTAAGAAACTCATCTAAGCCACTGTTTATATCTTTAATAACCCCTTCATCAATGCAATCTTTAATTATTAAATCAACAGAAGTACCCATTAAAGATTGAATAGTTTTCCCTTCTATTTTTGTATAAGTATCATAATCTATTTCTGACGGTGTATAAATATACTCAAATTCATCCTTTACGTATGAGTAAATCTCATCCAAAACAGAGCTTAAATCAACATTATGTTCATTAAACAAATCATCTGAGAATGATTGTATCGAGTCAAAAACACCTAATGTAAGCTCAGTATTACTACTAGATATCTTTTTAAATCCACAAGGAAATAAAAAATACTCATCATCACACCTTGAATTATGTAATTTCAAGGCATTAATCTGCTTAACTAATTGAGCAACAATGTGCTTATGGGTATTGTGCGCATCACCTTCTTCAATTTGCCACATTATATCGCTAATTGTTGACAAGTACTTATAAACGTTTCTATTTTTATTTATCTTAGCCTTTTCAACAATGAAGATAGGACAAATGTTTGGCTCTCTATCAAACCCACTTTTAAGAATAGAGTGGTTATAATTCCACTCTGACATTGGTCTATTAAAAAAAGTATCTAAAGCCTCTAATATAGAGCTTTTACCAACTCCATTATCGCCGATAAATGCAGTAAAGTAATCACCAGTTGAAATAGGGACGTAATTCCAACCTCGATATATTTTAAAATTCCGTAAAAAAATTGAAAATATCAAAGTAACCCCTTTTTTAAAATAGTAAGCAGAATTAAACCCGCCAAAATCAACTGCTCATTTAGTGTATATAACTTTATTGTGGCAGAACTAATTCCCCTGAATCATACGCCCTATCAAATTCTGCTTTTGCATCGGCTTTGTGGTTGATGCAATTGACCATGTGTTCGTCGGACTTAAAGTTTTTACAGTCTTCGGGGACTAGATAATACTTGCGCCATGCTTCGGCTTTACGTAGTCGCACGGCCTCGTTTTGCTTGGCTAGTCTGGATTTTTCAGCCGCTTTTTGCTGTAACTCTTGCTGAATCTGATACTCAGCAAGCTGGCGATCTTTCGCTGCCTGCTGGCGAGCTAGTTCCGTTTGCTTTTGTTGCATAGCAAACTCATTAAGCCCTTGTGTCAGGCGGTATTCGACATAACTCAAATAACCAATTCGCACTAACAAAGTGACCAAGCCCGCTAACAAGATACCCAACGTAATTTGTAAAACTGATTTCATCCCTAACTTCCAAAGTCCATTACCGATAAAAATGCGATTTATGCCGTTAAAATCCGAGCAACATTAAGATGTTGCTGACTGCACCTATGCAGCCCAGTATCAAAACTTTAATCACACCAAACACTAAGCGAACACAGTAGCCGCAGAATACATTTCCCCTCGGAGTTGCCGCAGGGCGAATAGGCAAATTGCGTGAGTCTCGCCATGGATGGCGAGCTAGCTTTCGCAGGTGCAGGGACGCATCCTTCGGAAGCGATAGCAAATTTGCCAATGAGCACAAGGGGCTTTCAACTCCGTTGGGGGCGGCAAGGGAGATCCAAGAGGGAATTGCTGTTGATCCCCTCTTGGTCGGGTGTGGGTTGAAGACCCACGACCTTGATTCACCTCGGCCGCTAGGCCGCATTAACTCAACGAACTCAACGAACTCAACGCGAAACGGTTAACCCATAACACTCAGTACAGTGCTACAAACACAGAGCAACAAGAAAATAAGTGCCAAAGCATATTCACGAATTTGCAGGAGGAGTTGGGTATCTAAGAAAGAGAAAAGACACATCGTCCTGATGCAAGTGACTCGAATCGCGGGTACGCGATTAAAGCTCATCCTTGTTAAAACCTAAGATAGCGACATAGCGTACACTTGTCTATAACTTTAGCATTACAAATTAGATAGTTAAGTGATGACTAATTTGTATATCAGCCTTGTTGGTACTGGCCAACAACTCCTTAGTCGAAGGAATACACCTTCCCCTGCGAAGTTGCTGAAGGGCGTTGAAGAAAATAGCGTGACGCAGACAGGACGTCTGTGTAGCTTTCGGGGGGAAGGGACGCCCCATCGGAAGCGTTAGCTATTTTCGAATAAGCACGAAGCCACTAATCAATGCATGTAACTTCGCTAGGGACGCCGGGGGATTTCCAAAAGGGGAATAGGCGTTTTTTCCCTTTTGGTCGACTCTTGATTGAAAATCAGGGGGTGAAGCCCCACGACTTTGATTCACCTCGGCCGCTAGGCCGTATTAACTCACTATTACATGCGACCTAATTTAGGCGCGCAAATAAGCCCCAATTGAGCTCATTGCTCAAGGGCTTAGAGTAAAGGGCACTGAGCAAAATTCAGCCATAACGTAACTGAGTTGAATCACAGTGCGAACATCACTGTAGAAGCCTGATAACACAGGCGCTACACACGGATTTAGCTTGATTAAAACTGCTGCAATTTGCGACCTAAATTTGCATTTCCAGCCCTACATGCTAACGTGGCTAATGTAAATTTACATTCAGTGTTTATCAAAGTTATGTCGCAACAATCAATAAAAAGTCGATCGACAACAAGCCTATATCGGGTGATACCAAGCAGCGCGGCTGATATGACACGGAAGCACAACTGAGGTTGAGATATGGAACCATCTAATACATCACGCCGGACCTTTATCAAGCAATGTGTGATTGGCGGGGTTGCCGTATATTCGGCCCCTTTGTTGTGGGAAATGAGTCGCGCGAATGCGGCAATTGTCTCACCTGAACTGGCAGCCCAATGGCAAACTCAGGTTAATGGTCAATCCAAACCTAAGTTTCGTAACGACGGCATAGCGAAGGTCACAGGCCAAAAGGTCTATGGCCGTGATTACCGCGCTATGGACATGGAAGGCTGGCCCAAGCAGCAAGGTTACGCTTTTATTCTACGCGCTGCCGATGCCTCCCATGTTTATCAAGGCTTTTCCCTCGACCATCTACCTGCGTCTGCTAAGCCCTATAAACTGATCACAGCGGCCGATCTGGCCCGCGATAAGGTCAAGCTGCCCGATTTTTACGGTGACAACATGTTACTGGCCGAGGGGCAAACCGCCGACTACTTAGGCCATGCGGTGGCGATACTATTGTTCGACAGTTTCCCCGCCTTTAAGCAAGCTAAGTCCTTGCTGCAATTTGACCAGACCTTACTGCGCTTTGGTGAGCAAACGCCGTTTGTATCGGACTCGAAAGACCCGTACGCCAGCTGGCGCCTTATTCGAGTTGAAGGTGAAAATGGCGCACGGGAAGATTTATATAGCCCGCTCCACGATGGGCTGTTTTTCCCTAGCGTAAAAGATCGCAAGCCTGAATGGTTAGGTAATCCGAATGCCAAAGGGACTGTGTCTGAGCGCGGGCTTTATTATGCGGGTGAGATAGATAAGCAGATTGCTAGCGCCCAAGCCAATCAACAATGGCAAGTGTTAGAGCGGGAATATCGCACCCAGATCATCGATCCTATGATGATGGAACCCGAAGCCTTTAACGGCTGGTATGACGCAACTAGCCAAACATTCCATACTGTGATTACCTCGCAGTCGCCGCAGGATTTTCAAGAGATGGCAGTGCACATGCTGTTATCTAGCCCACTGGCAGGCAAGGTAAAACATCTGGTGGTGCACTCGCCTTATATCGGCGGTGGATTTGGCGCGAAAGACCATTCGATATTCCCCTATTACGGCGTGCTCGCGGCCATTTATGCCAAGGGGCCAATTCGACTCGCCAATGACAGATTCGAGCAATTCCAATCTGGGCTTAAGCGTCATCCGTTCATCATGAAAAGCCGCTTAGCGGTGGATAAATCGACCTTAAAAATCCAAGCCTTAACTTCGCAGATGACAGTCGATGGCGGCGGACGAGTGAACTTTACTCCGTCTGTAACCTCAGTTGGCGCGACGGCGATGCAAAGCATTTACTACACACCGCGCAACGATATTATCGCCACCGCCTATGCGTCGCGTAACCCAGATGCGGGTTCGATGCGCGGTTATGGCACGCTGCAATCGATGACGGCGATGGAATGTATGATCCACGAGATAGCCGACGAGCTGAAGGTTGATCCCTTTAAACTGCGCGCAGCCAACGTGATGGAATCCGGCCAGCGTAATACGCAAGGCGCGATCCCTAACGGCACTTTGCGTTACCGCGAAATGCTCGACATGGCCGAGCAAGATCCCGTGTGGCAAAACCGCGCGGTGAATAAAAAGGACTATGAGGCCAAACATCCGGGGATGCGTTACGGCGTCGGTTTTGGTATCGCCACCAAAGATTATGGTACGGGCGCAGCGGCGCCAAGTGCGGCGGTTCGCCTAGCGAAAGACGGTAAAATCACCCTGGAAATCGGCTTTATCGAAATGGGCACAGGCACGCAAACCTCCCAAGCTGTGGTGGTCAGCGATGCCCTCGGCAACTTTGCCGATGAGGTAAAACTCGCCGAAGTGGATATTTGGGATGCGATGCAATTAGTGCAAACCGATAATCCTTATATTATTTCGCAGCAACGCCAAGATGAAATGGCGGCCAATCCACGCTGGACACCGGTTAAAGCTATGGCCTCGTCGGCGTCTATGTCGGCCTATTACCAAAGCCATGTCAGCCGCATCGCCGCCGATATTATCTATCGCCACGGCCTGTGGCCTGCGGCGGTATCGATTTGGAACGAGTTGTATTTTAACACGCCAATGGGCTCGACTAATTTGCATAACGCCCGCGATGGTCGCTGGGTCGATGGCAAGTTAACCGCCTTGGGCTTTCCGCCACTTTCTATCGATATTCTCGCTAAACGCGCCCACGACATGGGCTTAGTGGTCGGCGTGATGGGCCATGCCTTTAATCGCTGGGCTTGGGCCGAGGCCGATTTCGACATTCTTGGCACTAAAGAGCGTTTAGCACTCGATGCGCTGGCGCTGCAATACGGCGAAGGTAACGCGACGTTTGCGGCCACTTCCGACACGACTATGAGTATCAAAGCGCGCCAAGCCAGCATGAAGTCTAATGGCTATCACTTGATCGATCGTCAAGCCATGAGTTATCCCAAGGCTGAACTAAACAATGCCATGGTGACCTACTACGCCCCCTGCGCCACTTTGGTTGAAGTGGCCGTAAACGAAGGCAATGGCGAAGTCACGCTGCTGAGTTCTCATACTTGGTTAGAGGCAGGCAAGGTGATCGTGAAAGAACTGGTCGAAGGGCAAATTCAAGGTGGTCTGGCGATGGGAATAGGCCATGCACTACATGAAGGCTTACCGCCATTTGAAGCCGGTGCAGGCAATGGTACCTGGAACCTCAATCGCTATCAGGTGCCGTTAGCGCGGCATGTGGGCGTGTGGGATCAACGTCATACCATATTGCCACAGTTATCGGATAACGATCCCAGCAGAGGTATCGCCGAAGTGGTGATGATCCCTGTGGTCGCGGCGCTGATTGAAGCCGTGTATCAAGCGACCCATGTCCGCTTTTACGATTTACCTATGACAGCGAAAAAAATTAAGGAGGCCATGGCATGAGCCAGTCTATTAAACTGACCATTAATAACCAAGCCGTAGGCCCGATTGAAGTCGCCGATGGCGTGATGATGATTGAGTTTCTACATGAATACTTAAACCTCACTGGTACTAAGTTTGGTTGCGGCGCGGGCGTATGCCACGCCTGTACTGTGATCGTCGATGACGAGCAAGGCATGAGCGAAGTGGTGCGTACCTGCATCAATGGTGTTGAGCGTTTTAATGGTAAACGCGTCCGCACTGTCGAAGGTCATGCTAGACAAAACTCCCTTGGTGAAATCACCGCCCTGAGCCCAGTGCAAGAGGCTTTTTTGGAACATTTCTCGTTTCAATGTGGCTGGTGTACCTCGGGCTTTGTCAACGAATCGACCGCACTGCTTGAGCGATTAGAGCGACAACCTATCGCTAAAGATCAAGTTGAAAAAGTCGTTGAAGATGCCTTGAGTGAACACGTATGCCGCTGCACTGGCTACGTAAAATACTATGCGGCGGTCAAAGACCTGATCCTCAACACTAAGGGGCTAACCCTGTGATGACATCAGCCAATCTGCGCCATTTCCCGCACATTAGTAGGATAAAAAATCTGCTGAGTCACAATCTACTCCTGAGTTTAGGGCTAGGTTTGCTCGCCTGTTCCAGCAGCGTTGCCGATGAAGGTGGCAATACAACAAATAGTGACATCGCACGCGGCGCGTATCTGATGAAGATAGGCGACTGTGTGGCCTGCCATACTGCGGTAGGCGGGCGCGAACTCGCAGGCGGTTTGCCGTTCGAAACGCCCTTTGGCGCAGTGTACTCGACCAATATCACTTCTGATAAAGAAACTGGGATTGGCAAATACAGCTACGAGGACTTTTTTGATGCCATGCACCACGGTGTTGGCATCAACGGCAACCTCTATCCTGCTATGCCCTACACGTCCTACAGCCTGCTCACGGATGAAGACACTAAGGCGATTTATGCCTATTTGATGAGTACTAAACCCATCAAGCAAGCCAATCGCGACAATGATGTTTACTTTCCGTTTAACCTGCGTTTTGGCCTAAAAGCTTGGAACTTAGTCGCCCACGATGCCAAGGAATTTACCCCGAGCAAGGAAAAAAGCGAACATTGGAATCGCGGCAATTACTTAGTCAATGCCCTAGGGCATTGCGGTGAATGTCACACCCCAAGAGACACGCTGTTTGCCATGGAGCAGGACAAGCACTTTGAGGGCGCGATTATCGAAGGGCTTGAAGCATCGGACATTCGCCCCGCCGAGCTTAACAGGCAGAACTGGACCCATGAGGATCTTAAGTCGCTGTTTACTGAAGGCTACTCCCGTAAAGGCACTGTCTTTGGCGGCATGTATCCCGTGGTGTATCACAGCTTTAGCCACTTGACCGACGATGATATGCGCGCGGTGAGCAGTTATCTACTCGATACCGACGAAGATATTAAACCACAAGCGCTCACCTTTAACGGCCATAAACCTGAACTGCTAGGTTATACACTCTACAAAGGTTACTGCGCCGGTTGCCATGGTCAAAATGGTGAAGGTCGCCCCAACGTCGCCCCAGCTATGGCTGGTAACGCCACCTTAGATAAGGCCAGTCCACACAATATCGTCGCCGTGATGCTAAAAGGTATTCAAAGCCAGCATTACAACGCCACCACCAGCTTTTATGCCATGCCGGGATATGCTGATGAGTTAAGCGACGAGCAGATTAAAGACTTAGCCAATTACCTAAGACTCACCTGGAGCACACAACCCGGTAATCTCGATGTGAAGACCATTCAAAGCTTGAAAGAAGTGATCCTCGAGCACGACTAACCCACATAGATATGTGGGAGATTTAAGATAAAAGCCGACGCTAGCGTCGGCTTTTGCTTGATTAATATAGAGCGCGTGGAATCGGTAACTCATCGACTTAATCATAGTCAACGGCGTTTACTCTCACTAACCACGCAGTCGAGTATCGAAGAAGGCTAAGCTGCGCGCCCATGCGAGCTCGGCGGTAGCTTTATCGTATCGTCCTGTTGAGTCGTTATGGAAACCGTGATTCACATTCGGGTAAAGATAGGCGACGTAATCGGCTTTACTGGTTTTTAGCTGGGTTTCGTACTCGGCCCAAGTGTCGTTCACCCGCTGATCCAATCCAGCAAACTGCAACATTAGCGGCCCTTTCACGCGGCTACGCAGTTCCGCTGCCGCGGGTGTGCCATAGAAAGGTACGCCAGCATTGAGCTCATCGGGAATCGTCGCGGCCAGCATATTGACGATATAGCCGCCAAAACAAAAGCCCACGGCACCGAGTTTGCCATTGCTCTGGGGATGAGATTTTAAAAACTGCGCGGCGGCAATAAAGTCTTGTTCGATTTTGGCTCTGTCTAAACTGCTTTGCATGGAGCGGCCCGCATCATCATTGCCCGGATAACCACCGAGGGAATAAAGTGCATCGGGGGCGAAGGCGATATACCCCTGCGCCGCTAATCGGCGAGCCACATCTTCGATATAGGGATTAAGGCCACGGTTCTCGTGCACCACTAATACTACTGCGGCTTTTTTAGTGGGATCTAAGGTTTTCGGCTCACCTGCGGCACTGCCCGCGAGCAATAATTCATTGGGTATCACTAAGTAGCCGCGCCCTTCACCGTAACCATTGGGCGAGGGAAATTTAACATAGCTGGCTTGAATACTCGGGTCGTTAAACGACACTTGTTCGGCAAGGGCATAGTTCGGCATGAGTGCGCCCGTGAGCGTTGTCATGGTAAACCCTAGCGCCACCAGTCCTGCGAGCCGCCCCATGAACTCACGGCGGTCGATAATGCCGTGGGCATATTCGTCATACCAGTCAAAGGCTTCCTGCGGTATCGGTTGTACTTTCTGAACACTCATCTGGCTTGTTTCTGCTACGGCTTGCTTGTCTTGCTGTGTCATCGTTATTCCTCCGTTGAACAAGCTAACCACAGGTCACTTCCCTAGCTTGTGGGTGTTAAGATTTAACTCAAGAGTAAAGGAATAATCGTACTTAGGGCAACTGACTTTAACGTGTGCTGTTTTGTAAGCTTGGTTTGAAATAACACACGATTGGCACAAACGGCTGTCGGTTAAGGCTAGGCTAGCTTAAAATAGCGATTTAGATTCTAGAGGGCTTGGCGTGATACAACATAGAGCTAGCCAGATGGTGATATTTCACACTCTGGTGACCAGTGGCAGTTTTACCCAAGCGGCAGCTAAGTTAAAAACCTCGACCTCCTATGTCAGTAAGCAAATTGGCGCGTTGGAAGCTGAGCTGAACTTACTGTTAGTGCAGCGCACCACGCGCACCTTAGTGTTAACTGACGCGGGCCAACAGTTTGCCCATTACTGTGAGCAAGTGTTTGAAGCGACGCAAAATGCCGATGCCATGATGCTGGATGCCCGTGACGACATTAGCGGGACGATTCGCCTCGGTTCTTCCCAATCCTTTGGCACCTTACACATCATCCCCGCGCTGGAAGTGTTGCAGGAAAAATATCCCGAATTACGATTTGAGCTAAGCCTGTTCGACCATAAGGCCGATATGCTAGAAGAAGGTCTGGATCTGTGGATCACTAACCATGAACAGCTGAACGAAGGTTATATCGCCCAGCATCTCGCCGAGACTAACTTTGTGGTGGTCGCCTCCCCCGATTATTTGCTCAAGCACGGCGTGCCACACCATCCACGGGAGTTAGCTCAGCACAATTGTGTTATCTATCAAAGTAAAAGCCGTAATTATGATCGCTGGAGTTTTGCTAAGGATGACCTAGAACAAACCGTCAATGTCGCGGGCAATTACCGTGTCGACTTAGCCGAAGCTGTGCGTAATGCTGTGATTGCAGGAAGAGGCATAGGCTATGTGGCCACGTATTTACTCAGTGATGAGTTTCAAAGCGGCAAGCTCATTCAACTCTTACCCGATTGGAAACCACTGCAGCAGATGCCCGTCTATGTGGTTTACCCAAGGCGGCGCCATTTACCGACTAAGTACAAAGTGATAATCGAGTGTTTAAAGTCCCATATCGGCCACCCGCCCTACTGGGACAAAAAGCTCAAACCTTGGTTAGGTAAGACAGTCTCTTAAGCAACAGTCATTTAAGCAACAGTCACTTAAGTTGCATTTCAAACCAACGCTGACTACGACACCAGCCTAAAGTCGTCTGTGGCGTGATGTCTATTATTGCCGCAGACACAAATATTATTTCCTCTGGGCAACAGTAGCCGAAATTTATTTTATTCTCCTGCATAAACAGCAAGTTAAACTGTTGCAATTTTCGACACTTTTATCGTAACAGCCCAGTAACGCCCGCGACTTGCCCTTACGCTGGCTCGGCCTACAATGCGCGACTTCTTCTATCACTCAAAAGAATAAACCCATTATGACCGCGATATTAGGCATGATTAGCATCTTGTTTTTTGCTTGGTTACTGTCAGTGAACCGCAAGAACATTCCCTACCGCACTGTGATGTTAGCCCTAGGCTTACAAATTATATTTGCCCTGTTAGTGCTCTACGTTCCTGCGGGTAAGGCCGTATTGCAATCCGTTACTGCGGGCGTATCGAGCGTGATTGCCTATGGCAACCAAGGGATTGGCTTTCTGTTTGGCGATCTCGCCACGGGTAAAGTCGGCTTCGTATTTGCGATCAATGTGTTAGGTATCATCATCTTCTTCTCGGCACTGATTTCGGCCCTGTACCATATTGGGTTAATGCCTAAGGTGATCAACATTATTGGTGGCGGTCTGCAGCGTTTACTGGGCACGGGCCGCGCCGAGTCTTTATCAGCCACGGCAAACATCTTCGTCGGCATGATTGAAGCGCCGCTGGTGATCAAACCCTATTTAAAGCACATGAGCGATTCGCAATTCTTCGCTGTCATGAGCTGTGGTTTAGCCTCAGTCGCGGGCGGCACTTTAGTGGGATATGCCGCTTTAGGTGTCGACCTTAACTATTTGATTGCCGCCGCCTTTATGTCAGCACCTGCGGGTCTGTTGATGGCAAAAATCCTCATGCCACCCAACGAAAATGACAAAAACAATTCAGATGAAATCACCTCAGTCGAACTGCCACGCGCCACCAATGTGGTTGAAGCCTTAGCCGATGGCGCTATGTCTGGCATGCGGATCTCAGTCGGGATTGGTGCCACTCTGCTAGCTTTTGTCAGCGTTATCGCCCTGTTGAACGGCATGTTAGGCGCTGTGGGTGAATGGTTCGGTTACCAGTTAAGCTTCGAATTTTTACTCGGTTATCTGTTCGCCCCTATGGCGTGGCTGCTGGGTATTCCTTGGCATGAAGCCATTACTGCGGGCTCACTGATTGGCCAAAAAATCGTGGTGAATGAGTTCGTGGCCTTTATCCAGTTAATGAAAGTCGAAGACCAACTGAGCGCCCATTCTCAGGCCGTAGTCACTTTTGCCCTGTGTGGTTTTGCGAACATTTCAACCATGGCAATTTTGATCGGTGGACTGGGTAGCATGGTGCCAGAGCGCCGTGAGTTTATCGCCCGTAATGGTTTTCGCGCCATTGCCGCAGGTGTATTTGCTAACCTCATGAGTGCGGCAATCGCCAGCGTGATCCTCTCGCTGTAGCTTGTTTTCGATAACAGATTTCTGTCCTCGAGTATCAATCACTGATCTCGAGCATCGAAATAGAAACAGCGGCTCCCAGCGTAAACCCAAATCAAGCACGCCTTGGTTTGGGTTTTGCTTTATCCCCCGCTTAATTATCCGCTTAAGCTCGTCTTTACTGCCGCAAGGCCTAAACCTCGTCGCAAACAAAATAAGCACGGACAGTCTCTTACCTTGCTTACTCGCCTTTATGCTCACATTTTGATGACGTCGTTTTATTGCCTCAGAGAGTTTTTGTGTATAATGTCGCCAAACCAAGATTAATACATTTACATTTCAATAACATGCGTAGCCAAGGGAGCACAAATGGCCACAAGGAAATACAAGGCAGTTCACGCCGCAATCGTACTGACAGTGGCAAGTATCACACTCTTGTTAACCGCCTGCGATGACTCAACGACGTCCTCAGAATCGGTTACGGCGAATATACCCGCAGATCGCGAGTATCAGATTATTTCCACCATAAGCCTCAACGATGGTTTCGAAACTCGCAAAGTGTTGCAGGCACGATTACTGCTGGATTACCAATTACAAGATGCAGGGGGTAAGGCGGTCAACTTAACCACACCGTTAACCCATAACGCCCGCTTTTTTATCCAACCTAACCTGCTGCAAATTAGCGATTATGGCATGCCGATCCCGGTGAGTAATATTGACCCCAAAGGCAAGTCCAATGAAATCTTTCAGTTGGTTAAAGATGGCTTTAATGTGGAATTTAGTAATGGTGAAGTCCGCGAACTGACCCCCATTGCCAGGATGGATCAAAAAGATATCAAGGAGTTATTTGAGCGCTGGCAAAATCTTAATAGCTTGTTTAAACAAGCCCCTACCTTGCCTGTAGCGCTTGAGCCTAGCGTAGGTTATAGCATCAAAGCCCCCATGGATGCGCGCTTAACTTGGACGGTTGAGCAGGTCAGTGAAGATAAGTTGATCGCCGTATTACAAGGGGAGAAAGACAAGTATAAGGCCTATGGCAAGTTCGAAGTTAACCGCAAAACCGGTTGGTTAGAGAGCATGGCGTTTTTTCAACGGGAAGAGCGCCAAGGGCGTACCTTCACCCACCGAACCGTAATGGCGCCTAAGGATCGCCCTTACATCATGAGCACGCTTTGGCATGCCGATGATAGCTTTGATGCTGAGCGCGATAGGGATGATCGGCAAAAGGAGCTGTACCGCATTAGCGATATACCGCAGGAATATCGCCCCAATAATGAGGCATTTATACAATCCTTATTACCTGATCAACAAGGTATTTTAGATAATCTTGGCCCTTGGGGCACTGATACCCCTGAAGATCTGCAATTGCGCTTTGTCCACAATATGAGTCCGCAATATGTGGAAGCCGATGTGCGTTATGAAGACTTAACCGCCTATGACGCAAACGGCAAACCGATTGACATTCACTTCTGGCAGCACGGTAAAGGTTGGGCGAGGAATTACCATCCCTCGATTGAGTCTTCAACCGATATTATTGCGACTGGGTGGGATAACACAGCGAATAAACTCAAACAGATAGACCATATTACTGCCAAGCTAACACTTATCCCACAGACGAATAAGATAGTCGAAAAGTCGTGGGATGAACTGCTGGCAACACCTTACACGGTTGGCGATGCCAGCCTAACAATCCAAGTGCTCGATGCCGAGGCGAAACTCTTTAAAGTCGTGTCAAAGCAGAGTGAGGATCAGAGTATTAATCTGCCTTTCCAACAATTTAAAGGCATGATGGCTGAGGCCCGTCGCGAAGGTAATTATCCCTCTTGGCTAACGGCGACGGAAAAGGAGCTGCTAGAACAATTGATTGGGGCCGATGAGAGCCATCACCTCACCAGCAACGCACTGTTACTCAAGCTGGATGAAATTCCTAAAACCCTGATGTTAATTGAGCAACAACCCCAGCCGGAGTTGACTCAAACCAAAACGATCCGCTTTGTACAATTTAGCGACTACAACAAAAATCTGGCGAATCCTCCCACCGAGTTTGGTAACGCTGGCCTAGGTAGCTTTATCAATCCGGCGCTAGATGCTGCAAAAAATGAGTTCAGTACGATCCAAGGGATAAAACCTGTAACTGACAATGGTCATAATCTGTATATTCCCATGTCAGCTGCCTTGGCAACCGCCTGCAAACCTGAAATAGATCAAGGTTTTAATGAGGGTAAAAATCCCGTCACTTGGCAGTTTGATCCCAACGCCCCAAACGGGGCAGCCTATAGTTTGATGACCCCAGACCGCGTGCGGCAGTTTTTCTACGATAAACAGATCAAGGGCAAGATCCATTGCCAAGGTGATATTCACTGGCAGCCTTTAGAACTGGCTGTAACCGACCGCCCTTGGTTAATCGATTTAGAGTCTTGGCTGACGCAAACCGGATATGGCAATGAGCCGAGTAGCGATCTTAAAAATTACTTTAAGGTCGAAGATGCCCAAGGCAATCTGTTAAGCATTCGACTCCCCGAAAATACTGAGCAGCGGATAAACGAGGTGCTGGTCGATGGCCGTTATTTGAGTATTGCAGGCCCCGCCGCCAAGGTGAGTTATATGACTATCTCTAAAGACCCCGTCAATATCCCCTATGAATTCACCTTTAAACCTTTGCCATAAAAAGGAGCGGTTATGCGTCTATTTACAGTAAATCGGCTCCTTGGAGCACTCGTACTTATCAGTGCTAATGCCAGTGCAGACAGTGTGCTACTCGATGAACATTGGAATGTCGTCAAAGATAAAAAACAGGCTCAGTACTATTTAAAGCTATCGACTGAAATGATCGATGGCAATTATAAGGCTGAGGTCTATTACAAAAACAAAGATATGCTTTTCTGCGCCAGCGCCCTCGCCGATAACAAGATCGGTAAAAAAATCACCAGCGAACAATTTCGCGGTGCGTATCAATGTTACTTTGAGGATGGCAAACCGTACGAGCAAGGCTTTCGTAACGAGCAAGGCCAACTTCATGGCTTGCTTAAAAAATACATTGCCACCGGTCAACTGTATGTTGAAACGCACTATGAAAATGGCGTGAAACAAGGCCTAGAAACGAATTACTGGGAAGGCGGCAATATCCGTTACAAAGCGAGCTATCAAAATGGCAAAGAAGTAGGCATAAGCGAACTCTATGATGACGAAGGCAAACTTAGAGGCAAAGTCTGTAAAAGTGGCACCTGTGTCACCCAATACTATGACAATGGCAACTTACACCTCGAAATCCCCATGGTGGATGGGCTCAAACATGGCAACGAAACGAGTTGGGGCTTTGGTAAACTGCTTTCGACCCAAGCTTATGTTAAAGATAAAAAACAGGGGGATTATTTTGAATACTTCCCGGATGGCAAGGTCGAGCGCCACTACCAATATCAAGCTGATTATAAGGTCGGTGAGCAGCTGACTTATTATGAAAATGGTCAGATCAAATTAAAGGAAGTCACCAACGATAAGGGTGATGTCCTCCAAGCTATCGAATACGATGAACAAGGGCAAATTAAAAAAACCACAGACAGCAAATACCAAGGTAATAGCTGGGTTTATCGTAAACAGCAGCGCTATCGCGATGACCAATTGATTGAGACTCAAGAAGAAGACAAACTCAAAAACTGGTCACTCTCCGAAACCTTCAAAAAAGGCTTGTTAATCGAGCGCCAGGAGCGACTCAATAAGCAATTGAATGGCTTACAGATAAAATCTTTCGACTACAACGATGTCATCACCCTCTCCCGCGAATATTATCAGGCGGGTAAGCGTGAAGGCGCCTATGAAACGGTAAAAATTGAGCCTGCCACAGGGAAAACTCAGCTAGTAGAGCAAGGTCAATATGCCAAAGATAAACAAGCAGGTACTTGGAAGAAATTTCAAGATGACGCCACCCTCACCTATAGCCACGATGATAATGGTGAGCTCCACGGTGAATACCTCAACAAGACCAACTCTGGCCAGTTGCTTGAATCTATTCACTTTAAACATGGCAAGCCCGATGGATTAGTCCAGCGTTACGCCAGTAACGGCCAAGTGTATGAAAAAGGCGAATACCGTAATGGTGAACAGGATGGCGATTGGATATTTACCGATGGTGAGTTCGGTTTTCGCCCAATACCCAACCCTGAAAGACGCTATTGGTATGGTCGCTATGACCAAGGCAAACAAGTCGGCTATTGGGAATTGCGCTCATCAGAAGACTATGTGCTCCAAATCGCCAATTATGACGAACTAGGCAGGCTTGATGGTAAACAATACGAGTTTGAGGATCATGGCTGGATACGGGTGATTAATAGCTACCATCATGGCCAGTTTTTAAATCAGGAAATGCCACCCCCTGTGGTCACTTCTGATGATGTTTTCCCTCGGTTTTAGCTTAAGCCTAGACGCTGTGCACTGCATGTAAGTGCACTGCGCAATAGATAAACCAAGCAGTTTAAAATTAGGATTCTTACATAGGCCGCACATACCTTGGCCTTAAGACCCAGAACAAGGAATCAGCATGTTCAATACCCAATTTCGCGTGATTAGCCTCGCCATTGCAGGGGCTAGCATAGTGAGTCTCCATGCGCAGGCCGCGCAAAATCTCTCCTCCATGATGGTCGAAATTCGTCAGCAAGACGGAATTCCCAGCTATTACAATCTCGCCACTGGCATGCCCTTAAATGGCGATATCGCCATAGTCCGCGATAACCAAGGATATACCTTAGGGCAATTTTCCCAGGGGATACCGAATGGTAAATGGCAAGTATTTCATACCAATAACAGCAAGCTTATCGAAGGAAACTATCAGCAGGGTTATCAAGATGGCACTTGGCGACTGTTCGATTTAAGCGGTGCAGTCACAGAGGAGCAGCAATTTACCAAAGGCGTGCCCACGGGCGAATGGAAGGAATACAACAGCAGCGGCCAACTCACCCAAACAACACACTATAAAGACGGTAAAAAAGAGCAGGTAAAACGCTTCTATGCCAGTGGAAAACTGCAAGCCCAAGAAAGCTACCTCGACAACCTGCGCCACGGTAAATGGGAAAGTTTCTATGAAAACGGCACCTTATCCCAAAGCCAAAGCTATGCAAACAACCAACTCTCCGGCCCCTATTTAGAACAAAATCCCGACGGGCAAGTTTCTGTGACAGGTCGCTTCGATGCCGAAGGCCGCCGCCAAGGATTGTGGGAAACCTTCTTCGACGACGGGACTAAATCGAGTGCCAGTCAGTTCAATCTTAATCAGCTCGATGGTGAAGAACGGACATTTTACCCCAATGGCGAACTCGCTAGCCTCTGCCAATATAAGGCAGGGCAACGCCAAGGCAAGTGTCAGCAATTTAACGATGCGGGTAAATTACAAGTTGAAGAACAGTATGTTAACGACGCTTTAGATGGGCAGCAGCAATATTTTAATGCCGAAGGAAACCTCACCAGCGATCTCAACTATAAGCAGAACCAACTTGCCGGTACGCAAAAGTATTTCTACGACAATGGCCAACTTAAAGAACTGCGCAGCTATCAAGACTCAAAGCTGGCTGAGAATGGACAATATCCGCTTCATGGACCATCGGAGCGTTATGATGCCGAAGGTCATTTGCTCGAAAAAAGCCACTACGACATGGGCATTCGAGATGGACTATTTGAGCGCTATAGCGCAGGCAAACTGCAATCTTCCGAGCAATGGCATCAGGGGCAGCGACACGGTGAATCACGCCGTTACCATAGCAATGGTCAACTGCGCAGCTTAGATGAATATGTCGAAGGTAAACTGACGGGTAAATCAGAGTCCTACTTTGAGGATGGCACTGTTAATGAGCGGGGCAAACGCATTAATGGTCAATGGGTGGGTCAATATGAATCCTTTTATGACAATGGCAAACCTCGCGAACTCGCCCATTACGCCTCAAAGAAAAAGGAAAATGCCAGTCGTTATCCGCTCGATGGCCATTTTGCCCGTTGGTATGCCAATGGCGATCCTAATGAAGAAGGCGAATATCAAAACGGCAATAAACAAGGCTTATGGATCCAGTACAGCGAAGGCCAGAAACAGCGGGAGCAAACCTTCGCCGATGGCAAACTCAATGGTGACTACATAGAGTATTACCACGGACGTCGCCGTGTGGCAGGGCAATATCTCGATAATCAAAAAACAGGTCTGTGGATTGACTACCGCTACGAAGAAAAAGACCCTACCTATGGCGCGATTCCAGAAGGGAATATCCAACAAAAAAGCCATTGGCAGGAAAACAAGCGTCACGGCGTTAGGGAGTTTTACAGCTTTAAGCAAGTGGTTTACCGCTCCGAAACCTATGATAAAAATGATAAAACAGGCCCGTATGCCGAATATTATCCCAATAATGGCCAGCTAAAACTCAGCGGCACTATGGATAAAGGCAATCAAACTGGACTATGGGAAAGCTGGTTTGAGGATGGGATGCAAGCGGCCAGCACTGAGTTTTTAGACGGGCAAAACCATGGTCAATCGAAGGAATACTACAGTAACGGCCAACTCAAACTAGAGGCCACTTATGCCAAAGGCTCGTTCGATGGTCAGGTTAAACAATATCACCAGAACGGTAAACCACAACTCGTTGAAACTTGGGTAAAAGGCCAAAAAGAAGGCGATGCCAGCTATTATCACAATAATGGCAAACTAGCCGAACAAGGGACATATCTGAGGGATCGCAAGGAAGGTCTATGGCAAAGCTTTTGGCCTAATGGCGAAAAACGCACCGAAGGCAGTTACATCAGTGACCGAGAGTCAGGTGATTGGAATCACTATGATCAACTCGGCAAACTGATTAAAACCGAGCACCACGGCTAACGTAGAAATGGGGTTGGGGATTACAGCGATCTAGCTCAAATATTTATCCTTAACCCCAAATCTAAAAGAAGTTTCATGCAAAGTGTGCCATAACAAGTGTCTATACTAACGGCCTTTTTTTCGCTTTGGACAAACTGCCTATGAAGACATTTATGAAAGACGAGTTCGCCCTGCTACTGGGAATACTGACCTTAGTATTCTTTAAAACCGGTGGCGATAGCTTACTCGCCGATGGCACTGCGCTTTCGACCTATATTCCCGTATCGCTCGCCCTATTGGGCGTTGTCACTTGGGCCATCTTCTCAGTGGTGCGCCACTCTGATGCGCTAGCGATTAAGCTTGGCGATCCCTATGGCACTTTAATCTTAACCCTGTCGGTAATATCACTCGAAGTGGTGATGATCTCCTCCGTGATGCTGACAGGGGAACCTAACCCTGTGATGGCGCGCGACACTATGTTTGCCGTGGTCATGTTGATTATCAATGGCTTAGTGGGATTCACCTTATTACTTGGCGGCTGGCGTTACCACACCCAGCTTTTTAATTTAGATGGCGTAAAATCCTATTTGGTCGTCATTATCCCGCTCGCCTTACTCTGTTTAGTGTTGCCCAATTTTACCGAAGGCGGCACTATCGGCAGCATGTCTAAAGCCATGTCTTGGATGCTGATCATTATTTCGATTCTGCTCTATGGCGTATTTTTAGTGGTGCAAACCAAGAGCCACAGCCATTTCTTTGTCGATGCCGACCATGAAGATCACGAGGAACACCACGGCATATTACGCAGTAATGCCTATCATACCGTGCTATTGATTGGTTACTTGTTGGTGGTGATCTTATTAGCAAAAACCTTAGCTATGCCAATCAATTACAGTGTCGCTACCTTAGGCGCACCGCAGGCATTAGGTGGCTTTATCGTGGCCTGTTTGATCTTGTCACCCGAAGCGGTGGGCGGATTTAAGGCGGCGTTAAACAATCAATTACAGCGGGCGATGAATCTGTACTTCGGCTCAGTGCTCGCCACGATTGCCCTTACCGTTCCCGCAGTCTTAATTATTGGCAGCGTGATAGATCAAGAAGTGCATTTAGGTTTGTCAGCCGCCGACATGGTGCTGTTAATCACCAGTTTAATGGTCTGCAAGGTCAGCTTCAGCAGCGGTCGCACCAATGCCCTGCACGGCGCGACGCATATAGTGCTGTTTATCGTTTACTTGTTCTTAATGTTTGAACACGCCTAAATCTTCTTAAATCCAAAGCCGAGCGCGGCTTATTTGCGTCTCGGCTTACGTTTTTTAGCTGGGCTATGGCCCTCAATCTTCCGAGCTCTTTGAGCACCTCGAGTCCCCTGAGCCCGCTGAGCATAGCGCAGCGAAAGGTAACCCAACACTAACCCACTCAACAATCCGCCAATATGGGCAGCATTGTCCACTCCACCCAATAATCCTGCGACAAGACTTATGGTCACAAAAAATGCCAAGTTAATACTCAGTACCCAGTTGATATCCTCAGGGAACATCTTTTTCCAAGCCCAAATCACGAGTATACCTAATAGCCCCATAATGGCGCCCGATGCACCGACACTCACAGTGGCATCATACCAACAGATACTGGCGATACTGGCCAATATCCCTGTGAACAAATACGCCAAAAATAGTCGCCACTTACCGAGTACAGGTTCAAGTAAGCTGCCGACAAAAAACAAGCCGTAAAGATTCAGCGCTAAGTGGGCTAAACCGCCATGGATAAAGGTACTCGTAATTAAGCGCCACCACTCACCAGCAAGCACTTTAGGTCGAAAGTTAGCTCCCCATTCAAGCAGGAAACTCCCCTGTAGACTAATAACATGTTGGCTTGACCATGCCATAAAGATAAACACTAATACATTGAGATACATCAGAATTGGAGTTGCAATAAAACCCGGCTTGGGCCGTATCATTTCAAAAAAATCATTAAGCTCGGCGATTGTACCGGCATGGTTCAAACGCTTTGTAACTGTTTCAGCCTTAAGCACCTCTTCATCCAGTTTCACCCGCAGCAAGGGCACAAACCAGACTAACGCACCTGCAACAAACCAAATCAGCATCCAAGCGAGTTTATGGCCATTACGGGCTTCAAATGGCTCAAACTTCGGCATAAAAATCGTTGGGTATTCAGCTTGATAAAGCGGACTTTTCTCTGCTGCGCTAAGTAAGTCTCTCTGCAGCGACGATGGGGCTAATCGTTCAAGGTAAACAAACGTTTGCGGGTCAAACTGATCAAGCTCACGTTGGGATTGAGTCAAAAATGCCTTGTATGCTTGTTCCTTTTCATCGGGTTCGAGTCTATTACTGATCTCCTGCTGATAAGTTTTACCATACCAAGCTAAGACAGAAGTTCGGCGACGATCGGCGCCACTCGCAAAAATCGGCATCGCAATATAGAGCGTCATATTCAAGTGACTGTTACCTTTTCCTGTCACCTCAATCTTTCGCTGCACACCAATTTGCGTCTTATCAATATAAGCTTGCTGTAACTGGTAATACTGTGTCTTTTTATGCAGATACAATTCTTGGATCGATGCTAATTGGGTTAACTGACCCGTTGCTGTTTTAAGATATTCCTGCGCAATAATACAAGGCACAGCCACGAGCTGCACGGCGAAAAGTAGATAGAAAAAGCGTGAATTATCCTTAACAAACTTCAGCAGTTTTAGCCTTGGCCTCAGAAAAACAAGCAACAAGAGCCATGACAATATCAGCGGTAATCCAAAATTGACCAGATCTTCATCTAAGCTAAAAAACTCAAATTTAATCAACAACAGCCAATGGATTAAGCTGTAGCCAGAGATAAATAACAGGCTCATGAATAAGAAGGGAAAATAAATCAGTTGAAGTTTTTTTAGTAAAACAGCCACACGTATTTCTTCCTTGAGTACATCAATCACTATGGTAATAATACCACGGGGAATTTACCAAAAATCATCAAGGACTTACAGTATTAAAAAGCCAAAGGCCAGATGGATTGCTCATCTGGCCTTTGGTTTTTTAGTCTTTACAAAGCCGTTAAGGCAAGAGATATGCTCCTGTTCGACTTCAAGGTCAAAGCCTAGGTCTCACTCAACTTAGCTAATTGCTGCTGGCTACGTTGTTTCTTGTATTGCTTAGCTTCAGCAGGAATAGGAGTGACTTTGCCAGTCTCTAGCCAGTTACGTAAACGGTTAGCATCCGCAATATGAGTATATTTGCCGTAAGCATCGAGCACGACAAATGCCACTTGGCGTTTTGCCATTTCAGTACGCATCACAAGGCAGTGCCCTGCTGCATTCGTAAAGCCTGTTTTGGTTAGATGAATATCCCAGTTATCTTTATAAACCAAACGATTGGTATTACGAAAATCTAAACTGTATCTTGGGTTGGCAAAGGTAACCGTCTTCTTCTCGGTCGAACTCAGCTGGCCTAGCATAGGGTACTTTTCACTGGCCTTAAGTAATACAATCAGATCACTGGCACTCGAAACGTTTTTATAGGATAAACCTGTAGGTTCAACATAGCGGGTATTTTTCATTCCCAGCGCTTTTGCTTTGGCATTCATCGCCTTAATAAAAGCTTTATGACCACCGGGATAATGATGTGCAAGACTTGCAGCTGCACGGTTTTCTGATGACATTAAGGTCAGCAATAACATTTCTTTACGGCTGATTTCACTGCCGATACGAACTCGAGAATAAACACCTTTCATTTCTTTGGTATCACGGATGTTTACCGCAAGCTTTTGCTCCATAGGTAACTTTGCATCCAGCACCACCATAGCTGTCATCAACTTAGTGACAGATGCAATTGACATTACTGCATTAGGATTATTGGAATAAAGCACTTCATTGGTTTTTAAGTCCACGACTATCGCACTACGCCCTGCAATTTCTTGCTTTAATGGTGCTTGCTTCGTTTTTGCTGTCGATTGAGTTTTGGTGCTTTTATATGCGACAGAGGCCGAATCGGCTGAATGCGCTGTCGTGGCAACGGTGAGACTGCTGCACGCAAGAATAAAACTACTGAGCAGAAAACGGATCTTCATATAGATTTCACTGAATAGATAAGGGATCGATTGTGCTATGGCACAGGTTTTGGCTAAGTATAGGAGTTCTACAGTGAAAGAAATAGAATGCAATTAGACTTTTATCAGTAAGATCAGCACTTTCTTCTCAATTTTTTTATGTAAAACCAGCTTAACCTGTCACCAATCCAGAGCAATAAAGCATCTAGATCTAGGCTTTTCAATTACAGTAGAGACAAAATCTTAGAAAGAGGCTTTTTTCAGTAGAATAATTTGAAATGAAAATAATGGGCGACTTTTTGCACTTTTAACAAAAGTCCCTGTACAACAGTGGTTTCAAGCATCTAAATACGTCATTTTAGGCGAATGAAAGCGTTAACATACGCCCTAAAATGCCGCGTTATAGCATCTTATCCGCTAGCGTAAGACAAATTCGAGTAAGGCTTCAGTATCTTCGCTCTCTTGTATCAGTTGGTCTGTCAGCACAAAACCGTGTCTGAGCAGCACTCGCTGTGAAGCTAAATTATGTTTAGCCACATGGGCAAAGAGGGGTCTTAAACTGACTAAAGGCAAAAATTGCGCTAAGGTCTGTGTCGCGATACCTTTGCCCCAATATTCACGGTCAATCCAATACCCTATAAGCGCTTGTCCATCACTTTGCCAATGCCCAATATTGCCCACAAACTTGCCATCGACCACTATCGCCCTTGGTAATACATTCACTTGTCCAAGAATATTTTGATGCCAATGTTTAAAAAACGCTTCCCGATCCCGAGGAGGAAATTGAGCAAGCTGGTTAGCAATGGGATCGCTTTGATGCACAAAAATAGCGTCAAGATCACTTTCAATAATCGGGCGTAAACTCACGCTGTATTGCGTGTTTGGCTGTTTGTCTGACTTACTAGACATAGGTATCACCATTAATACTATGTATTTCAACTTGGTACAGCATGCCACATTTTATGAAGGTAAGCTCAAAAAAAAGCGCATAACCGAGAAGGAGTTAGCGCTCGAAGAGGCAAATTTGCCGAAATTGAGGTGTGTAAATTCAAACCATAAAATTCACACGATAGCATTCAAAGCCTAGATAAAAATCAATGCAAAAACGGGTGCGCCTAACACCATAGCGATACCAATAAAAATCATAGTCAAACTGGCGATAACGCCCTCTTGCTTGCCGATTTCATTGGCTTTTGCGGCGCCCGCACCATGGGCAGATGCCCCTAGAGCAACGCCTTTACCTAACGAAGTACGAATACGCATAAATTTGAATAAGGGATCGCACACCAAGATGCCAATGACGCCTGTAATTAACACCATCATGGCCGTCAACTCAGGCACGCCGCCAAAGGCACTGGTCGCCTCCATCGCAAAGGGCGTCGACACCGAACGTACCAGCAAACTCTTAGACAACTCCACCGGCAGAGGCACAAACTTCACCAGCAGCCAAGAAGACATCATCCCTAAAAACAATCCCGCCATCACGCCTAAACCAATCGTCAGCGGATACTGGCGGATCAAGTTACGCTCACGATAAATCGGCAAAGCAAAGGCGATAGTTGCTGGCGCTAACATGGCCATTAACCAATGGGTGTATTCAAAATAGGTTGGCAGCGGGATTTTAAGATTAAACACCAATAAGGTAATCACTATTGGCGCTAATACTATGGGCGCTAACCACCAGACTCTATGGTACTTATAGAGACGCTTGGCACCGAAGTAACAGAATATGGTCAGCAATAAGCTGAATAAGGCTAATCCCGTCTGCGACAACACAAAATCCACCACTCTTGAGTCAGTCATAACTAAGCCGCCTTAGCGTGGCGACGGGCTTGCTTTTTGATGTTCAGTTGGCGCTCAAAACGAAACACTCTATCGACCACAAAGCCAGTACCAAACATCACACACACACTGCCCATCACTAAAGTGAACAATATATTGGTGCCGTATTGCTCAAACAAACCTTCGTACTTAATAACGGATATCACTGGCGGGATGAAAAACAGCAATAACTCACCAATCAACCAAGCGGCACCCAGTTGCACTGCATTTTCAGGAATGAGTTTAAAACCTAATAAAAATAAGAGTATGCCTAAGCCAATCACACTCCCTGGAATAGGAGAATGTGCCCAAGTGGCGAACCAGTGACATGCGAAGGACAGTAAACAGAAGAGGCCAATTTGGCTTAATAACAAAGCCCAATGTCGACACTGACGTATTGCGGCTTGTGGGAATGACATGATTTTCTCGGTTAGAACAAAGTTTTCTATAGAGCTATTCTAGGCTTGCCTATTTGATAAAAAAAATGAATATTAAGAATGTAATTCATGAATTTTAAGAATACATTTAAAGGTGAACCTTAATGGACCTCAAAGTTATCCGCTATTTTATCGAAATCGTCGATGCTGGAGGCTTCGGTAAAGCCAGCGAAAAAGTCCATCTCACCCAACCTGCACTATCAAAAGCCGTACGCCAATTGGAAGAGGAGCTAGACCTCATCTTACTCGAACGCGGTAAACGCGGCACCCAAGTCAAACTCACGCCCGCGGGCGAAGTTGTTTATCGACATGGCAAAGAGTTACTCGCTGGCCGACAACGCATGCTCGCTGAACTCACAGCCCAACGCAGCTTAACCGCGGGCGAACTCAATCTCGGATTGGCTCCTCTAGGGAGTGCCGAAATTTTTGCCCCGATTATTGCCAAATATCGCCAGCAATATCCGCAGATAGAGATGCACTTACTCGTCCGTGGCGGTGTAGAGCAAACCGCGGCAATCCAAAAGGGCGAAATTGAACTGGCTACTGGGATTATTGATTTTGATGAGGGCTATGACGGCATACGCGTGTTTAACGATCCTATGGTAGTGGTGCTGCCTAAGGAAAATCCGTTATCCACCAGACAGATATTATCGTTTAGCGATCTTAGTGCCGACCCTCAGGTGATGTTCGAAACCGAATACACCCTCTATCAATTAGTGCTCAATGCCTGCCGACACGCCGGATTTGTCCCTAAAAACATCACCCGCGTTAGCCAAGCCGATTTCGGTATTGCCTTAGTCGCCGCGGGCACAGGGGTGATGGTATTACCGCGCTCCATCGCGCGGCGCTACAGTGTACCCGGCGTCGTAAATATCCCACTGGCGAGTGACGAGCTGCGCTGGGAGTTATCCCTCTTTTGGCGCAAGGACCAAGTCTTATCCTTCGCGGCTCAAGCCATGATTGCTTTAGTCGAGAAACACTTAACTCATAAGTGACACTCTGTTACCAAGGGATCACTAAGCTTAAACGCACTAGCGTATCGCTATCCCATGGCAAAATAGGCAAATACTCAGCCGAGTTAATATCGACTTTGGCATAGTGGTCTAAATTGTATTGCGTGTGCTCGGCGCTCAACACGAGCATGCTGTTAGGCCGCCAAAAATCGGTTTGGTAACTCAGCTCAAAGCGATATTGATTCTCTAACCATTTGCCCTCGTCCTGCCATGTCTGCGCGGCCACTTGCATATGTAGCTTAGGCGTCACATTAGCCCCTACACTTCCCATAAAGGTATAAGCAAAGGTACCGTTGCCAAAATCGCCACGGTCGTAACCTCGGGTTCTAGGCACATCGTCATCGATTTCGAGATAGTAATAACCCGCTCCCGCCTTCAACTGGGCCTGTAATTCTTGCCCGTCAAAGCTAGCTGTAAGCCCAGGAAATACCTTAGCTTGTTTCTCCACCGAGCTAACAGTATTACGCTTTCCTTGTAAGTCGAACTGCCAACCCAATGAAAATTCAGGATTAATACGATACAACTCACCACTCGCGGCATAGGTGGACTTAAACCACACTGGGATATGGTCAGGGTCGAGTTTATCGACGTCTATGTCTATATAAGCATCCAGCGCCGCCGTCAGCAAAATATCGCTTTGGGTTTTATGTTCTAACAATAGACTCGCATTCACTCCTAAGGTGTGGGAATCCTCGACCACAAAATCATGGCTGCCTAAGCTGTAATGCCACTGAGTTTGCTCTTCGGCCTGCAGTGCACTCGATAAGCACAGGGCTAAACACACTAATGCAGAGTTGAAATAGTTCACTTTTGACTCCTGAAACATCGTTTCTAGTTTGATAATCAAATCAACCAGAGGGTTAAACTGCATAAAATAGGAATAACACCAACTAAGGTTGCCGTTAAAGAGCGGCTAAACTAGCCAATTTAATCGAAGAATAATAGGCGATAGTTCAAATTATGACACTCTCATTGAGATGCTGCTAATAAACACCACAAAAGTACAGATAGCCAAAAACCTAACAGTAACAATAGATATAGACCAAGGCACAAGAATTCAACCCAGAAAAAACAACTTATACACAAATTTGTACGGGAAAGCAGTGGCCCTCAATCTTGCGACTGAAAACCGTAAAAATAAAATGAATTTTTAATCAAATTAAAAGCATAATTATTGACACAACATGCTCATCTGCCTATAGTCGCCACACTGATAGTGAAATCGATAAGAGAGTCTTAAATGAAAAAATCCATGTTATTAGGCGGCCTGACCTTAACTGCCACCTTGTTGTTAGCTGGATGCGGAAAAAGCGATGACGTGTTAGTCGTTGGCACTAATGCCGCCTTCCCTCCTTTTGAATATGTTGGCGGCCAAAGTGGCGATGAAATCAAAGGCTTTGATATCGATCTGGCCAAGCAAATCGCTAAAGATGCCGGCAAGACGCTCAAAGTCGAAAACATGAAATTCGATTCACTGATCGTCGCGCTTAACTCGGGCAAGATTGATTTTATCGCCTCAGGCATGACGATTACCGCTGAACGTCAGGCCAACGTAAACTTCTCAGAGCCTTACTACGAAGCGACCCAAGTGGTACTGGTTAACAAAGATAACGATAGCATTCATACGCTTGAAGATATTAAAGGCAAACACTTTGCGGTGCAGTTAGGCACAACCGCTGACATCATGTCGAAAAAATATACCCAAAATATCACCGCCTTTAATACGGGTTTCGAAGCCATTATGGAGCTTAAAAATGCCAAGGTAGATTTAGTGTTATTCGACAGCGAACCTGCCGCTAACTATCTGGCTAAAAATCCTGAATTAAAGATGATTAAGCTGGATTTTCCTGCTGAGTTTTATGGCTTCGCCGTATCAAAAGAGCAACCTGAACTGCTGGCTAGCATCAATAAAACACTGGCTAAGATGAAAGCCGACGGCCAATATCAGACGCTCGTTTCTGCCCATATAAAGTGATATCAGCATGATAGACGCAATTAACAGCTCGCTGTTCAGCCCAATTGGCGAAGACGGCATGATAGGTATACTGCTGATATTAAATGGTTTGAAGGTGACGTTGATCGTCACTTTCTTCGCCATGTTATTAGGCGCAGTGTTAGGCATTGGCACCACCTTTATGAAGATGTCGTCTAAGTGGTATATCCGCTTCCCCGCCAATCTTTATGTCGGTGTTATCCGTGGCACGCCAGTGGTTGTGCAGTTAGTGATCCTTTACTTCATCGTACTTTCAGCATTAGATGTCGATAAAATCACCGCCGCCATCATCGCCTTTGGTCTCAATAGCGGCGCGTATATTTCTGAGATAATCCGCGCAGGCATTCAAGCCGTTGATAAAGGTCAAACCGAAGCGGCCCGTTCGCTCGGTTTATCCCAAGCGATGACTATGAAGTCGATTATTTTGCCCCAAGCAGTCAAGAATATTCTGCCCGCACTTGGTAATGAATTTATCGTGCTCCTCAAGGAAACCGCCGTTATTGGCTTTATCGGTGGTGTCGACCTTATGCGCGCCGGTGAAATCATCCGTAGCCGCACCTTCGAGGACAGTGTGCCGTTATTTACCTGCGCACTCATCTACCTATTCCTGACCTACAGCTTCACATTTGTGCTGTCGAAATTTGAAAAGAGGTTGAAACAAAGTGATTAAAATAACCAACCTGCATAAAAACTTCGGCGATAACCAAGTGCTCAAGGGCATTAGCGAGCATATTCGTCAGGGCGAAGTGGTGAGTGTGATCGGCCCAAGTGGCAGTGGCAAGAGTACCTTTTTGCGTTGTATTAATCTGTTAGAGCAGCCAAGCCAAGGCGATATCGAGATTGAAGGTCAACTCATCACAGCGCCAAATGCGAGCGTAGATAAACTGCGGCAAAAAGTGGGCATGGTGTTTCAAAACTTTAACCTGTTCCCCCATAAAACCGTCATTCAAAACATCACCTTAGCGCCCATTAGCCTAAAACTAATGACGCCCGCTCAGGCCGAAACGAAAGCCCTCGACCTATTGGCACAGGTTGGTTTAAGTGACAAAGCCAATGCCTATCCCGCCAGTTTGTCTGGCGGCCAAAAGCAAAGGGTTGCCATTGCCCGCGCATTAGCGATGGAACCTGATTTGATGCTATTTGATGAGCCAACATCGGCACTCGACCCAGAAATGGTCGGCGATGTGCTAGACGTGATGAAAGACCTCGCATTAAAGGGCATGACCATGGTGATTGTCACCCACGAAATGGGGTTCGCACGGGATGTATCCGATCGAGTGATCTTTATGGACGGCGGTTATGTGGTCGAATCTAGCCCACCCGATGAACTATTTAGCCACCCCAAAGAAGCCCGTACCCAAGCGTTTTTAAGCAAGGTATTGCGCTAGCTGAAGCGGCTTAAGTTAAATTCATTATTGGAGGCAGGGGCTGATTGCCATCTTGCATAACTCTCTGGCTTGCCTTTTTAGCACTAGCGTAACCAGTAGATTTGAAAGAGATACATAAAGCGCTTTGGGATAAAAGTGCATTGGAAAATGTGCACGAATAGTAAGATGGAGTGACTTATAACTTAAGCTGTTGAGAACTGAATGCATAGGCCCCGACTTAGAGGTTTGCCATGGCATTCGCTCATCGACTCGCAGCCAGTCCATCCGTGGATGCTCGACCGCCCCGTCCATGGGGCGGACGGTCGTCTCGCAAATCACCATGACTCACCTTTTTGGCATCAGCGTAATCTGTAGATTTAAAAGCCTTATGCAGCACGATTTTGGACAAAAATGAGTTAGTGCGACCACTCTAGTTCGTCTGACATTCATTAGAAAAAGTATCTTAGTCTAAACGTAAGGCCTTTTATCGCGTATGGAAATGATTGAGCATGTTTTAATCTACAAACCTCAATTCGCGGAGCCACCCATCAAAGATATCCGGTGTTAACGTGTAACCAGTAACCACCACATTATTTAATCCAAATAAAGGAGATTCTGCCTCCGGTTTACTGGGCAACCCTTCGAAGACTATCCCTATAATTAAAGGGTTACTCTCGCGATCTTCGGCATGAAAAATGGGACCTCCACTGATTCCACTAAGAAAATAATCACTATCATTGGGCAATCCTGCATGTAAAGTAATTTTTTCATTATCAAATGACCAGTTTCTTGAAGTGTGACCAGTAACCAAAACCAGTGGGCTTTGTGTCTGCAACTTATCCTCAGTTTTATGAATAGTTGGAAATCCAAATGCAACTGGAGTAGAAAGGGACTCACTATGGTCTGGATACTTCCATTCATCCAAGCAAATGGACTTCCTAGAATTGCTATTAAAGTGAACTTTTTTGACTGTCTCGCAAATTTTAATAATAGCTATGTCAGGCCTAGACGTTTCTCCATTTTGTCTTAATGCTCTGAAACCACCATGAGCATTTACTTCTGAAAGGCAAATAGGTTGTGTTCCAAACCCATACAGAGTCAACTTTCTTTGAGAGTTTTCCATATCACTTACGTGTGCGTTAGTAACCCCCCAAAGTTGTCCTTTATAATTAATGTACGTGAGTGTGCCGTTAACCTTCTCTACATTTTTCTCGTTGGCCCTTTGACGTTCAGTAAGAAATAAAGGATCACAGTAATTAATTACTAACTTGCTAAGACTTTCTGGTACATCTTTTAACTCTGTAATTTGGCTATCCATTATCCAACATCCATTACGTTTGTTCTAAATAAAAATCTGGCCAAATAAAAATCTGGCCACCCATTTTAGTTCAACAACATAATGCACTTTTGGTTTGTCTACAACTTGTAAAAATCTGGCTAAAAATCTGGCCACCCATTTTAGATCAACAACATAATGCACTTTTGGTTTGTCTACAACTTGTACGAGCTAAAATTGCTTAAATGAGAGTCATCAAAAGTTGAAGGGCTAAAGCTAAGGCATAAAAATGAGCTAACTCATTAAAAATAGTGTATTTAAGACATGCTAACCCACCCAATAAAACAAATGGGCAGTGATTGGTTTGGTTAAGCAGTATTACAGTTAGTTGCAGTGAAAGTGCTGACAGCTTGCGGCAAAGTGCCGTCGTCGCTTTTCTAGATGTTCACAGTAATCAGTGAGTGCTTGCAGCGTACCCACAGGGCCATGAAATAACTTGCCAAACTCAGTAGTGAGTTTGAGCCAATTGTCATAGGGGATATTTAATCTTGTCAGTAACTTGGCGCTATTTTCACTGATAGCACCTCGTTTGTCGCTTCGAATAATTCGACCTGTATCATCGACCAATTCAAGGTAATCCGATAATAAAAACGCAATGCCATTGGGCTGGTTGTCACATTCATTACCGATAAAAGGCTAAAAATCTGGCCACCCATTTTAGATCAACAACATAATGCACTTTTGGTTTGTCTACAACTTGTACGAGCTAAAATTGCTTAAATGAGATTCATCAAAAGTTGAAGGGCTAAAGCTAAGGCATAAAAATGAGCTAACTCATTAAAAATAGTGTATTTAAGACATGCTAACCCACCCAATAAAACAAATGGGCAGTGATTGGTTTGGTTAAGCAGTATTACAGTTAGTTGCTGTGAAAGTGCTGACAGCTTGCCGCAAAGTGCCGTCGTCGCTTTTCTAGATGTTCGCAGTAATCAGTGAGTGCTTGCAGCGTACCCACCGGACCATGAAATAGCTTGCCAAACTCAGTGGTGAGCTTGAGCCAATTGTCATGTGGGATATTTAATCTTGCCAGTAACTTAGCGCTATTTATACTGATTGCCCCACGTTTATCACTTCGAATAATTCGACCTGTATCATCGACCAATTCAAGGTAATCCGATAATAAAAACGCAATGCCATTGGGCTGGTTGTCGCGCTCATTACCGATAAAAGGCAGTAGATTTTTAGGTTGCTCACCTTTTAATGCGGCCCGAATACGCAGCTGAATACTGGTATGGTCGGATTGTTCTGGTGTATCAGCCAGTTGCGCTCTAATAGGATTCAAATCAACATAGGCCATACAAGTTAACACAGCGGCTTCATCGAGCAGGGCTTGCGATTTAAAGCGACCTTCCCAGAAACGACCTGTACATTTATCTTCTTGATTTGCTTGTCTTGCTATCGGTTCATTAAGGCAGCGCATAAACCATGAAATATCGCATAATCGGCTGCGGTAAATTGCGATTGAATGCTTTAATCTGTGAACTTCATGCGCCTCAACTAACTCA